>CAKPWR010000009.1 GCA_934196725.1 uncultured Prevotella sp.
ATGACGTTGTTGACCACATCATCGGAGATCCAACTCGCCACCATGCCGACGAGCCACTTCTTCAGGTAGCGGTACCATAGCATCTGCTCCTGCTCGCCGCCTTTCACACGGACGGTCTGGGCAAGCTCACGGATATAATCTCTGTCTCCCACAGATGGATGATTCTTTTCTCCCACAGATGGATGATTTTTTTCTCCCGCAGATGAATGATTCTTTTCTCCCACAGATTCCACAGATTTACACAGATTTTTTTGTTGTTGGGCAACAGGCTTGCAAGACTCTGTTTCGTCTGAGACATTATCTGTGCTTGTCTGTGTTATCTGTGGGAGACTTTTCAGATATTCTTTGAATGGATTGAATACAGGCACATAGTCTGATTCTATGACGCGGTACATATCCTGGATATTGACACGGGTAATGGAGGACATCTGGCTCCATAGGGAGTTGACGACGCGGTCGTTGACTGGTGTGAATCTGTGTCCATCTGTGTTATCTGCGGGAAATTCATATTCCACACGGGAAGTTATCTCGTTGAATCGGAGTGATATATGACCATCCAGGAAAGACTTGATTTCCTCGACTGTTGCCGTTTTGCAGTCGCCTCTGTTGCCGCCTCCTCCTCCTTGCTTTCCGTGAGGAGAAGCGTTGGCATAGCAGGAGGTGATGACCTGCTCCGTGTCGGGATAGTCCTTTCCGAACTTCTGCATCGCCCATCTGAGGGCGACCTTCTTTGAAAAGCGGCGTTCGGCAAGTTTATAGCCGACGCGCATCACATAATCGTTATGACTGCCGCTACGGAACTTGATGTTGTCCTTCGCCAGCTGGGGCGCAATAAGGGTGTCGAAATAAGTTTGGATGCGCTGCATCTGCTTGTCTTCCTTGCTCTGCTTGACATAGGCTGTTGCTGCGGTGGAGATTTCTTCTGCCGTGAAAGGAATGACTTCGGATTTGGGGCGTAGAAACACCTCTGGGTCGTGGGCAAGACCGCTCAGTCGGGTGATGTTCTTGCACTGCATATCCGCTTTGGCTCCCAGAAGTTTCTCGTAGTAGGCATTGCCGGCATAGAATGCCTGCTGGTAGTATGCCTCGAACTTCTTCACCTCTTCCTCATCCTTGGGAACTCCTGAAAACTCCGGGGCTATCTCATAGGTGAAAATGACACGAAGTCCGTTGCCGCTCATCGTGATGTAACAAAGGAGGGTGTGAGGATCGGCTATCGCCTTTTGCTTCAAGATGTTAAGTTCTTTGGCAACAAAGGCTTTCCATTCGCCGTCGCTGATGGATTCTTCACTCTTCACTCTTCGTTCTTCACTCCCTATGGCGTGGTCGAAGTCAACGAGCGACATACCCGTGAGTTGTCTGATGTTGCTTCTGCCTTTTCCTCCCTCGAAAAGGCAAGGCACAGCAAACAGTTGGCTTTCGTTTTTGAAAGTCTTGCTGCCGGTCTGCCGGTACGACCGGGTGAATACAGCCAACTTCTCATCGGTTCTGATGAGGTTGGCAACTCCTTCTAGAAGACCTGGCAAGGGCAGCTTGCTCGCCATGTCATGGAAAATGCTTACATTCATAATCTTCAATTGTTAGTTGTTTGATTTTTATGTAGCAAAAATATAAAAAAATAAAAGAAAAGCGTTCCCCTTGGATTTTGCATGAAAAGCCTTGTGTTTATCGGTGTTTCGTGCTTACAATGAAGGGGAATATATTACATAAATCAATAATATTTCTAACTTTTTAACAAAATTACAATGGAAAAGAAAATTGTAGTGATGCACAAGAGATTTAGTACTGTCTTCAATGAAGAATTGAAGGCTCACGGTATTACGTCGAGAGAGTTTATGATGAGTTGTCACATTAAGCATGACAACTACAGTGGTGTTAAAAAGGTTGCGATTTGAAATTGAGTTTTTTCAAGAAAGTCGTCAACACCTTTGAAGAGTTTATCTTCGATTCCAAGGAATTGGAGCGAGTGAAGCGAAGATTGCGTAATGCGGCTTTCGAGGATTGATATACTCCTTTGCTGCGGATGAGCTCCACACGCCCTGAAAGGGCAGAAGCTCCTAGCCCAGGGCAGCGCCCTGGGTAATCATGGACGCAAGTTTGTCGCCCTGTAAGGGCAAAAGCTTCAAAAACCAAGCTATTCTTTACGATTAAAGAAGGCTCCATCTTCAACCCCGCTAGGCGTCCCGGCTGATTTGCAATCCGCCGTAAAAAAAGGTTCGACCTATTAAAACCAGGGGATTTGTAATCCCCTCCGACAAAGGCAAAACATACTCCTTTGCTGCGGATTGCAAACCATGAGCAGCCTAGTATAGAGAAGCTGCAGCGCACAGGTGTGATTGTTCTGGATGATAACGACAAGGTATTGAATATGGAGGAGAAGCCACAGGAGCCAAAGAGCCATTGGGCTGTGCCACCATTCTATATCTATCTGAAGAAGGACTTGGATAAAGTAAGACATTCCGTAGAGAATGGTTGTGGCAAGGATGCACCAGGTAATCTCGCTCATTACATGGTGGAACAAGTGGAGATGCATGCCTGGAAAATGACAGCAGGAAGATTCGACATCGGAAGTCTTGATACATATAAGGAGGCTTGTGAGAAATTTGGGAAATAGGGCTTTTAATGACTTTTGCATTTTGTGAGATATTATCCTGCAGAAGCACTGAGTGAGCCTATCTTCAGAACTTGGCATTTCTTCTGGAGACTTAAACACAAAATGTAAACTCTCGGATTCTTCTATTCTTGATGTACTTTGTGGGCTGGGGGTAGGTCACGCAGATCACGCAGATCTCGCAGATTGTTTTTGTCTTGGTCTTTTAAGTCCCACAGATTGCACAGATTATCACAGATATTGGACCTGTGCGGACTGGGATTTCGCAGATCTGATCATAAGAAATATTGGACCTATCAAGAATGTCGATATTGAAAAAGGTCAATGTCTTCAACGGGGAGCAAAGTAGCCTTCTGGAGTTTACAATACTAATGATATTAAAACAAACTATCGGATGGATTGTGGAACCGCTGGTTGGCGGTCAGCTCCTGTTCTTGGGTGTCAACATCGCCATTCCTTATGCCCTAGTGGGTATCTTCGTGCTTTCTGTGGCGCTGGTTTTGCTGGCTTGTGCCATCCTCACCTTTGTTGCCACATTGATTGTGGTGGTATGTAGTGGTACCTTATCTCTCATTGCGTTCTTCGCTCTGTATCTGGGAGAGAGCATCATGTTTTCTACTATCTTCTCGCTGGCATTGAGGGATGCGGGTACTAAGACCAAGCTTGCTTCTTCGTTGCTTATCATGACGATAGTGGGTGGTGCGGTTGCTCCTGTAATCATGGGGTATATAGCGGATACTACAGGGAGTATGGCGATTGCCTTTCTCATACCGCTGGTATGTTATGGGGTGATAGGAGGGTATGCGCTTTCGAAACCCTCCTTCTCCCTTTAGCAAAAGGAATTTTCGAAAACCTACCCGTCCTTC
Source organism: uncultured Prevotella sp. (assembly GCA_934196725.1). GTDB lineage: Bacteria > Bacteroidota > Bacteroidia > Bacteroidales > Bacteroidaceae > Prevotella. The sequence goes on from CAKPWR010000009.1 coordinate 3,478, forward strand.
CTTACCCTTAAGGAAGGCTCCACCTTTCTCACCAAGCCTCTCTTCCCTCAGGGACGAGAGGATGTAACCGCCCTCCGGTGCTCAGAACCGCTACGCTATAAGGTTGGCGGACCATCAAAGGTCTTCGCCAAGTTTTGCGGGATGGGACCGCCTGGGGAAGAGAGTTTTGAGTTTATAGTTAATAGTTTACAATTTATATTCGGGAGATTTGATGATAAGTTGCAGATTTGTTGCGAATTTCTTGGCATTCTAAAATATGCTTATAGGTATAGCCCAATCAATGGGCTATGCTGATGAGTTTACTTCCTAGAGGCGAAATCTTTTTGGGAGAGTCCCTTGGCTTTCAGAATCTCACTAATGCGCTCGGCAATACCAAAAGACAAATCGAACTCTGCCTTTTGCTTGGCATCTGTGTATCAGGTGGAACAGATTATCTCTTTATTATCGTTAAATATAGCCAAGAATTTTGGCGTTTTCAAAATTAATAGGTAATTTTGTAGATATAAAATTTAATAGCCATGGCAAAAATAAATATTTATTGTGATGAGAGCTGCCATTTAGAGCATGATGGGATTAAGCCGATGCTTTTAGGTTGTGTGTGGTGTGAAGAGCAAAAGAAAGATGCTATCTTTAAGAGACTTCGTGCCATAAAGGTGAAGTATGGACTTAAACCTACTTGTGAACTAAAGTGGAATGCTGTCTCTCAAACCAAATTGGCATATTATCAAGAAGTAATGGATTTCTTCTTCGATAATTCTGATTTGCATTTTAGGGTGTTGGTTGTACCAGACAAATCCGTTCTGCATCATGAGCAATATGGGCAAACACATGACCAGTTTTATTATAAAATGTACTTTGACTTGTTAAAGACAATCTTGACTCCATCGAATGAGTATTGTATTTATCTAGACATAAAAGATACTAATGGTGGAAGAAAGGTGGAAAAGCTGAAGGATGTGCTAGCTAACAATGCTTATGACTATAATAAAAAAATGATTCGGAAGATACAACAAGTTCGATCTCATGAGGTAGAACTCATAGAACTCTCTGATTTCTTGATAGGTGCCGTAGCTTATGCGCATAGAGGTTTAAAAACTAGTGCTGCAAAGTTAGAACTAGTGGAACAAATGAAGCGGCGTTCAAAATATTCTCTGCTGAAGTCAACATTGGTGAAAGAGGATAAGGTTAATATCTTTGTGTGGAAGGGAAGGCAGGTGTAATATGGCTGTAAGTATCAATGATGTGCCCGACAAATTGTTCCTGTCTGATTATGGCGGGAATTATTCTACTTATATAGATGCTGTATATTCTGTATTTGAGAAAGATTTTATAAGACGTAAAGCGTATTTCGGAAGTTGGCCTTTGCAAATGAAAGTGCACCCTGAGTTTCAAGATAGGGCTTATACTTTTTATCACATGACACATAAGGGAAATGTGGAAAATGAAAGAGTTCCTGATTTCCGAAGATGTGAAAGAATGCCATGGGCAAAGCCTACTGTTGAAATTTTACCTCAGAAGGGTGAGGTGAAATGCTGGGAGCAAAATAGAAGCGGAAAGCATCGTGTATGCATTTGGCTGGAGGTAGATGATGGCGACAACTATTTTGTTGTCTTAGATGTTAGAAAGACCTTTGTGCTGTTATGGACAGCTTTTTATGCCGATTATCCTCATCAAGTGAGGAAGAAAGCAAAGGAATATGAAGAATGGTTAAGGCTATCAGGAAGAGTTTTAACACCTGATGAACTTATAAAAAATATAATGCAAAGGATAAATGATTAAAGCAAAGGTCGTATAGCAACCTGCTATACGACCTCGTAACTCCTTTAACAACTTGGTTAATGAGCTGCTGCAAAGTTACGGGTATTTTTTTTCTTAAACAAATTTATCCCATTGATTTTTACATATTTAAGACTAATTAACGAATAATTTACAATATTTATATGATATTTGTAGGCATTTTTGGCTTCCAAATGTTGCACTTTCTATGTCTGTTATCATGGCATTCTCAAAGAGAATCTATGAATGTATAGGTATCGCTGATTACTATTTCCATTAGGCAAGAACGAAATTATGTAATACTTCCTCTGTCGTTTTGTTGAGTAAGACGGCAGCCTTGGATTCAGTAATCAAGCCACTTGACAGGGCACGATAGATAAGGTTCTCGAACCTGGTGCTGTGCTCGTCATCAATGATACTCTTCTCTACCTGTGATTTGAAATTGGAATCGAAATTTTTCTTCTTCCAATAGGTTGTATAGCGATTTTCTGATATGACATCAAGATATCTCGCCTTATACATCAAGGCATCAACGGATATTCCAAATTCTGATTGAAGGTTCTTCAACTCTACTAATGCTATGTCGTGGCGTTTTTCGCCAATAGACTGAAGGAAAGTTTGTCTTGGCATCAATACTTCATTGGCAAAAATATTGCAGTATTGTTCTTCCGTCTTTTCATCCATGTCTTCTGGAAAATGAAGCAATGCATGACCTAATTCATGAAGAGCAGTGAAACGTTTACGCTCGGTGCTCATCTGTTTGTTAATGACAATGACAGGTGTTCCATTTTCCAATGTGCCATTGAGACCAGAGAAAGCGTCAGAAGCTTCTACTTCTACCACAATGATACCATTGGTCTCTAAGATATTGATGACGTTTGTAATGGCTGCATTGCCAATATTCCAATCGGTGCGTAGTTTAGTTGCTGCGCTGAAAACATCATTTAAAGACTTAACTTGGCAAGAGAAGGAGGAAGCATCAAAATGTCTTTCGATGCCACAAATGTCTTCTATTTCATTGATGCGTTCAATGGTATCTTCCACCATGAGATTGATGGATTTCTCTTCCTTAGCACTCAGACGAGTTAGTTTGCGGTAATGGACATTATTGAGAGCTGAACGATTTTCACGAAACAGATAGTCGGGGGAAATGTTCAGGGCCTTACATAATGCGATGAGAATGGTACTGTCTGGCATACTCTCGCCTCGTTCGTATTTGGACACAGATTGTTTGGTGACAATATCATTCATCATCACACAGAGTTGTTGCATGGACAAGCCTCGCATCAGACGTGCGTTGCGCAGTCGCTTAGAAAATATATCTTTTAGTTCCATAATTAATCATTCTATCTTTTGGTTGACAAAGATAGTAAAAATATCTGAAGTAGTCAACCGGTGAGGCGAAAATATAACAATATTTAATTATAATTTGAAAATATGAATGTAATGACCTTGATAAAGCCATCAAGGATGTTGAAAATCTATTGAAAAAATAATTTCTTTGGAATGAAAGAAATCAAGTTATTTGATTATCAAGAGGATATGAAGGAACGGATTGAGAAGGCGTTGCGCCTTCATCGGTCCGTAATGGCACAAATGCCGACGGGAACTGGAAAAACGGTTCTACTCGCTTCGGTCGTAGAATCGTTTTTGAGGGAACATTCCAATTGCAATGTTTGGATTGTCGCCCATAGAAGGGAGTTGGTTTCTCAAATTCGAGAAACTATTGAAAGGGTCTTTTCGAAAATCACCCCGTCCCTCTTTACCCTTAAAGAGGGCTCCACCTCTCACCCCGACCCTCTCTCCTCAGGAGCGAGGGAGGAAACCGCTCCTCCTCGTCGCTCGGAACCGCTACGCTCTAAGGTTGGCGGACCATCAAAGGTCTCGCCAGATTGTTTGTCGGCTGGCGCATTAAAGGAGGTGTCAAAGAGGGCATCAAAGCCCTCGCCAGATTGTTTGTCGGCTGGCGCATTAAAGGAGGTGTCAAAGGGGGCATCAAAGCCCTCGCCAGATTGTTTGTGCGGTGTAAACCGCCTTGCTAAAAAAGAGGATGGAACTTCTTCCAATTTGATAAAAAAGCCGTTGGATTCTTCACTCTTCACTCTTCGTTCTTCACTTATAAAAGCTGTGTCGATACAATGGTTGTCGAAGCACTATGACGAGATAGAGGAAGAACCAGGAATGATAGTGATTGACGAGGCGCACCATGCCCTTGCCAAGACCTATAAGGAGATGTGGGAGAGATTCCCGAAAGCTAAGTTCCTGGGGCTGACGGCTACACCTTGCCGATTGAATGGTAAGGGTTTTACTGATCTGTTTGACGTATTGGTGCAGTCGTGGAGTGTTCCTGAGTTTATCAGCAAGGGAAGATTGGCGACATACGATTTCGTGAGCATCAAGTCGGATGGTGTGACGCAACGGCTCATCGACTCCTTGCAGAAGCGAGGAGCAGATGGTGACTACCAGAACAAGGAAATGGATATGTTGCTGAATAAGAAGCCGAGTATCGAAAGGCTCTATCAGAGTTTGGAGGAATATGGTAAAGATAGAAAGGGCATCGTGTATGCTATCAATATCAGTCATGCTAATGCTATTGCCGAGTTCTACAGAGAACACGGCATAGCTGCTGTTGCCATTGATAGTAAAACTCCTGCGAGTGAGCGTAGAATGCTTATTGAAAGGTTCAAATCTTCTTCCTTATCGTTTTCGAAAACCCACCCGTCCTCCCTTACCCTTAAGGGAGGCTCCACCGCTTTCCCCAAGCCCCTTTCCCCTCAGGGGACAGGGGATGTAACCGCCCTCCGGTGCTCGGAACCGCTACGCTCTAAGGATGGCGGACCATCAAAGGTCTCGCCAGATTGTTTGTGCGGTGTAAACCGCCTTGCTGATGAACTTGCTCCTATACAGGTACTGGTGAATGTAGATATTTTCTCGGAAGGATTTGACTGTCCGGATGTGGAGTTTGTACAGTTGGCTCGACCAACGCTGTCGCTTGCCAAATATCTGCAGATGGTGGGACGAGGATTGCGAGTAGCTAAGGGAAAGAAGAACTGCGTGATTATTGATAATGTGGGACTGTATCGGGTGTTTGGATTGCCTTCGCAAGTATGGAACTGGAAGGCGATGTTCGAGGGAAAGCTGAAAGTTGGCAAGAAAATGGAGACTCCGAAGGAAAGAGAGTTTTTCCTGATGAGCAAGGTGAAAGACGGTATTCAGATTAATCCAGACTCGGAAATGATGATGGTGATGAGCCATGAGGAACTGATGCAGTCGTTGCTGTATCGGGAGTTTGTGGATTGCAATGATGATTTTGCCATCGTCAAGTTACCTGACGGAAAGATGACGGTGGTAAACCGGCAAGGCGAACAGGTGATAGAACCAGGCAACTATTATGAAATGAAGTTCTTGCGAGGTAATATCTTATCCTATCGACCTCGCAGAAAGACTGTGTGTTACTACGACCTCTTGGCGAGAGTTGTCATCGACGAGGACATTCATGCGAAGGATGCTCCCGAAGTAATCACCATCAATAAATGGGAGTTCGTCGAATATAATGGTCTCTTCAGATCTCGTACCTATGAGTACTTTGCTTTACCTTTTCGCCCTTCCCAATATGACCTATGGAATTATGGATATTATTTGATATACAACTTTCAACGCTCTACAGCCAGTGGTTGTCAGGAATGGATATATAAAGAGGAGGATGGCGGCTCTATGCGTATGTATAAAGAAAACAGTGAAAAGGTTTGTTTTTTACGTGGCGACCATACTCATGTATATTGGCTGTGCGCCGACCTGTACGATAGTGGCATAGTGGTCATGGACAGTCATGAGGATTATTACTTCGTTGACTCCAGCTTGAAAAAGACCTATATAGGTTGCAATCAACCCAAAACAGAAAGCGAAAATTTGATGGTTGCGATGCCTCGGCTTGGCAAAGTGGTCTATGAGCGAGAAATGAAGCGTAGGAAAAAGCAAGAGGAACAGGAGTTGGAGCTTATGCACGAGAAGTCGGAGGCAGGACATGTGGAATTGTATCAAGCAGGAAAGAAATGGGGCGTGAAGGTAGATGGTAAAGTTATCGTGCCACCCCTCTACCACAGCATAGCGCAACCTGTAGGTGCCTATTGCGCCTTTGAACAGATTCCCCAACATTGGGGCGTTATGACATTGAAAGGAAAAGTGATTGTTGATGCCAAATATGAGAAGGTGGAGATTCGTGACAATGGAATCGCCGTGGTAACAGGCATCACTGGAAAAACACAGACAATCAAGCTTTAAAAGGTAAAAGGGTAAAAAGGTAAAAAAGTAAAAAGGGCTTTTGGGACCAATTGTGATAAAAACACGTAAAAGAAGCAGGTGGTAGTAACGAAAACAGACCGATGTGAACAAGAGTTCATGTCGGTCTGTTTTTTGTTGTGTGTCGGGCATGACGCTGACCTAGTTGGTTCAAATCCAACCGCAGTTATATCGCCAACCGAAGTTTCCTTTATTTCATGATCACTTTTTCGGTCTTCTTGCTGCCGTCAGCAAGAGTCTTCACAACGATGTTGATTCCTTTCTGAAGACTGTTCTGCTGAGCACCGCTTACAGAGAAGATGGCTGTGTTTACGGTTGCTGCATCTTCAGTTGAAGCAATGTTCTTGATGCCTGTAGCAACAGAAGTCATCTTACCGAAACCACCCATCTCGTTGGCTGCACGAACGCTCCATGTACCTGTAGCACCAGCAATATCGAGTGACTTCTCAGCTGTCAAGGCGAAGAACTTGCCGTCCTTCAATACGATGTACATCTGTGCATCACCTTCCCAAGCGAGCTTGCCGTTGTTTTCTGTAGCTCCTGCTATTACCTTCTGAGATGTGAGGTCAGCTGGTTTCCAGTTGCTGAATACCTTGTCGAGGCTGAATTCAGCTGCCTTCTCGGCTGTGATGATGGTGTTGTATTCGCTAACTTCCTTATCCTTTGTAAACTTCACGATGTTCTCTGCAGGAGAAATCACCTTGCCGTTCTCATCAACTGTGTTGTACTCGAAGAAGTTCTTTGCAACCACGTTCATACCACCTGTTGTCCAGCGGGTAGAAGCAATCTTGGCTGCTGCGTTCTTGTCAAGGATGGTGTTGAGGAAAGCACACTTGGCTGTTCCGCCCCATGAGCGACCGAAGGTGAAGCTGTCTGTAGCTGAACCTACAATCTTACATCCGTCAAATACATAACCATAATCAGTTCCGTCTGTGTAAGGAGCTGTGATGTAAGAACCCTTACCAGGCTCCAACGTCAAGGTACACTTGTTGAAGAATGCATCGCCACCGCCGCAGATGAAGTCTACGATTCCGTGGATGTCTGAGTTCTCGAAGTAGTACTGACCCTTATTATTGTTGCTATAGTAAGTATCCTGATATGAAAGCATCTTCACGTTCTTGCAGATGGTCTGTGTTCCCTTATCCTGAAGGCAGACTGCACGGCCGGTGCTATTGTTGAACGGATAAGCATTCTTAAGGGTGAGATCCTGCATGTAAAGACCTGTGCTGGTGTTGTACAATGTTGCTGTAACACCGATTCCCTCTACCTCTGGCTTGTTCACGATAATGGTCTTGTCCATATTCTCACCGATGATAGAGATATTGTTGCCACTGATAGTGGTAAGACACTTGTCTTCGAGATCGTATGTGCCGTTAGGCAAGAAGATGTATGTACGTGCAGCGTTGGCAGCTGCATTGTTGCCGTTTGCAATTTCGAGAGCTGTAATGAAGCTCTTTGCGTCGCCTGCCTTTACTTCCATCCAGTTGCCATTCTGAGCGAAGGCAGGATTGGTCATGTTTACGATGCTGAGGCTGTGGATATATGTATCTCCTCCTTCGAAGGTCAGGGTATATTCACCGCTCTCAGTTGATTCGTTCTGGAGAATACCGAGGTTGCCGTCCTTTGTTGCCTTTGCATCAATAGAACTTACTTCATTTCCCTTAGGGTCGAGGAGGGTAATCTTACCAGTCTTAGAATATTGGCAGAGGTTCATCTTGATGTAACCCTTGCCGCCCATCAATACCTTGATCTTGCCGTTTGATTCGAATACCCAACCGTGTGTAGTATCGTGCCACTTGCCGTTTTCTACAGAAATAGCCTCGTGGTCGTTGATGTCGAAACCTTCCTTAGTGAAGTTGTAGTCGTAACGGGCAGTTGCATTGGCAGTCTCAATATCTGTTACGAGTGCATAGAGTGCTGCATCTGCTGTAATGACAGAAGAGGTTGTGAACTTCTTCTCGTCCTGCTTCAAGGAAGAAGACCATCCGCGGAACTTCTTGCCGTCAGCTACAGTTACCTTGTTTTCTACGCCTTCTACGAAGGCTTCAATCTCTGCATCCTGTTCTACAACCTGTGTGCCGAGAACAGTCTTGCCGTCTATATTATAATAGGTGAGGGTGAAGTCTGGCTTGAAGCCTACTGTCAATTCATAGGTTACCTCGTCACCGTTTGCCTCTACTACGATAGTAGCTACAGTCTTCTGGCTGGCACCTTCGCCTGTAGTGGTGTAAGTAGTGCTCTTGATAGTTCCGTTGGCTGTAACGAGATCAGCAAGAGGGTTAGACTCTGTGATGAGCTTAGCCTTCTTTGAAACCAGAATGGTTGCGATTTGCTTGCCTTCTGCATTCTCTTCGAAGAGGTCGGCAGCCTGATAAGCCTTGCCGTTGACAGAGAAACTGCCCAGCATTGGAGTCTTGCTCATATCTACGTTGCCATAGATAGCGAGGTCGGTAACGTAAGCGTTCTGACCGAGAGTAAAGTTCTCGAACTTAATCTGACAGTTGGTACGGTTTACGTCGAGAGTCAGGTCCTCACCCTTGGCATTTACGATAGATACGTTGTGGATTACTACCCAGTCTTCGTCGCCGTCACCCTTTACTGATACCTTGATACCACGCTTGCCACCGGTGGCTGCCTGGTGGAGAGTAATCTTGGTGATGCTAGCCAATGGAGATGTAACAACACTAGGCTCTGCGGTCTTGTATTCGCCGGTGTACTTGGCTGTCTGCATGTAACCGGTAATCTCTGGGAATTTAGAGTTGGTACCTTTTGGATAAACGCCCACGCCATTGAATGTAAAGCTGAGGTTCTCCTTGCTGTAGAGGGTTTTCACGTTTACTACCTCGTCGGTAGCCTTACTGCGGTCGATTTCATTCCAGTTGGTGAAATCTGTAGAGTAGAGTGGCTTCTCCTGAACGGTACTAACCTGTACCACCTTTACGTTATAAAGGTAGCAAACACCAGTTGCCACTACTTCAACATAGCCTTTAGCCACTTCTGCTGTAGTAGCTTTGTGGTCAGTAGCGTCTTCTGTTGCAGCTACACCACCGATGGTGTAGTTGTGGTAGCCAGGGTAGCTGGTTACAGTGACGATGTCCTTGGCTGACTTGACTGGTACCTGAAGGATGGTTCCGGCGTTAAACTGTGCGTCTTTTTCTCTTCCTTTCAGTTTACCATTGGTAGCATCTACATGCAGTAGGATGCCGTCAACAGTAGAGGCAACGTCTCCCACTTTACCTTGATAATTTGTTGCTGTGTTGATTCCTTCTGGCACGTTGTGCTGGAAGTCCCAAATAGCAGTTACGTCTTGTGCCTTTGCAATGAAAGCAAAGACAAGCAACAGGCTTAGAAGCCCGAATCTGAGTAGATCTTTTTTCATTTTGTTTGCCTTTAGGTTACTATACTTATTTAATTATTACTTTTGTATTTTTAAGTTTATAGGTGCAAAAGTACACTTATTATTTCGATTTCGTTTCATTTCCTTCCGAATTTCTTGTAAAAGCTACGTAAACGTTTTCGCAGTTTTAATTCATTTTGGTTCATGTTTTCCTTGTGTTCTCAAAATGATTTGTTAATTTTGCCATCGGAATAAACAAGAAATGAATTAAACTTGAATAAAGTTATTCACAACTAATATTTAAATTGTAAACTTAAAAACAGATAGATTATGAAGAAATTTTTTACTCTTATCGCAGCTGTCGCTATGGCAGCAAGTATGAACGCTCAGTCTGAGTGGAACTTTAGCAACTGGGATGCTAAGAAGTATTCAGAGACTTTTACCAAAGATGGATTGACTTTGAATATTAATAAGAATAGCAAGGGAGAGGATGCTCCTATGACTATTGATAGTAACAAGAAGAAAGTTGACGATGTTCAGTATACTCAGCGTCTTAAGTTGTCTGGTACAGGTTCTGTTTCTGATTTAGAGAACTTGGTTCGAGTAGTATCATTTAATGTAGAGGGACCTGGTGATATTTATGTTGTTGCTGCTCATGCAAGTAGTAATGGTGATCCTAGAGTATTAAAGGTTGCTGCTGTTATAGATAATGCTGTGACTTCTTTGGAGGATGTTTCCTATGATGCAAATGAAATCAAATCTTTCACAGTGAAGTATGATCAGAAAAAAGCTGCTAAGATATTGATTTATTCTGGCAAGAGCGGTATGAATATCTATGATATTAAGTTCACTCCTGCTAACGTTTCAAACGGCATTTCAAACATTAGCGTTGATTCTGCTAAGGCTGGTAAGACATACAACCTCGCAGGTCAGTTGGTTTCAGACTCTTACAAGGGTATGGTAATCAAGAACGGCAAGAAGTTCGTGAAGTAATCAAAAGAATATAAGATTTTAATTGACGAAAATACCGTTAATCAAATTTTTCATTGATTTAATAAAATTCGCCCGTGTTCAGTATTCGTTTACTGTAACACGGGCGTTATTTTTTTTCGTTCTTTATTTGATAACCTTATCTGTTTTTATTTGATAACCTTATCTGTCAATACCTTGCCATTTCTGAAAACCATCTTGCGGATGTTGATTCCTGCTTGTGGAGCAGAAAGGAGGGTCCCATCAAGACTGTAGTAATTCACCTTGACCAAATCGCCAGGGTTAATGACCGGGTAATCGCTGATGCCGGTAGGATTCTTCCAGGCTGGGTAATATTCATCAACAGCATTTGTTGCGTTGGCATTGCCAGCCTTCATGATGTCTTCCACCAGAGAATTGGCGTAGACTTCCAGATTGGTATAGTAACCTTTCTCATCGAGAGAGTAGGTGAGCGCATCGTCCGCATCGTTTGGATTCAAGCCGTTGGCTGTCTCCCAATCATCTGGAATTCCATCGTTGTCAGAGTCGAATCCCTGAGGACGGCTACCTGTTGCGAAGGTTTTCTCTGTATAACCGTTTACGTCTGATACCTTATCTATAATACCTGGCGACTGGGTGATGCTTCCCTTATACTGTGCCGTTCCCGTCTTAGCCTCTTCCATGTATCGGGCGTCAATCTCGTCGCGGAAGAGTGAAGCGCCGGCGTTAGCCAATACTTTGCTGAATGCTTCATCAGCTGTATGAGTTGTAATCACGCCTGTAGGAGCTGGTTCGTCCATCTTGATCTTGACGCAGGAAACACCGCTGATAGTCTTGTGTTCTACCGCATCACCATAAAAGTTTTTCTTGTCGGCAGAATAGATTTCGCCATTGTAAGTATAAGTACCCTTGTCGTAGCTTACGCCCTTCCAGTCCTGATTCTTGGTAACGGAGCCCTTGGTGGTTTCCGTGGTGTTGCCATTGATGAAGTAACGGCTGGTCATTTCGTAGAACTCGGGATGGCTTTTGTCAGAATTGCTGCGGGTTGATACGGTAACCAGAGTTACTCGTTCTTGGCTTCCTCTTTCCTTGCCGGTGCTCACATCTACCTTGATGCCGTTTTGGGTTGTACCTTTCAAACTCTGGCTTGGTCCAGCCTTGTAGTAATTGTTGACGATATTGATCTGTCCACCACCAGGACCACCATAGCAAGTACCTTGCGCGTTATAGATAACGCTGTTGCGGAAGTCTACGTTTTCAGCCTGCACGGTATTCTTCCACTTATAGGTAGCGTAATCCTTGTTGCTGGTGTAGCCTGTCCATCCGTATCTTGCACCATTAAAACGTGGACCACGGTTCATGAGATGACCCAGGAAGTTGTGGTGGAAGCTGGCTAGCTTTCCGCCCCAGATACCGCCGTAGCCATGAGCGCCCTTGGAATGACCAGGATTGGTAAGACTCTCGGCAATGGTGCACCACTGCATGGTGAAATTGTTGTTATCGTAGAAAGATGCAATTTCATCGATACTCCAGCTGAAGGAACAGTGGTCGAAGATGATTCCTGTCTTGTTGCGCTGCCAGGTAGCATCTGCTCCGTCATTGATATCTTTCTCCTGACCACGGCGAAGGCGGATGAATCGGATGATGCAGTTGTTCTCTGGGCGAACGGTGTAATATCTCAGGGTGATTCCTGGAGAAGGAGCTGTCTGACCGAGGATGGTGGTGTTTGCTCCGATGGTGAGGTCGGAAGCCAGCGGAATGACGCCAGCAACGTCAAAGACGATGATTTTCTTGCTACTGCCACTTACTGCAGCACGGAAGGAACCTGTGCCTTTGTCGTTGAGGTTGGTAACGTGAATAACTTTACCGCCTCTTCCGCCGGTAACATATCTGCCATGACCCTCTGCGCCTGGGAAGGCTGGGGCCTGTGCTAAAGCAGCAGCACTGATGAGTGCTGCTGCCATGGTTGAGAATATTTTCTTTTGCATTGTTATCTTGAAAAGTGATTTATTTGTTCAATCCCTGCTGTTCCATTTCCAGACTAGCCCAGATGAAAGGACCAACGCCCTTGGCATCGTTGTCGCGGATTGGCTCGCTCATGTAGTAGTTGAAGCTGCCATCGCGCTTGTAGTTTGGCTTCTTGACGTATGGACCAGGGCCAGGGCCGAGGCCACTTACAGAACAGCACTTGGTAAGACTGATGGTCTTGTCTGGGTTCACCTTGATGAACTGGTTCAGGATTCCGTTGTAAGCCTTTACGCCAGCATCGCGGTATTTCTCTGAGAGATAACCCTTGCGGTAACCCTTGAGCAATACATAGGCGAACATGCTTGAAGCAGTACTCTCCAGGTAGTTGCGAGGATCCTTGACATCCATCACGTCATACCATACACCTGTAGCCTTATCCTGATATTTCACTACGCTAGCCATCGCCTTGTTCAAGAGTTTGATAACCTCGTCGCGGCGAGCGTAATTCTCTGGCATTGCATCGAGACATTCGGTCATTGCCATTACATACCATCCCAAGGCTCTAGCCCAGGTATGCTGGCTCTTGCCGTTCTCCTTGTCTGCCCAGAACTGCTCGTGAGTCTCATCCCAGGCATGCTTCCAGAGCTGGGTCTTCTCGTCATAAGTACGGAAGTCGGTCTTGATCATCTGGTCTACGGCATCGTTCAGATACTTCTCTGCCTTCTTAGGCTTCATGGTCTGTACGGCATAGTTGCAGTAGAAAGGCAAGCCCATGAAAATACCGTCGAGCCAAACCTGGTTGGCGTAGATAGCCTTGTGCCAGTAAACGCCTTCCTTGGTGCGAGGCTGGTTCTGGAGCTGTTTGAAGAGAGTCTTCAAAGCTTTCTCTGTGCCCTTGGTTGGAGCGATGTTATGCATGCGGAGGATGAACTTGGCTGTACGAACATTGTCGAGGTTGAAATCCTCATACTTGTAGCCTGTGATATTACCCTTCTCATCAATCATGGTCTTAGGATATTCCTTCAGATATTCGAGGATAGCCTCGTTGCCTTCCTTGTATGCTTCGTAAGTATCGAGCATACCTTCCATCTCGATACCCATTACGTAACTCCACTTTGGTTTCTTGCTGAAATCAAGGAGATAAGAATGAGGAACGCGCTTCATCTCGCTGCGGGTAAGCCACTCAGAATAGTTTTTGTATGGCTGTTCGCCAGCGTTGAGTACAAGAGAACCGTTGATGTAGAGATTCTCGAACTTCACGTTGCGGGTCTTGCCTGTAATCTTGACTGGCTGCTTCTGGACACCGTCGAACTTACAGTTCTTGATGTTGATGTCGTAAACATTCTCTACAGCGTCACGGCCAATGATGAGAACACCATAGTTACTCTTCTGGCAGGTAACGTCTTCTACATTCACATTGCGTACGGTTGGTTCGAAACCCCGGTAGCAAGCTTCCTTAGACTCGTAGTCGAGATTGATCTTTACGACAGCTTCGCCACACTGACCTACCTTGACACGGCGCATGTTGATGTTCTGGATCAGTCCGCCACGGCAATTGTTGGTCTTGATGCGGAGGATACGGTCCAGATGAGGAGAATCCATCTCGCAGTCTTCAGCGTAAACATTCTCGCATCCGCCGGAAATCTCAGAGCCGATAACTACTCCTCCGTGACCATCTTCCATCTTGCAGTTGCGGATGATGATGTTCTTGGAAGGCTGGTTCCAGAGACGACCGTCATTATTGCGTCCGCTCTTGATGGCGATGCAGTCATCTCCAGTATGGAAGATACAGTTCTGGATGAGAACATTCTCGCATGCCTCAGGGTCGCAGCCGTCGCCGTTAGGACCTTCGTTCCAGATGTAAACACCATCTACGGTAATGTTCTTGCAGAGGAGAGGGTGGATAACCCAGAAAGGAGAGTTGATCATCTTTACATCCTTGATGAGGATGCGCTCGCTGCGAACGAAGTTGATGAGCTGAGGACGGAGTCCCTGACCCATACCAAACTTTCTTTCGTCAAAAGCCACGCCGTCTTCCGCCTGCTTCTGCAGTTTGGCACGTGAACCCATCTTCTGGCTTTCGGTGGTAACGCCTTTCTTGAATCCGAAGCGTGGGTTTCCGTTCCACTGCCACCAGGTGTCGTTGTTGCCTCCACCATCGATGGTACCCTTACCGGTAATGGCAATGTCTGTAGCCTGGTAAGCGTAGATGCATGGAGAGTAGTTCCAGCAAGCCAAGCCTTCCCAAGCTGTACGAACCAATGGATAGAGTTTTGGCTCGAAGGCAAAGTGGAGTGTAGCGCCCTCTTTGATAACGAGGTTGACTCCTGACTTCATTTCGATGGCTCCAGTGTTCCAGGTTCCAGCAGGAATCACCACCTTGCCGCCACCTTTCTTGGATGCAAGTGCGATGGCACGGTTGATGGCCTTCTGGTTCTGTGCAGCAGTAGCCGTTGTCTTAGCGCCATACGATGTGATGGCGTAAACTTTCTCACTCAATTTTGGCTGTTGGATGCTCTGCTCGATACGTTTGTATTCTGCATCATCCCATCCTGCTGCATACGAACAGGCAGGAATGAGTAAAGCCACCAACAAAAATTTCAATAATTTGATCATTGTTTGCTTTTAGATTAAATTAATACTGTGTAAAGTAGTTTATATCACCTTGCAAAGATACATAATTTATTTATAAAAAATAGTTTTCTCTATGTTAAAAAAGTGTTTTTTATGAAAAATAATCGTTTTTTCTTTGTTGGTTAAAAATAAATTGCTACCTTTGTAGCGATATTTAACATTTGTAATACAATAAAAAAGGAGATAGCCTATAGGATTAGACATTTACTTAATACAAAATAATTAAGAAAATGAGAATACTCGAAGAAATGACAGATGAGGAGTTGGCTTTGGCTTACGTCGAAGGCAACAACAAGGCTTTTGACCTTTTGCTTTCGCGCAACGAGGTGAAACTTTTCTCATATATTATGTTTGTGGTACATGATGAGCAGTTGGCAAATGACATTTTCCAGGAGACATTTGTCAAGGCAATCGTCAAGTTGCAGAACCATTTGTATTCCACAAATGGCAAGTTCAGTTCTTGGCTGATGCGCATCGCTCATAATGTAATCATCGACGGCTATCGTGAACAGCGCAATTTCCGTATGATAGACCAGGGCGAGAACAACGACTTGTCCTGTCTTCGTGGCGATTCTGTGATGGATAGTTTTGCTGAGCGCGAAATGGTCAAGAAGCAGGTGATGAATGACGTGCATAAGCTGATGATGTTTCTGCCAGCCAATCAGCGCGAGGTAGTATATATGCGATATTATCAGCAGATGTCGTTCAAGGAAATTGCTGAAACCACCAATGTCAGCATCAACACAAGCTTGGGCCGCATGCGTTACGCTATCCTTAACCTTCGCAGAATGGCTAAGGAATATCATATCAATTTGCAGCTGGATTAATCTTCCGGTCAGTTGCAGCTGGATTAATCTTCCAGCTGCTTTAACTCTTTCATCGCATGAATAACGGAGTGGGGGTCTGTGCTCTTGAACACATAGCTTCCACTAACCAGTATATTGACACCGGCCTTCACAAGTCGTGGGGCTGTCTCTGCCTGCACGCCGCCATCAACTTCTATCAAGGCATTGCTGCCGCTTTCCTTGATCAGCTTGCGGAGGCGTTCTACCTTCTTGATGGTGTTTTCGATAAACTTTTGTCCACCGAAACCTGGGTTCACGCTCATCAGGAGAACCATGTCTACATCGCAGATGATGTCTTCCAATACGCTTACAGGTGTTGAAGGATTCAGTGTGACACCAGCTTTCATTCCTGCTGCATGAATCTGCTGGATGGTTCGATGCAGATGGGTGCATGCTTCGTAGTGTACATTCATCATCATGGCACCTGCCTTGGCTGTCTGCTCGATATACTGTTCTGGGTGAACAATCATGAAATGTACGTCCAAGGGCTTGGTACAGACTTTGGCAACGGCTTCCAATACAGGGAATCCGAAGGATATATTCGGTACGAAGACACCGTCCATAATGTCCATGTGGAGCCAGTCGGCTTCACTTTTATTGATCATTTCTACATCGCTCTTCAAGTCAATGAAATTGGCTGACAAGAGAGATGGCGATACCATTGTTTTCATCTTTTTATATATTTCGATAGTGGCGCTGGCATTTCGTTGATGACGCTAGCACCGGTTGTTTTCTAGTTGACAAAATACGCCTGATAGGATTCATTACTGTTGAATGCACGATAGGTGTATGCCAACTTCTTGATGAAATAGATGGTCTTGGCAGACGGTTTCATCTCTTTAGAAGTAAATAAATGCTTCATAGGCGTATCTATTTATATGATTATTATTAATTTAACTACTTATATTCATAACGACGTGTAGTCTACTTTATTACATTTTATCTGAAATATTTTTTTTTCTGTCATTCCGTTTCCCTTGTTGGGTTGTTTCTCTGATTGTTCTTTACTGAACTTTCGCATATCAGGAAGTTAAAGGAGTTAAGGAAGTTAAGGAGTTAAGACGTATGTCTTGCTGCTTAAAAACTACGCCGAAAAGACTATTGTCTTAACTCCTCAGCGACCGTAGGGAGCGATAACTCCTTTAACTTCTGAACTTGCGAAACTTGAGTTCTATATTTAATAAGGTGTAAGGAGTAAAAGTTGGAGAAAAAGAGCGAAAAACTAACTTTTTTCTGTTAAATACTTAATTTTTCTGATAAAAAATTTGTTATTTAAAAGAAAAAGTGTACTTTTGCAAATGAATAGTTATAGTGACTATGGTAATAAAGTGAAATAATTAAAATACAATACAATTATGATGAATTCATTCGTATCTACAGCATGGTGGTGGCGTAACTCAAGATTTAAAAAGTCGTGAGTCGCGAACCCGTGTATGGATATGAATCCTAAGATACTAAGGGCCTGCCGTAACTTACGACAGGTCCTTTTTCTATATTCTAAAGTGCTGTATCGTATTTTTCAGCGTGAGAGTATTAATATAAAATTGATAAACAGATAGGAGATAATAATTATGGAAATGAAGAATATCTTGAACAGAATGTTGAATCATGAAGAGTTGACTCGTGAGGAAACCAAGGATATTATCATCGGTATTACTCAGAGCGAGTTTCCTGAGGAGCAGATTACCGCTTTGCTTACTGGCTTGCAGATGCGCGGTGTTACGGTGGATGAGTTGCTCGGCTTCCGTGATGGTATTTTGGCTACTGGTGTTCCTGCCATTCTGGATTGCGACCGCTATATCGATGTGGTTGGTACGGGTGGCGACCGCAAGAATACTTTCAATATCTCAACCACTTCCTGCTTCGTGATTGCCGGTGCCGGTTATAAGGTGGCTAAACATGGCAACTATGCAGCTACTTCCGTGAGTGGAGCTTCTAACGTGATCAAGAATCACGGTGTGCAGTTTACTGACGATATGGACAAGTTGAACCGCAGCATCAATGAGGCGGGTATTGTTTATCTCCATGCCCAGCTTTTTGCCAAGGCAATGAAGTTTGTGGGTCCTATCCGCAAGGCTTTGCAGTTCCCTACTGTGTTCAATCTCCTGGGTCCTTTGGTTAATCCTAGTCAGCCTAAATGTCAGCTTCTGGGTGTTGCCAATCTGGATCAGATGCGCCTTTATAACCAGGTTTATCAGAAGATTGGTATTGATTACGGAATCGTGAACAGCATTGACGGTTATGATGAGATTTCTTTGACCAGTGATTTCAAGGTAACTACCAACAGCTATGAAAAGATTTTCAAGCCACAGGATCTCGGCTTTGAGTTGGCTAAACCGGAAGAGGTAAGAGGTGGAGCTACTGAGGAAGAGGCTAAGGATATCTTCGATGCAGTACTTGAAAACCGCGCACTTCCTGCTCAGAAGAACATCGTTCTGGCTAATGCTGCCTTCGGAATCCAGGTGATGGAGAAGGGACAGAAGAGCATCGAGGAATGCGTGGAGATAGCTAGAGAAAGCATCGACTCCGGTAAGGCGCTCGCAACATTCAAGAAGTTCGTGGAGCTGAATAGAGACTAAAAACTGGGGGGAATCCGATGGACTGGGGGGAATCCGATGGACTGGGGGGAATCCGATGGACTGGGGGGAATCCGATGGAATCGGATTCAACGGTGGTTCAGAGGGGACTTGATTCCTGGTTTCTGTTTTAAGGGAGGATAGGTAATCATAAAGTTCCAAGTTCAAAGTTCCAAGTTCAAAGTTCCAAGTTCCAAGTTCCAAGTTCAAAGTTCCAAGTTCAAAGTTCAAAGTTCAAAGTAGAAAAAATGGCTGATATATTAGAAGAGATAGTGGCACATAAGAGGATTGAGATAGAGCAGCGCAAGCGCTTTATCCAGCCTCGCCAGATGATAACCCTCACCGAGCAGAAGATGCAGGAAAACGAGGGGAAGGTGATAGGAGGAAGCATGAAGGAAGCACTGATGAATTCTGATACAGGAATCATCGCTGAGTTCAAGCGCAAATCGCCAAGTAAGGGTTGGATCAAGGAAGAGGGAAGGGCTAGCATTATTCCTTTGAGCTATCAGAAGAATGGAGCTTCTGCCTTGAGTATCCTTACCGATATCGATTACTTCGGTGGTTATGATGAGTATATCCAGGAAGCAAGACATGTGGGTGTTTCTATACCTATATTATATAAGAACTTCGTCATCGAGGAATATCAGCTCTTGCAGGCTAGATATTGCGGTGCTTCTGCCGTGTTGCTCATTGCGGCTTGCCTCAGTAAGGAGGAATGCAAGCGGTTGATGGATATGGCTCATCAGCTGGGGATGGAGGTGCTGCTGGAGATGCATAACGAGCGTGACTTCGAGTATGCGGAGCTGGAGCCGGATATGTATGGTATCAACAATCGCAACTTGGGTACCTTCGTTACGGATGTTGAGAATAGCTTCCGCTTGGCTGAGAAGCTTCCGAAGGATGTGTGCAGGGTGAGTGAGAGCGGAATCTCCAATCCTCTGACCGTTCGCCGATTAAGAGAAGAGGGCGGTTTCCGTGGTTTCCTGATGGGTGAACAGTTCATGAAGCAGGCTGACCCGGGAATTGCGCTTCAAGAGTTTATCTCTAAATTATAGGATTTTCGCAAGTTTTTCTCCTTACGCCCTGAAAGGGCAGAAGCTCCTAGCCCAGGGCAACGCCCTGGGTATATATAGCCGTCAGCAATGCGCCCTGTAAGGGCAAAAGCTTTAGAATCATAAATAATAACTGAACTTTCGCATATCAGGAAGTTAAAGGAGTTAAGGAAGTTAAGGAGTTAAGACGTATGTCTTTCTGCTTAAAAAACTACGCCAAAAAGACTGTTGTCTTAACTCCTCAGCGACCGTAGGGAGCGATAACTCCTTTAACTCCTTTAACTTCTGAGCTTGCGAAACTTGAAATAATAATATAATGTTAGTAAAGGTTTGTGGAATGCGTGAACCTGAGAATATAGAGCAGGTTGCGCAACTCGGCGTAGACATGATGGGATTCATTTTCTATCCTAAGTCTCCACGATATGTTAGCCAGGCGGTGGCTCGCTCGGATGCAGACCGGAAGTTTTGCAGAGTGGGAGTCTTTGTGAATGATTCCATTCCGGATATGGTGGATAGGATTCATTCCTTCTCCCTGAATGCGGTGCAACTGCATGGCGGCGAGAGCAGAGAAGTTT
Source organism: uncultured Prevotella sp. (assembly GCA_934196725.1). Lineage (GTDB taxonomy): Bacteria > Bacteroidota > Bacteroidia > Bacteroidales > Bacteroidaceae > Prevotella. The sequence continues at coordinate 23,509 of CAKPWR010000009.1, forward strand.
GCGAACAGCTGCGTGAAGCCAACGGGGAGATTAAGATAATCAAAGCCATCAGTGTTTCCGATGCCGGGGATATTCAGATATATAAGGAGTATGTAGGCGCTGTTGACTACTTCCTTTTCGACACCAAATGCAAGACGGTGGGCGGAAGTGGTCAGCAGTTTGATTGGCAAGTTCTCGATGAGTATGATGGCGATGTTCCATTCCTCCTGAGTGGTGGCATTGGTCCGGAGGATGTTTCCCGCGTTCGTTCTTTCCATCATCCCAAATGCGTTGGTATCGACCTCAACTCCAGGTTTGAGATAGAACCAGGGGTGAAGGATGTGGAGAAACTCAGGAAATTCCTTTTAAAAGTAAAAAGGTAAAAAAGTAAAAAAACAAAAAAATGAACAAGATAAATGCATTGTTTGCTAACAATAAAGACCGCAAGCTTTTGAGCTTGTATTTCTGTGCTGGCTGCCCAACCTTGGAAGGCACCGGCGATGTGATCAAGGCGATGGAACGCAAGGGCATCGACATGATTGAGGTAGGAATCCCTTTCAGCGATCCATTGGCTGATGGACCTGTGATTCAGAGCGCAGGCACCAAGGCCTTGAAGAACGGAATGACCGTAAAGACCCTCTTCGGCCAGCTGAAAGCTATCAAGGATGAAGTCCAGCTTCCATTGGTACTGATGGGGTATCTCAACCCTATCATGCACTATGGCATTGAGGATTTCTTCAAGAGTTGTGTAGAGAGTGGTGTCAGTGGAACCATCATTCCTGATCTTCCTTTTGATGATTATCTGAAGGTGGTGAAGCCGATTGCTGACAAGTACGATATCCGTGTCATCATGATGATTACTCCGGAAACCAGCGAGGAGCGCATCCGCTTCATCGATGAGCATACCGATGGCTTCATCTATATGGTCAGCTCTGCCAGTATCACGGGTGCCCAGAGCAACTTCGGTGATGCCAAGCTCGCTTACTTCAACCATATCAACAGCATGAATCTCCGCAACCCTCGCATGATTGGTTTCGGTATCAGCAACAAGCAGACGCTTACCAGTGCGCAGGATAACGCAGCCGGTGCCATCATCGGCAGTAAGTTCGTGACATTGCTCAATGAGACCCTGGATCCAGACAAGGCACTGGATGAACTCTTCGAGGCACTCAAGAAGTAAGTGAAGAGTGAAGAACGAAGAGTGAAGAATTCATCTGTTTCGTTTATGACTCAAGGGCAAAAGCCTAATTTAACATTTAACATTCAACATTTAACATTCAATATTAAAAAGCGATGTATCAAGTTGACGATAAAGGATTTTTTGGAAAATTCGGAGGAGCTTACGTTCCTGAAATATTATATAAGTGTGTAACTGAACTCCAGCAGGCTTACAAGCCTATCATTGAAAGCGAGGAGTTCAAGAAAGAGTACTATGCTCTGTTGAAAGATTATGTGGGTCGTCCTTCACCTCTTTATTATGCCAAGCGCATGAGTGAGAAGTATGGCTGCCAGCTCTATCTGAAGCGTGAGGATCTGAACCATACCGGTGCACACAAAATCAATAACACCATCGGACAGATTCTGATGGCGAAGAAGATGGGCAAGACCCGTATCATCGCCGAAACTGGTGCCGGACAGCATGGCGTTGCCACTGCCACCGTCTGCGCCCTGATGGATATGAAGTGCGAAATCTTCATGGGTGCCACCGATGTGGAGCGCCAGCATACCAACGTAGAGCGTATGAAGATGCTGGGAGCCAAGGTGAACCCTGTTCGCACAGGTAATATGACTCTGAGCGACGCCTGCTCTGAGGCCATCCGCGACTGGTGCTGCCATCCACAGGATACCTTCTATATCGTAGGTTCCACCATGGGTCCTCATCCTTACCCTGATATTGTGGCAAAGATGCAGAGCGTCATCAGCGAGGAACTGAAATGGCAGTTGGAGGAGAAAATCGGTCGTGATTATCCTGATTACCTCATCGCCTGCGTAGGTGGCGGAAGCAATGCTGCAGGTACCATCTATCATTACATCGATGACGATCGTGTTCAGATTTATCTGGCTGAGGCTGCCGGTCATGGCATCGACACCGACTATACTGCTGCCACCATGCATTGCGGTACAGAGGGAATTATCCACGGCGCCCGCACCCTGGTGATGCAGACAGAGGATGGTCAGATTGAGGAAGCCTTTACCATCAGTGCCGGTTTGGATTACCCAGGCATCGGACCTATGCACGCCGACCTTGCCACCCGTGGAAGAAGTCATGTGCTTGCCATCAAGGACGATGAGGCTATCTATGCCGGTTATGAGTTGACCCGCATGGAGGGTATCATCCCAGCCATCGAGAGCGCACACGCAGTGGCAGCCTTGAAGAAGATGAAGTTCAAGAAGGACGATGTCGTTGTCCTGACCGTTTCCGGTCGTGGCGACAAGGATGTGGAGACGTATTTGAGCCATAAGGAAATGGCAGGAGAATATGGCAATTTCTAAAGCACTGAACTTTCGCATGTGGTTTAAGTACGGGCTGAAGGCCCAAAAGCTCCTAGCCCAGGGCAACGCCCTGGGTATAATGGCAATCAGCAAGGCGCCCTGTAAGGGCAAAAGCTTTGTTATTTGCCTGGTATTTTAAAGCTTTTGCCCTTACAGGGCGACAGGTTTGCAGCCATAATAACCCAGGGCGATGCCCTGGGCTAGGAGCTTCTGCCCTTTACCTTTCCCTTCGGCCGGTGACCGTTGGTTCAGGGCGTGTGGGGCTAAACTTGCGAAACTTGAGTAAAGCATAGTTTCAATCAATAAAAGAAAAATGGCAAAGTTTAATTATAAGACAGTAACCCGCAAGATTCTTGCTGACCTCTATACGCCGGTGGGAGTCTATATGCGGTTGAGAGATATTTATCCCCAGTCGGCTCTGATGGAGAGTTCCGACTATCATGGTTCCGAGAATTCCCGCTCTTTCATCGGTGTTCATCCGTTGGCAAGCATCGCCGTGAGCCATGGCGAGGTCATCAAGACCTATCCTGACGGCAGCGTAGAAAAGGAAACGCTCCCTGCTTTCGGCGAAGGAAAGGGCGAGCAGTGCAAGCTCGCCATCTCCAAGTCAATCAATGATTTCATCAAGAGTTTTCATGTAGAAGGTGAGAGCAAGGACTTCTGCGGCTTGTATGGTTTCACCACCTTCAATGCTGTGAGATATTTCGAGAATATCCCAGTAAAGGATACTACGATGGAGAAGAACGATGCTCCGGATATCTATTATATAATGTATAAGGATATCATCGTTTTCGACCACTTCAACAATACAATGGAGCTGATTGCGCTTCAAGAGAGTGAAGAACGAAGAGTGAAGAGTGAAGAATCCAACAGTTCTATTGCGCAAGACTCTATTTCGAAAACTCAGGGAGAAAAGCAAGAGAATTCTTCACTCTTCACTTCTCACTCTTCACTTCCAGAGCTCGACGAGTTGCTCAAAGCCGTGAACAAGGCGAATGTGAAGCCTTACGATTTCCATCCGGTGGGCGAAACATTTTCTACCCTTACCGATGAGGAGCATAAGGAGAATATCCGCAAGTGCATCCAGCACTGTCTGCGTGGCGATGTCTTCCAGATTGTAGTCAGCCGTCGCTTCATCCAGAAATATGAGGGTGATGACTTCAAACTCTATCGTGCTCTGCGCAGCATCAACCCATCGCCATATCTCTTCTATTTCGATTTCGGCGGATTCCGCATCTTCGGTTCTTCACCGGAAACCCACAACCGCATCGTGGGCGACAAGGCGTTTATCGACCCTATTGCTGGAACCACCAAGCGTACGGGCGATATGGAGCAGGATAGAAAGGCTGCCGAGTTCCTCCGCAACGACCCGAAGGAGAATGCCGAGCATGTGATGCTGGTAGATTTGGCTCGCAATGACCTGAGCCGCAACTGCCATGGCGTGAAGGTAGATTTCTATAAGGATATGCAGTTCTATAGCCACGTCATCCACCTGGTGAGCCGTGTGAGCGGAACCCTGGATCAGGATGCCGACCACATCAAGGAGTTTATCGATACCTTCCCAGCCGGTACCCTGAGCGGTGCTCCAAAGGTAAGGGCGATGCAGATTATCTCCGAACTGGAGCCTCACAACCGTGGAGCCTATGGTGGCTGTATCGGTTTCATCGGCTTGAATGGCGATTTGAATCAGGCTATCGTTATCCGAACCTTCATCAGCCGAAATGGCGAACTCTGGTTCCAGGCAGGAAGTGGAGTAGTGGCGAAGAGCAACGACCAGTATGAGCTGGAAGAGTGCAATAATAAGTTGGGTGCATTGACCAAGGCGATACATATTGCAGAGAAACTCTAATTTAACATTTAACACTTAACATTAAACATTGACAAAAGTGAAAGTAGTAATCATAGATAATTACGATTCCTTTACCTATAATCTGGCACATCTGGTGAAGGAGTTGGGAGTAGAAGTTACGGTTTATCGCAATGATCAGTTCCAGTTGCGCGAGCTGGAGCCATTCGATAAGATTATATTGAGTCCGGGTCCGGGAATCCCATCCGAGGCGGGTTTGCTGATGGATGTCATCAAGAAGTATGCCGGCATCAAGCCGATGCTGGGCGTCTGCCTGGGGCATCAGGCTATCGGCGAGGCGTTTGGTGCCAAGTTGACCAATCTCTCTGAGGTTTATCATGGAGTGGCAACACCCTGTACACAGTTCGGTAACGACCCGATTTTCCGCGGCATGGATAAGCGAATCGAGATTGGCAGATACCATTCATGGGTAGTAGACCGTACCGGATTTCCTGAGTGTCTGGATGTAACCGCCGTGAGTGATGATGGTTGCATCATGGGATTGAAGCATAAGAATTATGATATTCATGGCATTCAGTTTCATCCCGAGAGCGTGTTGACGCCAGAAGGAAAGACTATCGTCAGGAACTGGCTGTTCGACTAGTAAGGAACTGAAGTTTCGCAAGTATATAAAAAGTAAAAGCTTGACGCTCTCACGAGTGCCAAGCTTTTTCCATCTTAAAAAAGATGAAGACTTGATTATATTATAAAATTCTACAATTCCCAACCCACAGCGCTTGCACCAAGTACAGCAGCTGAACTACCATCGAGGGTAGAGACAAGGAACTTAGCCTTGCCCTTGTAAATCTTCAATACGCTCTTGTCGTAAGCTTCCTTCAAAGGCTTCATCAGGAGATCGCCAGCCTTGGTCAGACCACCGAAGAATACGAATGCCTCAGGAGCAGAGAATGCAGCGAAGTTAGCACAAGCCTCACCCAGCATCTTGCCGGTGAAGTCGTAGATGCTCTTAGCCAAAGCATCACCCTTGCTGGCAGCCACACTTACGTCGTATGAAGTAATATCTTCTGGCTTCATGTCGCGGAGCAAAGAAGGCTCGTCAGTCTTCTGAAGGAATTCACGAGCTGTACGAGCTACACCGGTAGCTGAACAGTATGCCTCCAGACAACCCTTGCGGCCGCAGCCACATGGACGACCTTCCTCACCAGGAACCATGATTACGTGGCCCAACTCGCCAGCGAAACCATCGCTTCCGTAAACCATCTGACCGTTGATGACGATACCAGAACCCACACCAGTACCGAGAGTGATGTCGATGAAGTTCTTCATACCGCGAGCCACGCCATAAGTCATCTCGCCGAGAGCAGCAGCGTTGGCATCGTTGGTCAAAGCAACAGGAATGCCACCGAGAGCCTTGCTGAAGAGATCAGCCAATGGCACAACGCCATCATGAGCCCAAGGCAGGTTTGGAGCAAATTCGATAGTTCCATTATAGTAATTGCCATTAGGTGCACCGATACCCATAGCCTTGATCTTGTCGAGACCGCCAACGGTATCGATAACAGGCATGAGCGCCTCTGTTGCAGCCTTTACATAGTCGTCTACATTATCATAGCCTCCAGTCTTGATAGCTGTTGTAGCCTTGATTTCTCCACGTGCATCTACGATGCCGAATACAGAGTTAGTTCCGCCGAGATCGAGACCGATAACGTACGGTTTCATTGCATTTTCAGTCATGTTATTTTTTTAAATTAGTTAGAATGTTATTAATTTTGACGCAAAGATATATAAAAGTAGTCAAAAAAACAAGATTTATATGATAAAAAAATGTGAAAAGCAAATATTTTATTAGAAATATAGTCGAATATGCTCGAAATTTTGTATCTTTGCCAGCTGTTATGAGTTTAGCATTTCCAATAGAGATAAATATTCTTGATTTTATATTCAAGGGAATTATCATAGGCGTGATTGCCTCGGCTCCAATGGGACCCGTTGGCATCTTATGTATCCAGCGCACTTTGAACAAGGGGCGCTGGTATGGTTTCGTTACGGGTATCGGTGCCGCTTTGAGCGATATTGTCTATGCGCTCTTTACGGGTCTCGGTATGAGTTTTGTGATGGATTTTGTAAATAATGCCCAGAACAAGTTCTATCTTCAGATTTTTGGAGGTGTCCTGTTGCTGGTATTCGGTGTTTATTGCTTCAAGAGCAATCCGATGAAGAATATGCACAAGTCGAGCAATAAGCAGGGCACGCTTCTGCATAACGGCATTACGGCGTTCCTGGTTACGCTCAGCAATCCGCTCATCGTATTCCTCTTTATGGCTACGTTTGCCCAGTTTGCCTTTGTGGTTCCCGATATGCCGATAGAAATGGGTGTGGGCTATCTGAGCATCGTTTTCGGAGCTTTGCTGTGGTGGTTCGGACTCACCTGGCTCATCGACAAGATCAGGGGCAAGTTTGATACCAATGGCATCCTTATTATAAATAAGGTGATAGGTAGCGTGGTTATCATCTTCTCGCTCATCGCATTGGTGGGAACGGTGTTTAATCTCTACCATCTCCCTGAATTCTAAGGGAGTATGCCTAATTTAACATTTAACATTTCACATTTAACATTAAAAAAGGATGTTTGTAGCTAAAGAATTAAGAAAGAAGAGTATCGCTGAATACCTCTTATATATGTGGCAGATTGAGGATATCATCCGTGCTTACGGCTGCTCGCTGCCTGTCATCAAGAAGAATTATATCGAGCGTTTCGATTTCACTCCCGATCAGAAGGACGAGGAGATTGACTGGTTTGGCAATCTCATCCGCATGATGAACGAGGAGGGCAAGCGTGAGTATGGTCATCTCGATATCAACCGAGTGCTCCTGCAGGATGTTATCGACCTCCATGCCCGTTTGCTCCAGAGCAGCAAGTTCCCTATCTATAATGCTGAGTATTACAAGGTTCTGCCGTTCATTGTAGAGCTTCGAAACCGTGGCGATAAGGAACTCAACGAGATTGAAACCTGCCTCGATGCCCTCTATGGCGTAATGATGCTCCGATTGCAGAAGAAGCCGATTACGCCTGAAACCGAGCGTGCCATCAAGGAAATTACCGTTTTCATCGGTCTTTTGAGCGATTATTATATCAAGGACCGCACCGAAGGACTCAAGTTTGACGATGACGACATGTAGTGATTAGGTTTTAGTGATTAGTGATTAATTTTTAGGATATACCTATTATAATATATATATAACGATATATAACAGATGAAAGAGATTGAAAGAAGAAGAACATTTGCCATCATTTCGCACCCTGATGCCGGTAAGACAACTTTGACCGAGAAGTTCCTGCTCTTCGGTGGACAGATTCAGGTGGCTGGTGCCGTTAAAAATAATAAGATTCGTAAGACTGCCACTTCCGACTGGATGGATATCGAGAAACAGCGTGGTATCTCGGTTTCTACTTCCGTCATGGAGTTTGATTATCTTCCTGATGGACAGACCGGTGATCCTTACAAGGTGAATATCCTCGATACTCCGGGTCACCAGGATTTCTGCGAGGATACTTACCGCACACTTACTGCCGTAGATTCAGCCATCATCGTTGTTGACTCTGCCAAGGGTGTGGAGGCTCAGACCCGCAAGCTGATGGAAGTGTGCCGTATGCGCAATACTCCTGTTATCATCTTCATCAACAAGATGGACCGTGAAGGCCGCGACCCATTCGATGTGCTCGATGAGCTGGAGGAGGAATTGAAGATTCATGTACGCCCATTGTCTTGGCCTATCGGTCAGGGTGCCCGCTTCAAGGGTGTTTACAATATCTATGAGCATCAGCTCAACCTTTTTACACCTAATAAGCAGCGTGTTACAGAGAAGGTTGAGGTGGATATTCAGTCTCAGGAACTCGATGAGCGAGTAGGCGAGCGTGAGGCTAGCCAGTTGCGCGAGGAGCTGGAACTGGTAGATGGCGTTTACCCTGAGTTTGATGTGGAGACCTATCGTTCAGCCGAAGTAGCTCCGGTATTCTTCGGTTCCGCGTTGAACAATTTCGGTGTGCAGGAGCTTTTGGACTGCTTCGTGCAGATAGCCCCATCTCCAAAGCCAACCAAGGCAGAGGAGCGCCTGGTAGAGCCTGAGGAGCCTAAGTTCACCGGTTTCATCTTCAAGATTACCGCCAATATCGACCCTAACCACCGTTCCTGCATCGCATTCTGCAAGATCTGCTCAGGTAAGTTTGTGCGCAATCAGCCTTACTACCACGTGCGTCTTGACAAGACCGTGCGTTTCTCTTCGCCAACCCAGTTCATGGCGCAGCGCAAGAGTACCATCGACGAGGCATATCCTGGAGATATCGTAGGTTTGCCGGATAACGGCATCTTCAAGATTGGCGATACCCTTACCGAGGGCGAGAAGATTCACTTCCGTGGATTGCCATCGTTCTCACCACTTCTCTTCAAGTATATCGAGAATGATGACCCAATGAAGAGCAAGCAGTTCCAGAAGGGATTGGAGCAGCTCATGAACGAGGGTGTGGCTCAGTTGTTCGTCAACCAGTTCAATGGTCGCCGCATCGTGGGTACCGTGGGTCAGCTTCAGTTTGAGGTTATCCAGTATCGTCTGGAGAACGAGTACAATGCCAAGTGCCGCTGGGAGCCTGTTCACCTGCATAAGGCATGCTGGATTGAGGCAGACGACGAGAAGGAACTGGAGAACTTCAAGAAGCGCAAGTATCAGTATATGGCAAAGGATATCGAGGGCCGTGATGTGTTCCTCGCCGATTCAGGCTACGTACTGAGCATGGCTCAGCAGGACTTTGAACATATCAAGTTCCACTTTACATCGGAATTTTAGTACATTGAACATTGAACTTTGAACATTGAACTTTGAACATTGAACTTTGAACTTGGAACTTTGAACTTTATGATTACCATGACTGCATATCATAAAGTTCAAAGTTCCAAGTTCAAAGTTCAAAGGAAAAAAAGTTCAAAGGAAAAAAAGTTCAAAGATTAAAGTTAAAAGTTAAATGGATGAAGAGTTAACAGGATACAAACAGGGCAGGATGGCGAAGCTGGTTGCCTGGCAGAAGGAGCATATCTCCGACAAGCAGATGACCTTGATTCTCGCCTTCCTCATTGGTCTGCTCGCTTCGGTGGCAGGCTTCTTCTTGCATGCCATCGTGCATGAGATACAGTTTTTGCTCACTTCCGGGTTCGAGCAGGGCACTTACAATCTGCTCTTCCTGCTGTTCCCTATCGTGGGTATCTATCTCACATCGCTATTTATCAAATATGTGGTGCGCGATAATATTTCGCATGGTATTACGAGAGTGCTTTATGCCATCTCTACCAAGAATTCCCGACTTAAGGGACATAATTGCTGGTCGTCAGTGGTAGCATCAGGCATTACCATCGGTTTCGGTGGTTCCGTGGGAGCTGAGGCTCCTATCGTGCTCACCGGTTCTGCCATCGGTTCCAACCTGGGACAGATATTCCGGATGGACAAGAAGACGATGATGCTTCTGGTGGGATGTGGAGCCAGCGCCGCCATTGCCGGCGTGTTCAAGGCGCCGATAGCCGGACTGGTGTTCACGCTTGAGGTACTGATGGTAGATTTGAGCATGGCATCGCTCCTGCCAATCCTGATTTCGTGCGTTACGGCTACCTGTTTCACCTATATTTTCAGCGGTGACAGCTCGCTGTTCGACTTTACGCTGACCAACCCTTGGGAGCTCGACCGCACACCGGCATGTATTCTGCTGGGTGTGTTCTGCGGACTGGTGAGTCTCTATTTCATGCGCACCATGTCGATCTGCGAGGGCTTCTTCGGCAAGCTGAGCCAGTATCCATACGCCAAGCTGCTGTTTGGTGGACTCATCCTCAGCACGCTCATCTTCTTCTTCCCGTCGCTTTATGGCGAGGGCTATTCGGCAGTGAATATCCTGCTCAAGGGAAGCAACGAGGCAGAGTGGGGACAGGTGATGAACCGTTCGCTGTTCTCTGGTCAGGACAATCTGCTCATCTTCTATATCGCTCTGGTCACCTTTACCAAGGTATTTGCCACCTCGGCAACCAATGGTAGTGGCGGTTGCGGTGGAACCTTTGCCCCTTCGCTCTTTATCGGCGGATTTGCGGGCTTCCTCTTTGCTCGCCTGTGGAACGTCTATCAGGTAGGCGTTCATGTGCCTGAGCAGAACTTTGCGCTGATGGGTATGGCGGGTCTGATTACGGGCGTAATGCATGCTCCGTTGACGGGCATCTTCCTCATCGCCGAACTCACGGGCGGCTATCAGCTCTTCATGCCGCTGATGATTGTGTGCATCTCTTCCTTGCTCACCATCAGCATCTTCGAAAGCCACAGCATCTACGCCCTGCGATTGGCTAGGGAGGGAAAGCTGCTCACCCACCACGTAGACCGTTCTGCGCTTACGCTGATGAGCATGCAGAGTATGGTAGAGAAGGATTACCACGCTATCAGTCCAGATCTGCCGATGAGCAAGCTGGTGAGCGAGATTTCTAGAAGCAACAACAACTTCTTGCCAGTGTTGAACGATGCGGGCGTATTGGTAGGTGTGATTGATATCACCCGCCTCCGTCATATCATCTTCCGCACTGAACTGTATCATCATTTCAAGGTAAGTCAGCTGATGATTCAGCCGTCAGCCACCCTGGGCGAGAATGAGCCTATGGACGAGGTGATGGCCAAGTTCGACAAGACCGATGCTGCCCAGCTGCCAGTGGTAGATGTGAACGGCATACTGAAGGGATATATCAGTAGAACCAAGATTTACGAGGTATATCGCCAGATAGTTGCGGATATGTCGGCAGAATAGGTAAGTGAAGTGTGAAGTTAAACTTCAAATATTATTTTTATGGAGAAGAAAGACTTAAGAATCGTTTTCATGGGAACCCCGGAGTTTGCGGTGGAATCCCTCAAGCGCCTGGTAGAGGGCGGTTATAATGTAGTGGCTGTCGTTACTCAGCCAGACAAGCCTGTGGGCAGACATCAGGATACGTTGCAGCCTTCGCAGGTGAAGCAGTATGCTGTAGAGCACGGTTTGCCGGTATTGCAGCCAGTGAAGATGAAGGACCCTGAGTTTGTAGAGCAGCTTCGCTCTTATCAGGCTGACCTGCAGGTGGTGGTGGCTTTCCGCATGTTGCCTGAGGTGGTTTGGGCGATGCCTAAGTTCGGCACCTTCAATGTTCATGCTGCACTCCTGCCACAGTATCGTGGCGCTGCCCCAATCAACTGGGCGGTCATCAATGGCGAGAAGGAGACGGGTGTTACTACTTTCTTCCTCGACCATGATATCGATACCGGTCGCATCATCATGCAGAAGCAATTCCCGATTCCTGAGAGCGCAGATGTAGAATACGTCTACGACGGACTGATGCACTTGGGAGCCGAGTTGGCGCTCGAAACCATCGATGCGCTCATTGCAGCTGATGGCAATATCGAATCCATGCCTCAGGAAAAGCTGATAGGCGAGGGTGTGGAACTGAAGTCTGCACCAAAGATTTTCAAGGAGACCTGCCGTATCGACTTCCACAAGCCAGCCAAGCAGGTATATGATTTTGTCCGTGGTCTCTCGCCTTATCCAGGTTCTTGGACCGAAATCAAGAAGAAGGCGCCTGTTGTCGTCTTTGAGGATGCTGATGGCGAAATGCCGGAGGCAACCGCTCATCCTGCTCAGCAGAAGAGTGCAGCCAAGATTCAGGTGCTCAAGATTTTCAAGACGAGTCTCACCGGGTTCCCTCGTGGAATGGCGCCTGTAGGTTCCTTGCGTGTTTTCGAGAAGAAGTTGCAGGTGGCATGTCTCGACTATTGGCTCAATATCGAGGAGCTCCAGCTTTCGGGCAAGAAGCGCATGGATGCCGCTGCATTCCTCAATGGCATGAAGGATATCGCCTATTATGAGTGCCAGAAGGCTCAGGAGACAGAAGAGGAGTGGTAAAGCTCTCTAGAGAGTTAACCCTTCGCAGGGGTAATCATAAAGTTTAAAGTTCAAAGTTCAAAGTTCAAAGTTCAAAGCTCAAAGCTCAAAGTTCAAAGTTCAAAGCTCAAAGTTCAAAGTAATATGACACAAGAAGAAGATATTAAGAAGGCAGTGGAGTGTATGCGCAAGGGTGGCGTGATACTCTATCCTACAGATACCGTCTGGGGCATTGGTTGCGATGCTACCAATCCAGAGGCAGTAAAGAAAGTGTATGAGATCAAGAAGCGTGATGATTCCAAGGCGCTGATCTGTCTCATTGATTCAGCCGACCGCATGGCGCGTTATTTCCGTAATGTTCCTCAGGTGGCTTGGGATTTCATCGATGCAGCCATGCCGGTGAAGCCTACTACCATCATCCTGGATGATGCCACTGGCATTGCCCATAATCTCGTGGCAGAGGATGGTTCGCTGGCTATGCGCGTCACCTATGAGGCGTTCAGCAAGCAGCTCTGTTACCGTTTCCAGAAGCCAATCGTCAGCACCAGTGCTAATGTGAGTGGTGAGCCTGCTGCCCAGAATTATCGCGATATTTCTCCTGAGATTCTCGAGGCTGTGGATTATGTCTGCTGGACCCGTCGTCAGGAGCACAAACCTCATCATCCATCCAGCATTGTCAAGATTGGCAAGAACGGAGAGGTTAAGGTAATCAGATAAATTTTCTTTTTTTGCCACACGCCCTGAAAGGGCAGAAGCTCCTAGCCCAGGGCAGCGCCCTGGGTAGTCCGGAACGCTAACCTGTCGCCCTGTAAGGGCAAAAGCTTTATAAACTGCCCCATGTGTATTTTAAAGCTTTTGCCCTTTCAGGGCGCTTTTGTTGTGTGCTCTTTATACCCAGGGCGTTGCCCTGGGCTAGGAGCTTCTGCCCTTTCAGGGCGTATGGGGCTAACTTGAATCTCCTTTCTCCTTTGCCCTGCTGTTGCCTTCTCCTTTGCCCTGCTGTTGCCTTCTCCTTTGTCCTGCCGCCTTCTTCTAAACCTGGTGCAAAGATATGGCTTTTTTTTGAAACCGCCAAATTTGGTGTGCCGTTTTGGGGGTGTTTTTAGCAAAATCCCCAAAAAACAAATGTTAACGAAAATAACTCATAGTTTTGCGGGTAAGAAAACATAGAGTTGTCTCGCACAAAACACCGAAAGCGTGACAGTGACAGTTACAGTTTTATTTTCCTCTTCTTCCCTTTAGGCCTAAAAGAGTAAGGAGTATTTTTATATTTATATATATAATATTTATATTATATATATAAATATAACTAATAATTAAACTATTTTCACATTCTCTCAAAATATAGGGAAAGTTGCGGAAAAAAAAACTGTAACTGTCACTGTCACGCTTTTTGCCATTTTCAAGGGTTGAGTGAAGGTAAAAACGTGACAGTGACAGTTACAGTTTAAAATTCCGCATGTTGATAGGCGGAAATTATTTCTTTGTGGCTCTGATGAAGAAGCCAATCAGACAGATGTAGGCGATGAGCGAGCAAACCTCTGACATTGGGTTAACCCACCAGCTGTCTGCGATGCTAGCCTCTACGCCACCAAACTTCAACAGGGCGCTTACAACACCCATCAAGGCTCCACCGGCAATGAAACCGCTGGCGATGAGCGTACCCTTTTCGCCACGCTCAGCATTCACCTTGGCGTCCTTGCTGCGGGATGTAACATACCAGTTGATGGCACCACCTACCAGCAGCGGAACGTTCAATTCCAATGGAATAAACATACCCAGGGCAAAAGCCAATGCTGGAATCTTGAAGTATGTGAGTACGATGGCAATCACGGCTCCTATGCCGTAGAGCACCCAAGGTGCACCCACACCGTTCATCAATGGGTCGATGACCGCAGCCATCGCATTAGCCTGAGGAGCTGCGAGAGAGCCTGATGCGAAACCGTAGGTCTCGTTCAGAAGCATCATCACACCGCCAACGGTAGCAGCACTCACCAGGGTGCCGAGGAACTTCCATCCCTCCTGCTTCTTAGGCGTAGTACCCAGCCAGTAACCTATCTTCAGGTCGGTAATGAATGAGCCTGCTACAGACAGGGCTGTGCAAACCACACCACCCATAATCAATGCAGCCAGCATGCCGCCAGGGCCCTTCAAACCTACTGCCACCATCACTACGGAAGCGAAGATGAGCGTCATCAGAGTCATACCCGAAACAGGGTTGGAACCCACGATGGCGATGGCATTGGCAGCCACTGTAGTAAAGAGGAAGGCGATGACAGCCACGAGCAGGATAGCGATAATGGCGAAGAGCAGATTGCCCTCCATCACGCCAAACCAGAAGAAGAGGAAGGTAACGAGGATGGTTACGAGCGAACCGATGGCAATAATCTTGAAAGAGATATCGCGCTGGGTGCGCTTCACGTTTTCATCTACCTCGCTCTTGCCTTTCAGTTCCTTGGCAGCCAGACCTACGGCGCTCTTGATGATGCCCCAGCTCTTGATGATGCCGATGATACCAGCCATGGCGATACCGCCGATACCGATGCTGCGGGCATAGGCACGGAAGATTTCCTCCGGACTCATGGCGCCCACGGTCTTCACTATGCTAGGGTCCCATGCACTGAGCACACTGTCATGAAAAATGACACTCATTCCTGGCACAATCAACCACCATACTACGAGCGAACCCAGGCAGGTGAAGAAGGCGTATTTCAAACCGATGATGTATCCCAGACCCAATACGGCAGCACCTGTATTCACCTTGAATACGAGCTTAGCCTTGTCTGCGAGATCGCATCCCAGGCTTACCACACGGGAGGTGAAATTCTCGTTCCACCAGCCCAGACTAGCCACGATGAAGTCATATAGACCACCTGCCAGGCCCGCAATGAGCAAAGGTTTGGCCTGATCACCACCCTTGGCACCGCTCACCAATACCTGTGTGGTGGCAGTAGCCTCCGGGAACGGATACTTGCCGTGCATGTCACTGACGAAGTATTTTCTGAAAGGAATCAGGAACAGAATTCCCAATACACCTCCCAGCGCTGAAGCCATGAAAATCTTCATAAATGAAGTAGTCATGTCAGGATATTTCGCTTGCAGGATATAGATGGCTGGCAGGGTAAAGATGGCTCCTGCTACTACTGCACCCGAGCAGGCTCCGATGCTCTGGATAATCACATTCTCGCCGAGTGCCTTGCTTCGCTTGGTGGCGGTGCTTACGCCTACGGCGATGATGGCGATAGGGATGGCTGCTTCAAACACCTGTCCTACCTTCAAGCCCAGATAGGCTGCGGCAGCAGAGAAGATGATTGCCATCACGATACCCCATGTCACTGACCAGCCGTTCACCTCCGGATAAACCTTGTCTGGCGACATCAGCGGCTTGTATTCCTCCCCATCCTTGAGTTCGCGGAATGCGTTCTCGGGGAGTTGCAAATTGTCTTTTTCTTCCATAGTTTATTTACTTTGAACTTTGAACATTGAGCTTTGAACTTTATGAAATGCCCTACTTTTTAGAAAATAGCCCTAAATTTCAGCAGGAAAACTAATCATAAAGTTCAAAGTTCCAAGCTCAAAGTTCAATGTTTATATTACTTTTCGATTCTGATGATGTATTCACTCATGAAGCTGGCACCTGGCTGCAGGCTGTTCATCATGTATTTATCCTTGAATTCACCGGTATATTCAGCCCAATCGCAGGTTCCGAACCATGGTTCGATGCAGACGAAAGGAGCGTGGTTGCCCGGGCTCCATACACCCACGGCTGGAGTCTTGAACTCTACGGTTACGTGTGGTTCGCCCTTCTCGTTGAGCAGGGAAATCTGCTTTACCTGGCTCTTGTCGAAGATGTAGGCATCGTCAGCGAACGACTCGTCTGTTACCTCCAGGATACCGTTGTCGGTCTGTACGGTCTCGCGTGCGTTAGGGTCAACGCATCCACCGATGGTAGCGAAGAGGCGGGTAGGAGCCTCGTTGTCGAGCTTCAGGGTAGCCTTCAGCTTTTCGCCCTTCTCGCATCCTGGCACCTTGAATGCAGGGTGACCGCCAATCTGGAAGTAGATCACCTTGTCGTCGGTGTTCTCAACATGCCAGATAACGTGGAGTTCGTTGCCGGCAAGGCGATATGAAACAGCGAGATTGAAGTGGAAAGGATAGTTCTTGAAGGTCTCCTCGTTGTCAATGAATGCGAAAGTAAGGCGGTCGCCGGTCTTGCCAACGAGCTGGAAGTCAACGAGCTTTCCAAAGCCGTGACGAGGCTGTGTATACTCCTTGTCGCCGATGCGGTAGGTATCTTTCCACAATCCACCTACGATAGGGAAGAGGAGAGGAGAGTGGCGTCCCCAGAATTCAGGGTCACCATCCCAAAGATATTCGTTACCATTAGCATCCTTGATGCTCTGAAGTTCTGCACCGAGAGAAGAGATCTCAACAGTGAGCTGATCATTTTTAATTTGTTCCATAGTTACAAAACGTTTATTGTTTAGTTAATATTATTGAGTAATTTTTCGTATATTGCTCTATATGTTTCTAATGCGAGAGCCTCCCCACGCCCAAGCGAGAAGTCTTCCACGTTCCAGCGAGAAGTCTCCCCACGCCCAAGCGAGAAGTCTTCCACTGTTCCAGCGAGAAGTCTCCACACGCCCTGAAAGGGCAGAAGCTCCTAGCCCAGGGCTGCGCCCTGGGTAATGGTTGACCGCCCCCTAGTCGCCCTGAAAGGGCAAAAGCTTTAAAATACACAAGGGGCAATTTGTAAAGCTTTTGCCCTTACAGGGCGCCTTGCCATCTGCTCATTATCCCCAGGGCGTTGCCCTGGGCTAGGAGCTTCTGCCCTTTCAGGGCGTATGGCGCAATGAATGCTTGCTTTCACAATTGCCGGGTGCAGCTTATCTTATGCAAAGGTACTATTTATTTTCGTAAAGTGCAAGAATCGGGCAGTTTTTCTCGATTGTAACAAGATATTTATGCGATTTTATTAGCTTATTTCGATTTTTTGCAGTACTTTTGCAGCCCGAAAGGAGTAGATATTTATAAAAATATTAATAAGGAATAAGAAAAACTTAGTAAAAAAGCGTTTTAATTCAAATGACAAGCAGTAATAAAGTGAAAGGCTTTGCGGCGGGAGTTGTTGCCGCTGTGTGTTATGGTACCAATCCTTTGGGTACGCTGGAGCTCTATGGTGACGGATTCAATTCCAGTTCGGTGCTCATCTATCGCTATCTCCTGGCGGTATTGATGTTTGCCGTGGTGATGCTGTTCCGCAAGGAGAGCTTCAAGGTGAAGTGGGGACACCTGATTCGTCTTGCCACGCTGGGTTGTATGTTCTCCCTCTCCTCGGCAACGCTTTATGTCAGTTTTCACTACATGGCAGCTGGAATCGCCAGCACCATCCTCTTCGTCTATCCCATCATGACGGCGATACTGATGACGGTGTTCTTCCATGAGAAGGTGACGTGGACCACTACGCTCGCCATTCTGCTGGCTGTATCGGGTGTGGGCTTGCTTTATCAGGGCGACGGCAACGACAAGCTGAGCACGGCTGGTTTTGCGCTGGTGATGTGTTCTTCCCTGCTTTATGCACTCTATATCATCTCGGTGAACCAGTGGAAGAATCCGGGCATGTCGAACATCAAGTTCACCTTCTATATTCTGGTATTCGGACTCATCACGATGCTCGTCTATTCGTTCATTGCGGGCGAGAAAATCCAGATGCTTCAAACTCCGATGCATTGGGTCTATGCAGTCCAGCTTGCGTTGCTGCCAACGGTATTGTCTCTCTTCTTCATGACCATCTCCATCAATCTCATCGGCAGTACTCCAGCTGCCATCATGGGTGCCCTGGAGCCAGTAACGGCAGTCATCATCGGTGTCTGCATCTTCGGCGAGAGCTTCTCCCTGCAGCTAGCCATCGGCATCCTCGCCATTCTGGCTGGTGTAACGATTATTATCGCAAGGAAGAAATAGGATTTTCTGAATGAACAGTAAATATAAAAATACAAGGCTGCCTCCGCAATGATGTCGGAGACAGCCTTTTTTAGATTGAATTATAACCTTTCCCTTTAATTCCGGTTTTATCTTAAGATATCCTTCAGCGCAAAGTTAGCGAGGATACTGGTGCTCTGGCTCAGCATGCGGATAAACTCCTGGGCTGAGTTCTTCATGTAGGCATCTTTCAGGATGTGGATGCAGCCATCCATCTCGTTGTCGGCAGCATCTATCGGAATCGCCTTCATGCCATTCTCCAGAATGGTGGTGGATTCTGAGAGCACACTGACCAGATTGCTGCGATGCAGGAGGTCGAAGATGATGTTCACATTATTTACCTCTACCATGATCTTGAAATCGAGGTCCTTGCCGTCTATCAGATAGTCGAAGGCGTTGCGAGCCTGCAGACCCTTGCATGGAAGGATGAGGTCGTAGCGCTCCAGTTCTGAGAGCTTGATGGAGGAGAGACGTGCCAGGGGATGGTTCTCGTTCACGATTGCCGCCAGACGGTTGCTGAAGATGGCACGGCTGTCTATCGCCTTGTCAGTCTTGAGGGGCTTGAAGGCAAGCGCCAGGTCGAGTTCACGCTTCTTCAAGCCGTCCATCAGCTCCTGCATCGAACGGTACTGGATGTTCAGCTTCACGTGAGGATAAGCGTGGAGGAAGGCGATGAGCGTCTCTGCCATGATGTTGCTGAAGGAGTAGGTGACGCCGATGTTCAGTTCGCCGGTGAGCATCTCCTTCAGGTCGTTCATGTGGTCAACGCACGCCATGGTGCAGTTTACGGCATTCTGGGCATAGGGAAGAAGCTCCTTTCCTGCCTCGGTGAGATAAACCTCGTGCGAGTTACGTTCGAAGAGCGGCAAGCCTATTTCCTGTTCCAGATGCGAAATCTGCTGCGAGAGGGTGCTCTGCGTGATGTAGAGCTTGCGCGATGCCTCCGAGAAATTGAGCGTCTCGGCTACCTTCAAGAAGTATTTCAGTTGTCGTATTTCCATTATTTTCCTTTTTTATGGCTATCGGTTTCAGAGATAGCCGATAGCTTGTTTTCGCTGCAAAGATAATGTTTTTATTTCGAAATCCAAGAATATTGGATAAAAAATATCCCATATTCTCAAATTTCCAATCCTCCATTACTTGATTTCCACCTCGTGCAAATCCACAAATTCGCCATTCTTCTTCTTTCTCTCCACCAGCATGTTGAGGAGCTTGCGCTTGCGGTTGTCGGCAATGAAGCGACGGAAGAAGACGTTTGGAATCGCAACACCCAGGGCGATGCAGATGATGGCGAGCGATGCCTTGATGAGGTTGTTCATACCCACGGTTACCTCGCCTACCACACCGTGCATGTCGATGAAGGCAAAGAGGGCGCGATACATCAATACTCCTGGTACCATTGGGATGACACTAGGGATGGTGATGCACTGGTGAGGGGTGTGGAACCAGTGGCGAGCCTTGATGACGATGATGCTGATGAGGGCAGAACCGGCAAGCGAACCGATGCTCAAGCCCATATCGAGACCGATATTGCCATTGGATGGACCCAGATTCACGAAGTTGCGGAAGCAAACGGCGATGATACCGCCCATAGCCACTGCCGGCAAGAGTCTTCTAGGGATGCTGAAGATGGTAGAGAAGCCCATGGCTGATACGGCTGCTGCAATGGCAAACTCCCAGTATTCGTGGTGAGGAGTCATCGTAAGATCCTTCACGAAGTTGTCGATGTGGCAAACCTGGATGGCGAAGGCGATACCGAACGCCATCGCAAAGAGCATCAGCAGCGTGTTGAGGGCGCGCACCATTCCCACCTCTATATATCCGTCGAGCATATCGCTCACGAAGTTAATCAATGGAACTCCCGGCACGATGAAGAGGGCACACGCCATCAATGGATGCCAAGGGGTATCTGAATGCATGAAGCCTGGAAGTGCGGCTGAGATGGCTGGATTGAGCGACAGGAACGAAGTCAACCAGGCAATCAGCGTTGCAACGAATGCCGAAATACCGATAGCCACATAGTTGTTGCAGCCCTTGGTAGGCAGGAACATTCTCAGGCGGAAACCCAGGATAGCTGCCAGGGAACAGAAGAAGAATGCTGGCCAGTCGCAACCGAACTGGATGCAGAATCCACCGCAGGCGAATCCACCGCCGATGGCTACCTGCCAAGGAGTGAAGCTGCGTGGAGTGGCCTTGATATCGTTCAATGCCTGCTCATACTGTTCGAGAGAATAGTTCTCCTTGATGGCCTGCCAGGTGAGCTTGCTTACCAGAGAGATAGAGGTAAGGTTGATGCCGTGCTTCTCGCAGCGCTGGAACTTGGAGAAGGAATGCTCCTCGTCGCTGTAGTTCACCATCAATACGTTCCAGTTGATGTAGAGGTGCATGTATCGCTCGTCGAGTCCGAGGAAAGCCGCTGCACGCTTCATGGTTCGCATGATGCGGGAGGTGTCGGCAGCACTCTCCATGAGAATGCTACCGGTACGTAATAACAAGTCGAGTTTTCTTCTGAGTTCTGATTCTGCGATTTCCTTGCAGTTGCAGTTGTCAATGCCTTTCTCTGCGCAGTTGCAGTTCTTCATGTTTTTTTCTTCCATATATTTAATTTATCCGAATACGAAAATAATAATCTGAATAGTAACGATTCTGAGGAACATGGCAAATGGATAAACATTCGCATAGCCCACAGATGGTGCATCTGCTGAGGTCTGCTCACGTACGTAAGCCAGGGCAGATGGGTTGGTGTTGGCACCTGCCAATACACCGAGCAGTGTGTAATAATTGATGTGGAATACATATCTTCCGATGATGCCGCCGATGATGATAGGAATCATGGTGATGGCGATACCGTAGAGAATCCAGGTCATTCCGCTTTCTGTGGCTACGGTCTGGATGAACTGTTCGCCTGTACCGAGACCTACGCAAGCCAGGAAGATGCAGAGACCAATCTCACGGAGCATCAGGTTGGCTGAAATGGTGTTGTAGGTGACGAGGTTGTACTTCGGACCGAAGTAACCTATCAGGATAGCTACTACCAATGGACCACCGGTCAATCCGAGACGCAGGTTCTCGTTGATGCCAGGGATGAAGAATGGAATGTTAGCCACGATACAACCCAGCATGATGCCCAGGAAGATAGGAATCAGATTAGGGTAGTTGAGGCGTTTCATCTGGTTACCCAATACCTTTTCGGTATGAGCGATGGCAAGTTCTGTACCCACTACGGTAACACGGTCGCCCAGCTGCAACTTCAACTGTGGAGTAGCAATCAGGTCTACACCATTACGGTTCACACGGGTGATGTTGGTGCCGAGGCTTGAACGGATCTGAAGCTGGCTGATGCTCTTGCCGTTGATGCCAGGCTTGGTGATGCGGATGCGGCGGGTGATGAGCTCCTTGCCGTATTTCTCGTCGCTGACCTGTACTTTCTCACCGAGCAATACGGTGATAGGCTCTTCTACGGTAGGGTGAGCCACAATCTGAAGGATATCTCCCTCTTCGATGATGGTGCGGCCGTTCACTACCTCATCGCGCTTGTCGCTGTTCTTGCGGATAATCTTTGAAACCATGAAGTCGCGCTTCAGGATGTCGCGAATCTGCTTGATGCTGTCGCCGAATACCATCTGGTTGGTTACCTGGATAGAGAAGGTGTTGAGGGTCATCGTCTCCAGGTGGCCCATACCGCGCTTGGCTGCAGCTTCCTCTTCGCTCTTGTCAATACGCAGCGCATACCTTAATATAATAAAGGACAGAATGACGCCCAATACACCCATCGGGTAAGCGATGGCATATCCTGCTGCGATAGAAGGAGCATCGATGTGACGGAGGTCGCTGAAAGCCTGCTGTGCAGCACCGAGTCCTGGGGTGTTGGTAACAGCACCTGAGAGGATACCAGCCATAGAAGTGATGGATGTTCCTGAGAAGGAGAAGATGGCGAGGGTAGTGATGATGCTCAGTGCAATGACGATGATACTGAGCAGGTTGAGACTCTTGCCGCCATTCTTGAAGGAAGCGAAGAAACCAGGACCTACTTCAAGACCGATGGAATAAACGAAGAGAATCAAGCCAAACTCCTTGAGGAAGTGAAGCAGGTGCTCATCGAGATTGAGAGAGTAATGACCGAAGATAAGGCCGATGAAAAGAATCCATGCCAATCCGAGAGAAACTCCCTTTACTCTCAACTTTCCTAAACTCAAACCCAGGGTAATGACCAACGCCAAGATCATTACTGAGTGGGCTACACCGCCTCCCCACAGATCAGGGAAGCCGTAAAACAGATTTTTTAAGATATCCATGTTCTTATATTATATGATGTTTATTTCTTCAATTATTCGTTATTGCTCTTTTGTCATAACTACTTTTGCCGTCTTCGATGCTTGTTATAGTTTTTTACCATACTTGCATCTCTCTGATTTTCGATTGCAAAGGTATAGATAAAATCGAAAGCAGAAAAGCATTGGTATTGGAATGAGTCGATTTCAGCTATAGGAAATTTCGATAGAAGAAATGGCAAATGGAAGCGGAGAATGTTGAAAAATGGTGGACTTTTCGGGGAAATAATGGATTTTTTAGAGGAATTAGGGCATATTTTCCGGAATTTATTGTAACTTTGCCTTCAGTTTTGAATAATAGTGAATAGAAAATGGATAATATATTGACAGATACTCCAAGAGAGAAAGAATTGGAGACCAGAGATGAGCACTTTCTTGCCGAGGTAAAGGACAAGCGAGTGGCTGTGCTGCTTTCGGGTGGCGTGGATAGTTCGGTGGTGGTCTGGGAGTTTGCCCGACTGGGCCTGCATCCAGACTGCTTCTATATCAAGATTGGTCCGGAAGAGAAGGAGGAATGGGACTGTTCCTCTGAAGAAGACCTGGAAATGGCTACTGCCGTGGCTCGAAAGTATGGCTGTAAGCTGGAAGTTGTTGACTGTCATCAGGAATACTGGAACGAGGTGACCCGCTATACCATGGACAAGGTGAAGGCGGGATTCACTCCAAATCCTGATGTGATGTGCAACAGACTCATCAAGTTTGGTGCGTTCGATGAGAAGATGGGACATCACTATGATCTCATCGCTACCGGTCATTATGCGCAGACAGAAACAGACGAAAATGGCGATAAATGGCTTGTTACGAGTCCTGACCCCGTAAAGGATCAGACCGATTTTCTGGCTCAGATAGAGAGCTGGCAATTGAAAAAAGCGATTTTCCCTATCGGTCATCACATCAAAAACGAAATTCGTGAGATAGCAGAAGAGGAACATCTCATCAATGCCAAGCGCAAGGATAGTCAAGGAATCTGCTTTCTGGGGCAGATTAACTATAATGATTACATCCGCAGATATCTGGGCGAGAACCCTGGCGATGTGATTGAGATGGAGACCGGAAAGCGCATTGGCGAACATAAGGGATTGTGGTTCCATACCATCGGTCAGCGCAAGGGATTGGGCTTTGGTGGCGGTCCTTGGTTCGTCATCAAGAAGGATGTGGCGAACAATATTCTGTATGTAAGTCATGGTTATGACCCTCAGACGGCTTATAAGAAGGATTTCCCATTGCAGGACTTCCATTTCCTTACCAGGGAAGTGGCGATGCAGAAGGTAACCTTCAAGATTCGACATACACCGGAGTATCATCCTGCTACTATCGAAAAACTCGATGATGGCAGATGGATGATTCATTCTGAAGAGGCAATTCATGGTGTGGCTCCGGGCCAATTCTGCGTAGTTTATGATGAAAATCATCATCGTTGCTACGGTTCGGGAGAAATCACCATCTAGGTTTTGTGGGTTATAAATCACTGAACGTAATTCAAAAAAAGCTGTGTTTATCCGTAGATGAACACAGCTTTTTTCTTGTTTATGTAGGGTTTATCCCAATAATTTTCCTATACTGCGCAACTTAGTGCGGTATCCGTAGATGGCAATCACCACGAAACAGATAAATGGGAGTATGAACGATACGTTGGTGGATGGCATTCCGAATACGGTATGCATGTCGATGATGGATGCCTGCAAAGGTGGCAGGACACTACCGCCAAGAATCGCCATGATCAGACCAGCTGCACCAAACTTGGCATCGTCGCCAAGACCCCTCAGGGCAATACCGTAGATGGTAGGGAACATCAGCGACATGCAGGCGCTGACTGCTACCAGACAGTAGAGACCCCAGATGTTGTGGAGGGCAATGACGCCAATGGTGAAGCAACCACCTGCTATCGCCAAGATCATCAGCAGCTGACCGGCATTGAAGAAGCGGAGAATGAAGGTGCAGATGAAGCGGGAGCAGCAGAACAGTACCATCGCAATGATGTTGAACTTCTGCGAGGTTACCTCGGCATCAATCTCAGCCATTCCTTCCTGCATCAGAATGCGGGTACCATACTGGATGATGAAGGTCCAGCACATAATCTGTGCGCCCACATAGAAGAATTGGGCGAATACACCTTCACGGTAGTGTGGCATGCGGGAGATGCGGCGCAGGGTTGGCATGAAGTTTATCTTGTTGTCTTTCTCGCCGTTTTTCGGCATCTTGGTGAACAGAATGACAAAGAAGATGGCGAGGATGATCAGACCGATAATCAGATATGGATTGATCAATATCGAAAGGTCGTACTCCTTGATAGCCTCAAACTCGCTATCCGAGAGATTGGCGCGTCCAGCCGTATCAAGCGGGTTGAGTTTTGCCTGGATGAAGTTCATCGCCACATACATACCGAGCAGCGAACCCATCGGGTTGAACGATTGTGCCAGGTTGAGTCGGCGTGTTGCCGTCTCCTCCGTTCCCATCGAAAGGATATAAGGGTTGCTCGATGTCTCCAGGAAGGAGAGTCCGCAGGTCAGGATGAAGTAGGCGAGGAGAAACGGATAGTATTCGCCCGTCATCTTTGCCGGATAGAAGAGGAATGCGCCGAAGGCATAGAGTCCTAATCCCAGCAGTACGCCTGCCTTGTAGGAGAAGCGGCGGATGAAGATTGCGGCAGGGAATGCCATGGCGAAGTAACCTCCGTAGAAGGCAACCTGTACCAGTGCACCATCCGTAGAAGACATTCGGAATATCTTGGAGAATGCCTTCACCATCGGATTGGTGATATCATTGGCAAATCCCCACAGTGCAAAGCACGATGTGATTAATATGAATGGTATGAGGTAGCTAACCCCATCCTTCATGAGAATTGATTCTTGCTTTTTCTGTTCCATGTGAATGATATTCGTACTGATGGTGTTACACCTTATTTATATATAGGACCGTAGTTCTTGCAAGCACGGAAGTCTGCACCTTCCTTGTCCATGCCGAATGCGTTCCAAGCTGCAGGACGGAAGATCTTGTCCTCTTCTACGTTGTGCATGCATACTGGGATGCGGAGGATAGAGCAGAGAGTGATGAGGTCGGCACCGATATGGCCGTAGCTGATAGCACCGTGGTTGGCGCCCCAGTTGTTCATCACTGAATATACATCCTTGAATGGAGCCTTGTCGCAAAGACGTGGTGCGAACCAGGTTGTAGGCCATGTTGGGTCTGTACGCTTGTCGAGAATCTTGTGAATCTCAGGATCAATCTCAACAGTCCAACCTTCAGCCAACTGGAGCACAGGACCAAGACCCTTTACGTGGTTCAAGCGAACCATGGTTACAGGCATACCGCCCTTGGTGAGGAAGTTGGAAGAGAAACCGCCACCACGGAAGTAGTCACGGTTAGCAGGATACCAGGTAGTTGCCTTCAAGCACTTATCTACATCCTCCTCGGTCATCTCCCAAGGCTGCTTCATGATTGGGTTGCCCTCTGCATCTGTTGCCTGACCTGTACCATCGAGTGTGGTAGCACCAGAGTTGATCAAGTGGATGATACCACCAGCAGCCTGACCTGTAAGTTCCTTACCGGTAACACGCTTCACTGCCTCTGGACTCCAGTAGGTGCGAACGTCGCTGAAGATCTGGGCACGACCTGTCAACAGGTGGTTGAACAACATAGCTACGCCGTTGCCTGCATCATTCTCAGTAGCGAGGATGATAGCTTCACGGATACCGTTCCAGTCGAATGAAGTATTGAGGAGAGCCTCAGGATAGTCGCCGTTAGGATAGAAGTCTGTCCACTGACGCTGTCCCTGGAAGCCACCGGCGATGGCGTTATGACCCAATGCTTCCTCCTTGAAGCCCAACTCTTTCAATCTTGGGTTGCCGTGCATCAGGTCGCGCATGATGATAGTCATCTTCACGATAAACTCCCAGTCAGCATTCTTCTGCTCGCGGGTCTTTGCCTTTTCGTTGTTAGCGATGTCCTCACCCTCATTGCACATACAGTGCTCACGGGTCCATGCCATAGCTTTCTCGTACTCCACTGGGTCGTAGATACCCTCAGTCATGCGGCGGATGATCTCAGTAAGGTCAACACTCTCGTTGCGCATACCGAGGTACTCCTGGAAGAAGTTAGGGTCAACGATAGAACCTGCGATACCCATGCAGGCGCTACCCATGGAAAGATATGATTTTCCGCGCATGGTAGCTACAGCCTGGGCAGCTCTAGCAAAGCGCAAGATCTTTTCTGCTACATCAGCAGGGATAGAGTCGTCCTCCAAGTCCTGAACATCATGACCATAGATGCCGAAAGCTGGCAATCCCTTCTGGGCATGAGCTGCGAGAACAGCAGCCAGATAAACAGCACCCGGACGTTCTGTACCATTGAATCCCCATACAGCTTTTGGCCAGTGAGGATGCATATCCATAGTTTCAGCACCATAGCACCAGCAAGAAGTAACGGTGATGGTAGAGCCAACACCCTCGCGCTCAAACTTTTCTGCGCAAGCTGCACTCTCTGCCACACGGCCGATGGTACTGTCTGCGATCACGCACTCCACAGGAGAGCCGTCGCCATTACGTAAGTTTTCTGAAATAAGTTTGGCTACAGACTTAGCCAAATTCATGGTTTTTTCCTCGAGGCTTTCACGTACACCTCCCTGACGTCCGTCGATAGTAGGACGGATACCGATTTTAGGATAGTTGCTCATATTTTTTATATTTTAAGTTGAAAGGTTATTATATTCTTCTTTAAAGAATAGTGCTACAAAGATAGTGATAAAATACCATCATTGTTATGGCCGTTATGTTTTTTTGTGTTTAATTGTCTTTATTTTCATAAAAGAAAAACGTGTAAGTAATCGGGTTACTTACACGTTTGGAGTATTATCTTCAGCAATCTGTTTGGCTGTAGATATGAGTTGCTCGAATTCTGCGCAGAACTCGGTCATCTGATGATAGAGCAGATTGCTACCTTTATCAGAGAGTTCCTTATCAGGCAATGGACCACTATTGATGGCTACCGTGAAGATGTTGGCTGCTACACCGGCACGCACGCCCAGTGGAGCATTTTCTACCACGATACCTTCCCATGGCTTCAAGTCGCCAGCCTTCTGCAATCCCATCAGGTATGGATCAGGATTGGGTTTGCCACGCTTTACATCGTATGCGGTTACGATATGAGCTTCGTCCAGGTATTCGCCGAAGTCGTTGAGGAGTCTTAAGATAAGTGGGCGCTGACCGCTACCTGTAACTACTCCTACCTGCATTCCTGCATCCTTGATCTTCTTCATGATTTCCTTCACGCCAGGGAATATCTCGGCGGTTGGCATGGAGTGGAAGATGTCGGTCTTCACATCATACATCTTCTGCGCTTCATCCAGGGAGATGTCGATCCCCTTCTGCTTCTTCACCATCATCTGGATGGTATCGATGCCTCGGGCTCCCTCGGTGGCATAGGCATCGGCGGCAGTCATGTGGATATCAAACTGCTTCATCGACTCCTGCCATGCCACGGCATGATTGGGCATACTGTTATACAATACGCCATCCATATCAAAAAGAACGGCTTTAGGGTTGAATTCCCCAAAGCCGTGGTCTTTTAAGTATTTTGAAATAATTTCCTTCATCAACTTTTGTGTTTTAATGTTAAATGTTAAGTGTTAAATGTTAAGTTTTGCCTGCCGGACAAAGGCGTCTGCCCCCAACTTAACATTTAACATTTAACATTTAACACTTAACATTTTGCTTTACTCGTTAGCCAGACGCTCCTGGATAGCCTTGCTCTCTGCCTCATAACCTGGCTTGTTGAGCAATGCAAACATGTTCTTCTTGTAAGCCTCAACACCTGGCTGGTTGAATGGGTTCACTTCTTCCAAGAGACCGCTGATACCGCAAGCCTTCTCGAAGAAGTAGATCAACTGACCGAGGTAGTAAGCGTTCAACTCAGGTACGTTAACCAGGATGTTAGGAACACCACCGTCAACGTGAGCCAAACGTGTACCGAGCTCAGCCATCTTGTTCACCTCGTCAACACGCTTGCCCTCAAGGAAGTTCAAACCGTCGAGGTTCTCATCGTCGTGTGGGAAGAGCAACTTCTCGTTAGGAGTCTCTACGCTGATAACAGTCTCGAAGATAGAGCGCTCGCCCTCCTGAATCCACTGACCCATAGAGTGAAGGTCGGTAGTGAAGTCGCAAGCTGCAGGGAAGATACCCTTCTGGTCCTTACCCTCGCTCTCACCATAGAGCTGCTTCCACCACTCAGCGAAGTAGTGAAGCTTAGGCTGGAAGTTGCATACAATCTCAATCTTCTTGCCAGCCTGAGTATAGAGAGCCTGACGTGTAGCTGCATAGATAGCAGCTGGGTTCTCCTCGAAAGCTACGTCCTTGCCGCAAGCCTTCTCCATCTCGGCAGCACCGGCAACGAGCTGCTTTACATCGAAACCAGCTACTGCGATAGGCAACAAACCTACTGGAGTCAAAACTGAGAAACGGCCACCTACATTGTCAGGGATGATGAAGCTCTTGTAGCCCTCCTTGTCAGCACAAGTACGTGCAGCACCCTTCTTGGCGTCGGTAACAGCTACGATAACCTCCTTAGCCTCTTCCTTACCGCGCTGATCCTCGCACTGCTTCTTCAAGAGACGGAAAGCAAGAGCTGTCTCAGTAGTGGTACCAGACTTAGAGATATTGATGACACCAAACTTCTTGTCCTTCAAGAAAGAAGTCAACTCGAAGAGGTAGTCCTCACCGATATTGTTACCTGCGAAGAGGATAGTAGGGTTCTTCTTGTCGTTTACGAGCCAAGCGAAAGAGTTGCCGAGGCCTTCGATAACGGCGCGAGCACCGAGGTAGCTACCACCGATACCTGCAACCACAACAACCTCACACTTTTCGCGCAAAGTGTTGGCAACAGCCTGAATCTCATCGAGGAACTCAGGAGTGATAGAAGATGGCAAATGCAACCATCCCAAGAAATCGTTACCTTCACAAGTGCCGTTCTCAAGAGCTTCCTGAGCGGCCTTTACCTTAGGCTCGTAAGCCTTTACTGCACCCTCAGCGAGGAATGATGCAGCCTTTGTAATGTTTAAGCTGATACTTTTCATTTTACCTTTTATCTAAATGAATCTGTTAAAAGTTTTATCTCTATTTGTGGACTGATGCGTTCATACAATATATTATATACGGCATCGAGGATTGGCATGTTGACGTGCATGTGGCGATTGATTTCCTTCATACACTTCGTACCAAAGTATCCCTCGGCAATCATCTCCATCTCTATCTGCGCACTCTTCACGCTGTAGCCTTTACCTATCATGGTTCCGAAGGTACGGTTGCGGGAGAAGTTGCTGTAACCCGTCACGAGCAGGTCGCCCAGATATACCGAGTCGTACATACTACGTTCGATAGGGTGGACGGCTGTGAGAAAGCGATGCATCTCCTGAACAGCGTTTGACATGAGTACCGCCTGGAAATTGTCTCCATACTTCAAACCGCCACAGATACCTGCAGCAATGGCATATACGTTTTTCAGCACCGAAGAGTATTCGATACCAATCACGTCGCTCGAAGTCTTGGTCTTGATAAACTCGCTTGCCAGACAGTCGTTGGCAAAGGCACGCGCCTTGTCGGTATCACTACAACCCACAGTGAGATAGCTCAGACGTTCCAGAGCAACCTCCTCGGCATGTGAAGGACCACCGATACATGCCAGATTCTCGTAAGGAACATCGTATACCTGATGGAAATATTCCGAGCAGACGAGGTTCTCGTCTGGCACAATACCCTTGATGGCTGTGATAATAAACTTGTCGCTGATGCGAGTCTTGAGTTTCTTGAGATGATTCTTGAGGTAAGGCGATGGGGTTACGAATACGAGAGTATCGTAGTTCTGCACTATCTTGTTGATATCAGAAGA
Source organism: uncultured Prevotella sp. (assembly GCA_934196725.1). Classification (GTDB taxonomy): domain Bacteria; phylum Bacteroidota; class Bacteroidia; order Bacteroidales; family Bacteroidaceae; genus Prevotella. The sequence continues at coordinate 53,903 of CAKPWR010000009.1, forward strand.
GAAGAAAATCTCATCTACGTTGAATCGTGCCGACATCAGATAGGCTGGGTTATGCCCCATGCGCTTGAAGTCTTCGATGCGGTCATTGCGACGCATATACCAGCCTATGTGATGAGTATGCCCCACCACAATCTTGGCTATTGCCGTAGCCCAGCTACCGCCGCCAATAATCGCTATTTTACCGCAGTTATACACCTTTTATATTATATAATGTTAAGTGTTAAATGTTAAATGTTAAATTGGGCATACGCCTTTATATGTTTGATGTTAAGTGATGAATGTTAATGACTCTGAGGTTGGAGCTTCTTTGTTACAGATGTAAGGAGACTTACTAACTCTTTAGAGTCATTATATATAGATAGGTATAGCTTTTCATCTAAATAGTTGGTTCGATGAAGGAGCCTTATCCAATATTGTGTTTCCTTGCATTCTTTTAAAGAAATGTAAACTTTGGAAGCAAAGTCTGCTTTGCTGATAGCAGACTGAGCTTCTGAAAGATTTGCTCCAATGCTAGTGCCGCAACGGAGGAGTTGCTTACTCATGATATACTCTTTTTGTTCAGAGCATAACCATTTGTAAAGATTGACAATGCGTACTGCAAAGTCCATACTTTTGTTTATTAGCAAATCACCCGCTTCGCTCATAATTTAACATTTAACACTTAACATTTAACATTGAGAAGTTCAAGCTTGGCTACGATCGATCCAAGATTGGATGCAATCCAAGCTTGGGCGTTCGTAGCCGAGCTTGTACTTCTTATTGATTTCTCCAATCTTCTGCTGCAAGCCTTGAGCCTTCTCTTCACGGATATCAGAGATGAGGTTGAAACCTGCCTTGCGGAGCACGTATGCCCAATCCTCTGGCACGCCAATCTCTGCCCATTCCTTGATGGTGCTCTGTGGCATCTTCTTCTCTGGCTTCATCTGTGGGAAGAACAATACCTCCTGGATGAAGGTCTTGCCTGTCATCAACATGACCAAGCGGTCGATACCGATACCGATACCTGATGTTGGAGGCATACCGTACTGGAGGGCACGGAGGAAGTCCTGATCGATGATCATCGCCTCATCATCTCCCTTGTCGGCAAGCTTCATCTGGTCGATGAAACGCTCTTCCTGGTCGATTGGGTCGTTGAGCTCAGAGTATGCATTGGCAAGCTCCTTACCGTTTACCATCAACTCGAAACGCTCGGTCAAGCCTGGCTTAGAACGGTGCATCTTGGTCAATGGAGACATCTCTACAGGATAGTCGGTGATGAAGGTAGGCTGGAGGAAAGTACCCTCGCAGAACTCACCGAAGAGCTCGTCAATCAACTTACCCTTACCCATGGTCTCATCTACATCCATGCCCTTCTCCTTGCAGAATGCGCGGATCTCTTCCTCTGTCTTGCCGTTGCAGTCGAAACCGGTCTTCTCCTTGATGGCATCGAGGATAGGAAGACGGCGATATGGAGCTTTGAAGCTGATGATGTTGCCATCAATCTCGCGCTCTGGCTTGCCGTTGACAGCAATACAGATAGTCTCGAGCAACTTCTCTGTGAATGCCATCATCCAGTTGTAGTCCTTGTA
>CAKPWR010000010.1 GCA_934196725.1 uncultured Prevotella sp.
GATTACTACACAGGTGAGTTGAAGGTTGTTAACCGCATCGCTTACAGCGACGGTCCACGTGCTAAGGTTAACTGCTACGGTGCTGACGACGTTCGCGAGGGTGTTGCTATCAACTGGAGCGAGGATGTAGACGTATCAATCACTGGTAACTCTACCAACCCTACACGTTTCCAGCACCCAGTAGCTGGTACATACAAGAAGGAGCGTATTGCTGCTGGCAAGCCATACTTCTCAGTAGCTTCTGGTGGTGGTACAGGTCGTACATTGCACCCAGATAACATGGCTGCTGGTCCTGCTTCTTACGGTATGACTGATACTATGGGTCGTATGCACTCAGACGCTCAGTTCGCAGGTTCTTCTTCAGTTCCTGCTCACGTAGAGATGATGGGCTTCCTCGGTATGGGTAACAACCCTATGGTAGGTGCTACTGTAGCTATCGCCGTAGCTATCGACCTCGCTATCAACAAGAAGTAATTTTCTTTGAGATAACAAACGGATAAGTATAAATGTTGAGGGTGTGTCATTTTAGGAATGGCACACCCTCCTTTTGTTTAAGAACGGTTTATGCAGTCTTTTTTTCATAGAAACCACAAACTTTTCTGAGATTTTCTTGGTAGTTTCAAGAAAAAAATGTAGTTTTGCATTGCTAAATATAAAAAAACGAATGAATTATGGCAACAATAACATTAAGACCGGAAGTATACGACAAGGCTGCAATATTTGCAAGAAAAGATAAGCTTGATCTAGAGGATTGGGTAAACAAGGTCTTGCTAAAGATTATTGTAGAAACACCTAAGGCTGAAGAAATCAAGAAATTGAATTCCTCAAAAATGTTTAGTTGGGATGAATTAGGTGGTATATTTGCCTCTGACAAGAGTGATGATGAACTCCGCGATGAGTATCTTGAAGAAAAATATGGAATATGAGAATCTTTTGTGATACCAATATCATTGCGGAATTTCTAGAAAAACGTCTGCAATTCGATGCAGTCGCCAAAATTTTGAAATTACCATCTGGCAAGCATACTTTGTTTTTGTCAGAAGGGGGATTCTATACTGTAACATTTTTGGTAGATAAACAATTAAGAAGAATGAATATCTATAATCCTGAGCGTTTGATAAATGAACGGAAAATATTGCTTCGTGTTCTCGATACATTCCAAATAGTTGCAGCTTCAAGAACAGGACTGGAACAAGGCGTAATGGATGAACAGTTTAAAGATTTGGAAGACAGCTACCAGTATCAGGCTGCTTTGAATTGTGAAGCCGACGTATTGTTGACAATCAACATCAAGGATTTTGATGGGGTAAAAGATCAGCAACAAATTATGATTATGACTCCTCAAACTTTCGTAGAGAAATATCAGGAAATATTGTAACTCCCCCTACAAAAAAAACATATAGTTAATCTTTTATAATAGTAAACTCAAGTTTTGCAAGTAAGCCCCACACGCCCTGGGCTAGGAGCTTTTGGGCCTTCAGCCCGTACTTGAACCACATGTGAAACTTCAGTAGTGCTCCACTTGAAAAAGTCCCGAATCATGTTTTTCGTCTTTGTAACTTATTGACAATCAATAGCACGTTTTCGTATAAATGACTTTTTCAAGTGGGCTCAGTAGTAAAGAAATAAAGAATCAGGGATGGATGCACCTTTATTAACAGGTGAAATCCATCCCCTTTTCTTTATGCGAAATAATCTTTTTTAGATTATCGTGATCCATACAGCTTCTCCCTGCTCCTGCGCCTCAGTGATGCGCTTTATCAGGCGGCCCAGCCAGATGCGGGAGTCCACCACCATGCCCGGATACTTGTTCTTGCCTACCAGTATGCAGCCTTGCGTATCGTCGGGATAATTGCCGGCATGGATGCGGATGCCCTCAAAGTCAGGGACGCCCTGAAGATAGGGCAACCACTTACGGAAACGGGGCGAGAGGGTGATGACTACACGGTATGAACCCTCGGGGATGGCAGTGCGCCCTGGCTCCTTCTTCGACTTGCAGCCGCTCTTGCGACCGTTCCTGACATTCTCTTCCTCCGGACTCAAGAGGATGCCCCGCAGATTGCGCCACGCAGGCTCCAAAGTGTCGCAGAAGTAAGCATCCTTAGACAGTTTATGCATGGGAAATTCATGCTTGAAACTACGACTGTCGCCCCTACGCTTGCCCGATACCACCTTGCGCTTAACTTCACTGTCTGCCAAGAGATACAGATGGCCGATGGTATACGTGTTCTTCTTGGCTATACGCTCTAAAACTAATTCCATACGCTATCATTTTAAGTTTTCAAGAATTTCAACTTGCGGAAAATTAAACTGTAACTGTCACTGTCACGCTCAGCCCTTACTACGTAGCCACGATGCTCCCATTGACGCAGCGCCACCTTCGCCATGGAAACCTTGTCGGTATAGCCTTCCTTCTGTCTCACCTTGATGTAATCATCCAGTGAGAATTCTTCCGGAAGAAGCTCCAGTAAGTTCTTCGGACCACGGGGAGAAGTCTTGATGGCATCCGAACCGTCGTTGTCGGCATCGAATATCATCTGTCCAAATAATTTCAACTTGCACCATAGGTCATAACGCTCGCTCCAGCGGATGAAATCCTCAATCGTCTTCTCCCATTTCATGCCGTTGGCTACGTAGAGAACGCACGCTTTCAGATAGGCAATGACATTGGCTCGGAAGCTGAGATTCTCGAATACGTAGTTCTGGGAAAGGCGCGAAAACTCGGCATTTTCGTCCACCAGGGTCTTCGCCAGGCGCAATGCCTGCGGACAATTAACCAGCCCCCTAGCCTTCAGCAGATTGTCGATGTAGGGCTTCAGCTCCTCATCGAAGGCAGCATCATAGGTGCCGTAGACTGGAATCTCAGATCCGCAGGGACGACGCTCAATGGTAGCGAAGCTGATGCGCGAAACAGGACCATCGGTAACCACTCTCCGGAAGTAGTCGCGACACTTTTTTGGAGTGCAGCAGGCATTCCAGTTGAAGCGCACCTTCACCGTCTCTGTAACGCTCTGGGTGCCCACTCGGTCCTGTCCGTAATTGCCCAGGTCGAAGGCCAACTCCATGATGCGGAAGTGCTGGTTGGTCTTGCCCTTTAGTGCATCGAAGAGGTTCAGCTCGTTCACCTTGGCGTAGAGAAAGTGGTTTTGCGCCTCCTTCATGCGCAGAACGAAGGCTGGGTTGGTCATATCGATGTTCACCTCCTGAATCACCAGTCCCTCAGGACGTTCACGGCGGTCTTTGTTGGCACCCTTGCTGTTGCATTCGTCCTTCCATTTCCGCTCTCTTTCACGCTGTTCGGCATCCCGTCTTCTGATGTCGGCCATAATCCGGTTGATCGGTTGACTGATGGCCTCCTTGCCGCTTCCCGTCGGTGCACAGAGGATAGAGGCAAGGGTGGCTTCATGCTCGATATTGTCAATATACTTGAAGCGTGTTTCCAACAAGTGGGAAGCCAGTGGTGGAAACACGGCCTGGGATACCGCAGGGCGATAGATGGATGGCGTCTTCGAGACAAGAAGCTTGATGAGCTTGGGCAATTTCGTGGGCATCTGATGGATGTTGTAGAAATAGGATTCCGGATTGTGGATATCGCCAAAATCGTCATCGTCAAAGTTTCCGTCACCCTTTGCCTTGCTTTCCGCCTCCTGTGCCAGCTTGATAGCCGTTCGCACGATGTTGGGCATGCGATGCGACTGCTTTCTGCTGCAGGCGCTGTCCACGGTGGTGAAGGCTCTCTTCTGCTCCTCGCCGAAGGTAGGAATCACCTGCTTGATCCAGGCTGCATTATCGTCACAGATGTAGCGCAGATAGCACGCCAGTGTAAAGATAAATGTGTTTCTGGAACCATGCTGCGGTTCACCGCCCAGCAGCTCTATCAGCTTCGCTACAAGCGATGAGTAAGGGATGCCCTGATACTCGTTGGGGAAGATTTCTGCGGATTCCACGCCATCAGCATTCTGAGGAGCTCCAGCAGCGCTGAGATGGCCAGCATTAGCACCATTGCTATCAGCAGGTTGGGCAGGCTGAACAGTAGAGCCAGAAGAAACAGCACGATGGCTGTCAGTGCCCGAAAATCGATTGTCTTGAACATTTTTACTTTGAACTTTGAGATTTGAACTTTGAACTTTATGATTACCATTGCCGCCAGCAGCCAGTCCCCCGTCAGGCAGCCACCGTTCCGGGGCTTTCCATGCCCCGGCCTCGCCTTCCTGTCCCCCGCTCCAGCCAGAAGCAGCCCCGCCAGCAGGCTTTCTATCCTTAAACAGCTCCTCCTCGTTGATGAAGAGGATATACTCCTGAGGAACGATGAACGAAGGGCGCGCCAAGTCCTTCACGCAAACATCATATTCCTCGTCTTCCAGCTTCTCCGACATCCATTTCTGCGCCTCTGCCAGCGACATGTCGTCGGGAATCACAAACACCAGCCGGAGGCCTTCTCCGGAAGGCGTCACATGGATGAGAACAATGAGATCGAGAACCGCCTTGTCAAGACTTTTCTTTTTCTCCTCCCACCATCCCCTAGGGTTCGTTATATGATCCTTGTCATAGATGGAAAGCCCGCTGGGGATGGCACTCTTGTTCGTTCTCCGACCATCCTTGAAGGTGGCATGAGGCGTCAGGATAGGCAGGCGTTTCTTCAGCTGCGATTTCAAGGTCTCGAAATCTTCCTTGCTCATCTCGCCTCTGCGTCTGCTCTCCAAGGCATCCTCTATCTGTGCGCAGACATCCTTCACCACGCTGCTCTGAATGGCCTTGTGGAAGAGCTCGGGAGTGCAAACCTGCACTGCCCTGCTCATCACGCTATCTGATATTCCGAAACTCATAGGCTAACAATTTTTAGTTACAAACTCGCCAGCAATCTCACTCTCCTCGCCGATAACCCTGGCTGGCACCACATCGGTTTCACGGCGGCTGATGCAAAGATGCATTCTGACATCTTCCTCACCCACGCTGGCACATCCGTGTGCCAAACGGATAAACTTGCGCTGCTTGCGCTTCTCGCTGTTGTTGCTGAATGCGTTGAAGTTGCCCTCCTTGGGGCTGATGAGAGCGATAGAGCCTCTCTTGCGCTTGCCGCTGGCTACAAGAGCCTTATACACGGCATCTGAAATCTGAATCTTGATATACATGATATTCCAATCTTAAAACGTTGAAAAATATTCACTAATCACTAACAGCTAATCACTATTAAAACGGTTGAAACTGCTCGAAATCTACGATACTGGTCTCGCCATAATAGCGACCATTATACTCTCTCACGCTGTGACGAAGCCCGATGGCGAGAACATCGCCCTCCTGCGCTGTAAACTTGTCTACCGCCTCGCCAAAGAGTCGGGCAACATAACGGTCGGGATGCACTGCATTCTGCATACTCTCCACTACCACCTCACGTGATTTCCAGGCATTGCCAGTCTGCTGGCTAGTGCCACTCTGAATGTCAAGAAGCTTGACAACTTTCATTTTCTCCATTTGTTCATAAATTTATTAATCCAACAATCAGACTCCCCATACACCGGAATGGTACCAGTTTCCCATATACGGAAAAGCCCCCGTAACCAGACATTCTCATCTGATTACGGGGGCAAAGATACGACAATTTTGCCTTTAGGATTTTTAGGAAAAATAGGATTAATTATTTATCCCATGATTTTTCTTGAAATACGCTTCAACCTTCTTTTCTATCTCAGGATTCTCCTTTGTCTGCGTTGTGCTGAATACATGATGAAATGACTTCATCATCGCATCGATTGTGATATGGCAGTCTTCCGTCAGGAATCTGAAAACGGTATTCGCCCCAACCACCTGCTTCTTCGGCAGACACCCATTCTGTTTCCAATGTCTGATAAAAGAGAATATGGCAACATTCAGGGGTGAATCCACCTTGGAACTGGTTGGCAGCGAATCCCAACCGTTTTTCTTGAGGAATTCCATAAAGTAGGATGCCATCCGGCTGGTCTTCTCTTCATCTTTTACGTAGCATGCCTCATCCAGGGCAAACAGAAATTCCTTCTTCCTTCCTTTTCCTGTCTTCTTAGGCAAGGTAGAAATCGCTTCACCACAAGTCTTTTGCTCTTCACCATGCTCAATCTCATTGATTGAGACGTCAAGCTGAGTAAAATACTCATCATATACATGCCCATTCTTTCTGCTCATTTGAAGTAGTGTAGATTCAATATCGTAAAGGTATTTAGGGTCATGGCTTCTTATTGCTTCCTTTATAAAATCATCAAAAATACTTCTGATTTCAGTTGTCGGAGGCTGGTCGTGGGATGAGTCTAAAGGAACTGCCATCGATAGTACCGTTTACGGGTACCTTGCAGAACAATCCTGTCTTGTATGCACCCAATTCAACCTTAAGCCTATCGTTATGGTAGGTTTTAAACTCATTCTCTAAATTGCAAATAAAAAAGATCATCGTTTTCGGATCTTTTTCATCATAATGAAAATCTCTAATTAACTTCATATCTTCTAACTAATTATTTATTGTTTATATAATAGTTTGATTCGCCAAAAATACAACTATTTTTTCAAACCCGCAAGGAAAATGAAATAAATATTAAGAAACGTCATCACTTATTCAAGTTTTCACGTAAGCTCCACTCGTTCTTGGACTACATGCAAATTTTGCCACTTAGTTCCCCGAAAGCGTGACAGTGACAGTTACAGTTTTATTTTCCGCAACTTTCCCTATCTGTTGTGGTAATGTGAAGAAAAGTTAATAGTATAGTTATATTTATATATATATATATATAAATATAAAATTCTCTTTACTCTTTTAGGCTAGAGGGAGGAGAAGAGGAAAATAAAACTGTAACTGTCACTGTCACGCTTTCATGCCAACTCTATGCTTCTCCACCCCTAGCTCTATGCTTTCTACCCCACGGAATTATGAGTTAGGTTTATTAACATTTGTTTTTTTTGAGTTTTGCTAAAAACGCCCCCAAAACGATACATCAAATTTGGAGGTATCGGAAAAAAGTTGTATCTTTGCACCGTAGTTAAGAGATAGCTGCTCCGCTGTTGAAAGACAGGGCGAATGCAGGTATGAGACTACTGCATGGACGTTCTGAAGGATAGGCGCCAGCCCGATGAACGTACCGGAAAATGAAACATTAACCCTTTAAAAATTAATTGATTATGGGACTTGGAACTAGTAAGTATCGTAAAGTAATGCGTACCCCACAAAGTGGGGAGAACGCTGGTAAGAAACTCTGGTATGCTACAGCAGTGAACGACCGAGAGATGAGCTTCGAGGACTTCGTAACTCACATCTCTGAACACAATTCGCCTTACAGCCGAGGCACCATCCACGGAGTGCTGATGGATACGCTCGACTGCCTGAAGGAGCTGATTCTCGACGGCAAGAGCGTGAGACTCTCCGACCTCGGTCTGTTCTCCATCGGTATGACCTCTCGCGGTGAGGAAACCAGAGAGAAGGTGACGGCTGCAAGCGTACAGGGGGTTCACCTGATTGTGAGAAATACCAAGAACTGGAGCAATGCCGAGCTCAAGAAGCTCACCAAGATCGTGGCATACGATGAGTATGTAGCCAGCGAAGATGGCGGAACAGCAGGCAATCCTGGCGGAGGCTCAGGCTCCGGTGATACCACTCAGGGTGGCGGCGGCACTCAAGAGGGCGGCGGAACCCAGGAAGGCGGTGGAACCCAGGAAGGCGGTGGCGGTAACACCGACAGTGGCGAAGTAGGCCTCTAGGCATAGCCCCTTCGGGGGCTTTGTTCAGGAACTGAAACTGAATTAATCACTAATAAATAATCACTAATAAATAATCACTAATAAATAATCACTAATAATTAATCACTAATGAAATGAAAATGAAGCGTGAAACTTGGAAGACAATCATTCAGATCTTGTTGTCAATCGTAACGGCAGTAGCCGCATCGCTCGGAGTAACGAGCTGCATTTAATAGCAGTAACGAGCTGCATGTAAATTTAGGTTCTTAATATCCTCTCCATTCTGAAAGTCCCTCTCCTGTATCCCCATTGTTCAGGAGAGGGCTTTTTTGCAGGGGCAAACGAAAAAATGTCATTTCCTTTTAAGGTATGCTGTGATGGCAAACCAGATATAGGCAGCCAATAATACATAGCCGATATAATATAAAGTAAGCACACTGAAGATGATGTAATCCAAGGCACAGACACTAGCCAGTCCGCCCAGATACAATGCTCCTTCGCCCCATGGCAACCGATGATATACCTCATCTACACAAGCCAGTCCTACTATGACAACTGACCATACGGCTGCAAGGAAGAATCCCAGAATGCGGGGTACGGCAAAGGGATTGAGCGTGGGATGGAAATAGAAATGCCGCCATGTCTCCGGTTCGAAGGTCTGAATGGTGGCATAGAACGCAGCTGAGATTGCTACAAGTATGACCAATGCCGTAGGATACGGGGAATCTATGTCATTGTAATGCACTATATAGATGTTGCTGCAGCTCACCTTGCGTATCAGATAAGCTATGGCTATCACGACAATGATGACCATGAAAATCAGTAAATGCACATTACTGAATGTCATGATAAACTCAGATATAGGGTCAGCAGGAACAACCCTTTGCAGCATTTTAGATTCCCTCGTCCAGCCGAAAGTATTATCTTCTGTAGCAAGCTGAACCCATACGGAATCGATGGAATCCTTTGGAACCATACGGATATCCGTTACTACCAACAGCCTGTCTTTTTTTACTGCAAACGAATCTACCTGCAATTCACTCATCAGTTCCTCAGGCTGCTGCTTGACAAGTATGAGCGAATCCTTGAATACCATAAAGTTGAATTTATTGGTATAATGGTGCGTCGTAGAGAAGGAGATGGAATCCAGCTGTTTGTTGCTGTATTCAATGAGTGCTGCATGCTGCTGATGAGAATTATAACGATGATAGCAGCTGCTGAGCATCATTGTGATGCCCAGTAACAGTAAGATATATAAGTGTTTCATTCTCATCATTTTCTGTCGTTTATGAATTTATTTAGACATGATTATCAGTCTGAATATATGTTCATCTGACAAACGTTGCACGCAAATTCCAGTCTGAATCTTCTGCCATCGCCCAACTCCAGATAAAGCGGTTCTTTCCATGTCGGCTTCCTGCCTCCACGTTTTACGCAATAGCCAAGGGAGTAGCGGATGCAATGGCGACACTGCATGATGAGGGATTCATCGGTCTTCGTGCCTTGAATAGAGGTCTTGCTTAATTCGAAGGCATTCTCCGTATGAGTCATCCCATGCTGCTTGTAAAACTCATGTGCGCTCTTGTTGGCAATATTGTAGAGATAACCATATTTGCCATATTCCCGCTGCCAGACTTGCACTTTGTCATCTCCTTCCGCATGACTAAGATGGTTGGAAACAGCCTTTGCTTCTGATGAAATGTCAGCATTTTTTTCGATGTCTTCCATCAGATTTCTGCGCAACTCTGTCAGTACGCTGCTCGGAATGAAATAGTTGTCTGCCTGGTTCTTTATCTCCACTTCCCTGCACTCATAGATGGTACCGCCCAGCTTGCTGAGCTGTCTGACGATATTATCATGCTGTGGCTTTTGGGCCGGATTGTGTTCAAAATCCACAATACCCTTGCCGAGATAGTTGGAATCATCAGAACCCCATCCTATTCCCTGTTCTCTGATATATTGCGCTTCGGCAGAGAATCCGCAGCGACCATCCTCATCATACAGGCTGAACGTAATCCGGATAGGAATCTTTCTTTCTGCCGTCTTTCCTGCGAGAACCTTTTCAAAAGCCTGGTCATTGTTACGGTACAGGCCTGTTCCCGGACGTAAGTTTGCCGGCATTTTCAATGGGAACAAACGGTTGCCTTGGGCACGGTTCACGCGGAAACCTTCCAATTCGTGCTCATCATTGATGAAGCACAGACCATCACCATTGGTAAAACTGGCGATACTGGCTACATTGAAACTGTTGCCGCGGATTTCCTTGACCTTGCCTACAAACTCGCCGATGGCTTTCGGAGTATCGAAACTTGCAATATCCGGCTGGCGTCCTTTCAGGAAATAGTTTGTAAAACCACGATTGAATGTCTTCTTTAAATTGGCTTCGAATTCATATCGTGGACGTCCAAAGGATGGGCGTGCATACTTCTGGGGATGTTTCCTGCAGATTTCATCAAGGCGCTGGCTATAGGCAGAAACAACGTTCTTGACATAACCTGCATCCTTCAATCTTCCTTCTATCTTGAATGAACAGGCACCCGCATCAGCCAAAGCCTCGAGATTGTCTATCTGGCACATATCCTTTAAGGAAAGGAGATGACGCTGATGTTCTATTTCCTTGTTGTCCGCATCCAGCAAGTTGAATTTCATTCGGCAGAACTGGGCGCATTCGCCACGGTTGGCAGAGCGGCCAAAGCATTTTTCGGAAGCATAGCATACGCCGGAATAGCTTACGCATAATGCACCGTGGACAAACACCTCCAGGTCCATATCCGGAACAGCCTGATGTATGTCTGAGATTTCCTTAACGGACAGTTCTCTAGCCAGGACAGCACGGTTGAATCCCAGAGTCTGAAGCCATTTTACCTTTTCAGCACTTCGTGTATCGCATTGCGTGCTGGAGTGTAATTCCCTTGTCCAGGTGAAGTCTACTGCTGAAGGACCCTTACCCTGCAAAGCATACAATACTCCCATGTCCTGCAACAGGAGAGCATCAACGCCAGCCTCCTGCAAGTCACGGATCATATCCAACGTATCATTGAGCTCAGAATCATAAATGATGGTATTGACAGTAACATGCACCTTTGCCTGATATTGATGGGCATAGCGGCATAGCTGTCTGATATCATCCAGAGAATTGCCGGCTGCAGCACGTGCGCCAAATCTAGGGGCACCTATATAAACAGCATCTGCACCATGGTCAATGGCTGCAATTCCGCATTCAAGATTCTTGGCTGGTGCCAAAAGTTCGAGTGTTCTCATTATCTATATCTTCTTAAACTTTAGCTTACTTGATATCATCAATATTGTATGGTGTCTCCTGGTAAACGTAATAGTTGATCCAATTGCTGTAAAAGAGATTGGCATGGGCACGCCATGTTACCAATGGTGCCTGCATAGGGTCATCATTGTAATAATAATTCTTCGGCAAGTCAACATCATCACGTTTTCCCATATCGCGTTTATACTCCTTGTCAAGCGTATTTGGGGCATATTCCAGATGACCGGTAACGAAAAACTCTCTACCGCCTCGTGCCATCACGATACTGACTCCGCTTTCCTGCGATTCGGCAATAATGTCGAGTCCCGGAACCTTGATGATATCCTCACGGCGCACTTCCGTATGGCGACTATGCGGCATGTTGAAATAATCATCGAATCCGCGGAAAATCGGAAGAGTACAATCAAGCGGCTTCTGTGGAAAAATACCAAACATCTTTTTAGCCAGCTGATATTTTGGAACTCCATAGAAATGGTACAATCCTGCCTGAGCTCCCCAGCAGATATACAATGTTGATGTAACGTGGGTGCGTGCCCAATCGAATATTTCCGTGATTTCCTTCCAATACTGCACATCTTCATACTCCATGGTCTCAATAGGAGCACCAGTTACTATCATGCCATCAAACTTCTGTTTAGACAATTCCTGGAAGTCCTTATAGAACATCATCATGTGTTCTATAGGCGTATTCTTTGGAGTATGACTCTTCAGTTTCATGAAATAAACCTCCAACTGGAGTGGCGTATTAGAGAGCAGACGTACAAGGTCTGTTTCCGTTGTAATCTTAAGCGGCATCAAATTGAGCACACAGATCTTCAATGGACGAATTTCCTGGCTATGAGCGCGGCTTTCATCCATGACAAATATATTTTCATGCTTCAGCAATTCTATTGCAGGAAGCTTATCCGGTAGTCTTAATGGCATATTCTGTTATTCCCTTTCTTTTTAATTTGGTGCAAAGTTACTAATTTTAGGCGATTTAAACAAAAAAAGGATGCTAAATTTCTATAGCATCCTTTAATTAATTACGATTTATTCATTTTACCAAAGTTCCAGACGCTCATTCTTAGGAATGAACATCTTGTCGCCCTGCTTTACACCGAATGCCTCGTACCAGGCATCAATGTGAGGAAGAGCACCATCTACACGCCATTTGCCCAGGGCATGAGGGTCGTTCTTCACACGGTTGCGGATTTCCTTCTCGGTGATGTTCTGACCCCATACACCAGCGTAGGCAAGGAAGAAACGCTGAGCAGCTGTAAAGCCATCCTTGTTCTTCAGAGGCTTCTTGGCTGTGGCATTCTTGAATGCATTGAAAGATACCATCAAACCACCGTGGTCGGCAAGGTTCTCACCCAATGTAAAGCGACCGTTGGCATTCAGGTCAGGCAATACCTTGATGTTGCTGAAGAAATCAGCATACATATCGGCACGCTTGTTGAAGCCCTCAGCATCGGCAGCTGTCCACCAATCCTTCAGATTACCGCTGGCATCATACTGGCGACCCTGATCATCGAAACCGTGAGTCATCTCATGACCGATCACTACACCGATAGCACCATAGTTGAACGCCTCGTCTGCCTTGGCATCAAAGAATGGATACTGGAGGATACCTGCAGGGAAGCAGATTTCGTTGGTGGTAGGATTATAGTATGCATTCACAGTCTGTGGAGTCATATACCACTCATCTCTGTTGACAGGCTTACCTGCCTTCTCTGCAATCTCCTTATTGTTGCGGAACTGACGGCAAGCCATCACGTTCTCATAGAAACTCTTGGATGGATCGATGGTAAGCTTGCTATAGTCGGTCCACTGGTTAGGATAACCAATCTTGACATAGAACTTATCGAGCTTATTGTGGGCAGCAGCCTTGGTCTCTGCACTCATCCACTCCTGAGCATCGATACGCTGACCGAGACTCACCTGGAGATTCTTGACCAAAGTCTCCATCATCTTCTTGGAAGACTCTGGGAAGAACTTCTTGCAGTAGATTCTGCCGAGAGCCTCACCCATCTGAGCATCTACCTGAGAAGTAGCACGCTTCCACAATGGATGGTCTTCCTTTCTGCCACTCATGGTCTTGCCGAAGAAATCGAAGTTTGCCTCACGGATCTCATCGGTAAGATAAGCAGAAGAACTGCCGATGACACTCCACTCCATCAATGCCTTCAATGTCTCAGCATCCTCTGCAGCAGTAATCTTGTCGTAACCAGCCATGAATGCAGGCTGACCTACAATCATCTCCTGGAGATATTCGCTCTTGATGCCCTCGCCGTTAGCCAAAGCCTCGAGAGGAATGTTTGGATAATTCTCTTTAAACTGCTTCAGGCTCATCTTGTTGTAGTTAGCCTGTGGGTCACGGAGTTCGGTACGGCTCTTGGAGATAGTAGCGAGACTGGTCTCGTGGAGGAATACCTTCTGTGCCTTCTTGGCAGCATCGGCAGCAGAGAAGCCATAGAGCTGGAACATCTTTGCCACGTAAGTCTTGAAAGCCTCACGGATAGCTACGGTAGCAGCATCGTTGTTGAGGTAATAATCCTTGGAACCGAGAGTCAAACCACCCTGCATCACATTGTAGATGTTCATGGTAACGTTCTTCTCGTCAGCACCGAAACCGGTACCGAAACCTACGCCCAAGCCCTGCATGGCATACTTCACCTGCAGTTTCTGGAGCTCAGCCTTGGTCTTGGCAGCAGCAATCTCGTCGAGGAGAGGCTTTACAGGAGCAATGCCCTCCTTGTTGCGGCGGTCGATATCGAGTGCCAACTTGTAGAAGTCGGAAAGCTTCTGCTCGATGGTTCCAGCCTTGTAGGTCTTCTTCTTGAGCTCATCAAGGATAGAATTGATACGCTTGTTGTTGTTCTCAGCCAACTGATCGAAACTACCATAACGGCTGTAGGCAGCAGGCAGCGGATTGTTCTTCTGCCAGCCACCGGTAGCAAACTGATAGAAATCATCAGCAGGCTTTGCTGTCTTGTCAAGATTGCTCATGACAAGTCCCGACTTGTTCTGAGCATCAGCAGCCAAAGGCATGGCTGCGAGCATCATCATCGGAAGGATAAACTTCATTTTCATTTTTCTTGTTGTTTATTATTGTTTTAATTATGAATTCTTCACTTCCTCCAGCTCTTCTGAGAGCATCATCCAGTTCTCGTTTTCCTCATCCAGGCTCTTCATCAGCTCGGTATATTCGGTAACGAGTTCCATATTCGTGGCGTTCTCCGGCTTCATCAGGAGGGCATCAATCTCAGCCTTGCGGGTTTCGAGCTTTTCTATCTTCGTCTCGCATTCCTTCACCGCCTTCTCTGCCTTGCGTATCTTCTTCTGCTGCTCCTTGTGCTCGGCATAACTGAGCTTGCCGGAAGATGCTTCGGAAGATTCTGCAGAGGATGATGGAGAAGAAGATGGAGATCCGGCAGATGACATATTCTGGCTTACGCCCTGACTGGCGAGCGCCTGACTGATGCTCTCGGCATTGTGGGCACGGAGATAATCGTAGATGCCGCCCAGATGCTCTCGTACCTTGCCACCGGCAAACTCATATACCTTATCTACCAGTCCGTCGAGGAACTCACGGTCGTGGCTCACGATGATGGCGGTGCCGTCGAATGCCTTGATGGCTTCCTTCAACACATCCTTCGACTGCATATCGAGATGGTTGGTAGGCTCATCGAGAATCAGGAGATTCACCGGTTCGAGCAGGAGCTTGATCATCGCCAGACGACTGCGCTCTCCTCCACTCAGCACCTTGACATACTTCTCGGAAGTTTCGCCACCAAACATAAAGGCACCCAGCAGATCGTTCACCTTGAGGCGCATCTCGCCGGTAGCCACATTGTCGATGGTCTGGAAGATGGTAAGCTTCTCGTCGAGGAGCTGTGCCTGGTTCTGTGCGAAATAACCAATCTGCACGTTATGACCAATCTTGAGATTGCCCGTAAAAGGAATCTCGCCCATGATACACTTCACCAGGGTAGATTTACCCTCACCGTTCTTACCTACGAACGCCACTTTCTCGCCACGCTTGATGGTAAGGTTCACATGGTCGAAGACGGTATGCTCGCCATAATCCTTTCTCACCTCATCGCAGATGACAGGATAATCGCCACTGCGGAGACAAGGAGGGAACTTGAGATGCATCTGCTTGTTATCCACCTCATCCACCTCGATAGGAACGATTTTCTCCAACTGCTTGATGCGGCTCTGCACCTGTACAGCCTTGGTTGGCTTATAGCGGAATCGCTCGATGAAGTCCTTGATGTCGGCGATTTCCTTCTGCTGGTTTTCGTAAGCGCGGAGCTGCTGCTCACGGCGCTCGGCACGGAGAACCACATACTCATCGTATTTCACCTTGTAATCCTCAACCCTGCCACAGGTAATCTCCAGGGTGCGGTTGGTTACATTATTGATAAAGGCACGGTCGTGACTTACCAGCACCACCGCCTTGGCACTCTGAGCCAGGAACTGTTCCAGCCACTGGATACTCTCGATATCGAGGTGGTTGGTAGGCTCATCGAGGAGGAGCACATCCGGCTTCTGCAACAGGATTTTAGCCAACTCGATACGCATACGCCATCCTCCGGAGAACTCTCGGGTAGGACGGTCGAAATCTTCACGGGTAAAGCCCAAACCGCTCAGCGTGCGCTCTATTTCAGCCTCGTAGTTTTCACCGCCCATCATCATATAGCGATCATGTTCCTGGGTGAATTTCTCCACGAGCTGTGCATAGCTCTCGCTCTCGTAGTCGGTGCGGTCAGCCATTTCCTGCTGCATCTTGTCGAGGCGCGCCTTCATCTCGGTATTGTGGGCGAAAGCCTTTCGGGTTTCCTGCTTTACGGTGGTATCGTCCTGCAGTTTCATCACCTGAGGCAGGTAGCCGATGGTGGTTTCGTTAGGGATAGCCACCACGCCGGAGGTTGGCTTCTGCAAGCCACAGAGAATCTTCAGCATCGTAGATTTGCCGGCACCGTTCTTACCTACCAGGGCAATGCGGTCGCGGTCGTTGATTACGAAGCTTACATCATTGAAAAGTGGCTTTACGCCAAACTCTACTTTCAGTCCTTCTACTGAAATCATCTATTTGTTTTTTTTTATATTATTGAAGCTTTTGCCCTTTCAGGGCGACATTACATTTTCATTTAATACCCAGGGTGTTACCCTGGGCTAGGGGCTTTTGCCCTTTCAGGGCGTATTGATGCAAACACGATACATCAAGAATAACTTTTAAATCAAGTTACGGGATGAGCAAGGAGGAATCTCCGTAGCTCAGGAAGCGGAAATCATGCGAGAGGGCATAATCATATACCTTCTTCCAATCGCCATGCAGAAAGGCACTCACCAGGAGAAGGAGGGTGCTCTGAGGCTGATGGAAATTGGTTACCAGCATCTTCACTATCTTATAGGTATAACCCGGAGCGATGATGATCTGCGTGCTGGAATGCAAGGCTTCCAATCCGTTGCGGTCGAGATAATCAATGATTGCCTGGATAGCCTGCACCGGAGTGATGCCATCCACCAGATTGCCATCTGCCGACAGCTCGTATGGATCCCACTGGTTTACGTGCAGATCCTCCTCGCTTGCCTCAGGATGCTTGATGAGATGCACACCCATATAGTAGAGACTCTCGATGGTGCGCACACTGGTGGTTCCCACGGCGATGACCTGGCACTCGTGCTTGATGAGCTTTTCCAGACTGCGACGATGAACCACGATATATTCTGTATGCATCTGATGACCTTCTATCTCCAGACTCTTCACCGGCTTGAAGGTTCCCGCTCCTACATGAAGGGTCACCTCCTCACGGTCGATGCCGTGCGCATCCAGGTCCTGGAGCACCGCATCGGTGAAATGCAGACCGGCTGTTGGGGCAGCCACGCTACCCTTGATCTTGGAATATACGGTCTGATAAGTGGTCTTATCGCTCTCTTCAGTCTTGCGGTTCAGATATGGCGGGATAGGCAACTCTCCCACTGCCTCTAGAATCTCAGCAAAGGAAACATGCTCATTGTCCCAGTCGAAATCCACCCAGTAGTTGGTGCCGCCACCCTTGGCTACCATCTCTGAAGCCTCTGGGCTGAGGGCATCTCCACGTCGCATGGTAGCAGAGAGAGTAAGCTGATGACCCTTGATTTCGAAGTCACGCTTCAGACTTCCCTCTTTCCATTTCTTCAGGTTACCAATCATACAGAGCCATGAGCAGTGGCCCGATGTCTGGAACATCAGCTCATAGTCGGTAGGTGCAGCAGGCTCCATCAGGAACACCTCGATGAGGGCACCCGTCTCCTTGCGGAAATGCATGCGCGCCTGGATTACCTTGGTATTATTGAATACCATCATGGCACCCTTTGGCAGATAATCAGGAAGATGGAAGAACACATCGTCGCTTACCTCGCCATGCTTATAGACCAGCAGTTTGCTGTGGTCGCGCTGTGCGATAGGAAACTTGGCGATGCGCTCATCCGGCAAATCATAATTATAATCGCTTATCTTAATATGTTTTGTATCCATTATGTTTTATTGTTGTATTCTTTTATGTAGAGTTTATTAAACGATACCTGCCATGATAACACCTCTTGTCACGACATATAATAATGTGAGCATTAAAATGACCATTACTTTATCGATGTCATCATGATCGTATCCTGTACTTGTATACTGGTTGGAGATATAATTAATCTTTGGAGAGATCCGAAGATAAATCTTATAATAAAGCAGATAGACCAGAATGCCAACGATGATACCGATAATCATGCCGCAAAGAATATCTGAAGGGTAATGTACACCTAGATATAATCGCGTCCAACAGTTTATGAGAGACCATGTTACCAGTGTTATCGTGAGCAGTTTACTACGGATAAGTAAGGAGAAGAAAACAGCCAGTGACATCGTATTGGCAGCATGGGCAGAGCAGAAACTATAACCCTTCAGACGGATATCGTCCACAACCTGCACCATATACTTGAATGTAGGATCATTGGAAGGTCTCCATCTCTCAGCCAACTGTTTGATGATGCCGTCAACCAAGCCATCAGCAAATAGAACGCAGAAGATTGCGCTTCCTACCACCAGGGCTATCTGCCCCATCGTCTCATTGTTGCGCATGACAACAAAAAAGAGCATGACGTAGAGTGGTATCCACGTCAGGCCCGATGTTAATATCTGTACCATCTGGTCAAGCATGATGTTGTCGCTACCATTGAAGAGGCTCAACACCTGCATGTCCATGTCTTGTATTTTACTGAAATCCATTATATTTCTTCTATATGTTTGGTTTCTATCCAACCTTCTCTGCCATCAGCAACACGAATGCCTCGCCATCCATTGATGGTCTTGTCGGTAATATCCACCCGGGTTCCTTCATGCAGGACAAACAAGTCGGCACTTTGTTTGGCTGGTGTCTTCTTGATATTTACCGATGGTTCCATAACGATGGCACCCGTCCTGTTTATCTGAACCTGTTTCTGCTGATAGGCAAACAGATTGCTTATCAGGAAGGAAATCAGGAAGAACAAGCCTCCGAAAAATCCTATCTTACGCATGAAGAGCTGAGGTCCAAAGAGATAAACCAATACGAGTATCAACGCCATGATGATACTGAAGATTCCAATCTTTGCCCAATTGTCTACACTCGTGTAGTTGACAAGCATCTTGTACCATGTGACGAAGAACATTTCTGATGCCGGTGTAATCTTGTCAATGGTCTTGCTTCTTGCAAACTGGAGATTGAAATTGATGTCTTCATCTCCAGGAGCATATAAGTGAGCACGCTCATAGTTGAGCACAGCCTTCGTGATGTTGTCTGTACGGAAATAAGCATTGCCGAGATTGTAATAGATGGCAGCAGATGCCCTGGTCTTCAATATCTCCTCGTAATCACGAATAGCTTGCTGATAATTGCCTTTCTGATACTCAGTATCTGCATTCTGTTTGGTGATGGCACTTGCCTCAAGTGTGAAGCCAAGCATCATTACCAGAAGCATGATGAGGGAATATCCATTGCGATTGTTCTTGCGCTTCTTGCGTGCCATATTGATTGCATTCTCTATTTCCATGATTCCTGTTATTGCAGCATTGAATGTATGGTTCATATTACCCACTGAATCTCCTGGGGCATAACGCTCGAATTCACACTCGTCAATTGCAGTAGTGAACTTCTTGATGGTATCATCGTCCACATCGTGAGAAATCATTTTCTCGCAGATGTTTTCTCGATTCAACTTCTCTACTGGGATATTCAGTTTGTAACTTATATATCCCCATAAAGCACGTAAGACTTCATCATAAAACTCACTCTGTTTGTGCTGTTCCATCAAGAGATGAGCTTTCTTCAAGCGCTTGGTTGCCATCTTCTTCGCCTTGTTTGAGCGCATTTTGACGATGTCGGCATTTTCCATAGCTCTGCGATGGAAGATGATAATCAATGCAACGAATGCAAGCAAAGGAATCAACAGACAGATCCAATAGCTAGCGCTTCCATAGAACATGTCATTGATGTTCTGATGACCGTCTTTGCCCAGCTTCAGAGTATGAATGTCCTTGTCTTTGTTGAAATCAGCACTTTCATTGCTGTTGCTTGAGCCGTCTCCCTTATCCACTTTGATGGTGAACGGTTGAGTCTTGATGGTCTTATACCTGGATGATGATGTATCATAATAGGTAAATTCGATGGCTGGTATGGTATACTGACCTTGATTGCGAGGAACCGCAAGGAAGTCGTAAATCATATTGCCCTCCAGACCATTGGCTGAAAGTCGGGTTTTATCTGTTATTTTTGCATCATACTTATCGAAGTCTTTCGGGAATTCGATAATAGGCTGTTTCAGCAGCTTCAGGTTTCCGATACCACCAACAACCACACGTATATTGATAGGTTCGCCAGCTTTTACTTCTTTCTTGTCGATAGTGGCAGAAATATTGAATTTACCTACTCCACCTGAGAAGTTGGCAGGACGTTGAGGTAATGGGTCAACCGAAATGGTAATACCCGGAGCCTTGATATCCTTGTGGACCTCAACATAGCCGGAACCTCCATTAAAGAAAGCTTCCATAGGGTCGACATTACGGTTTTGCTGGACAACGATTCCCTTGAAATTGATGGAAGGTATTTCCAGCTTTCCTGTCATCTGTGGATACATGACGTATTGACTCCAGGTCACGCATTTGTATGGTCGGCCGTTGACCATCTCTGTATGGAACTGCTTCTGTTGAGGAAGCGGAACTTCCTGGGTATGGAAGCCTTTCAAATCAGGCATTTTACCCTCCAGTTGGGTAAGTTCAACCTGGGTATAAACCTTATATGTTAACAAGATAGGTTCTTGTTCTGTGACATGTTTCTTGTTGGCAGAAACCTTGATGAAGAGGTCGCTGCCGGAAATGCTGGAACCAGCCTGTCGCATATGAGGTTCATCATTATCGTTTCTTCCATGCATCTTCGCTGCGCCATTGGAATTACGGGCAGCCTGTCCAGTAACATTAATCTTGACAGCGCGGGATGCCAGTTTCTTTCCCCCTACAAGAACCTGAGAAGAACCGATAGTGAAAACACCATTCTTGGCAGCGTAGAGTGTATAAGTAATCGTTACGGAAGAAGATGATGATGTATGTCCGTTTATCATCTGATAACTTGACTGTTGTGATGTATATGGACCAGCAATAACTTCTAATCCCTCCGGTACGTTACCCATGCGGAACTCCTCCACGTCGCGTGCATTGATAGTATACGCAACGCGGAAGTTTTCACCAGCCGCGACATGAGACGGAGCCGATACATTCAGGTGCTGGGCGAAAGCATTTATGCTGACGCTCACCAGTATCATCAAGATGATAGTAAACCTACCTATATGTTTCATATTTATGTCTAATTACTAAATTATATTCTTTATCTTACTGATGAATATCTTATGAGATTACTACCAGTTTTTGTCATAAGCCTTTCGGCGTGGTTGACTCATAGCCTTCTGCATCTTGCGTTTCGTAGCTTTCTCTTGCTGGATAGCAGCATTCAAGAGCTGGTCGGCATTATCGCGACTCATTTTGTCCTGATTCTGCTGGTTCTTGTCTGAATTATTCTTGTTTTTGTCCTGGTTCTTGTTTTGCTTGTCTTTATTCTGATCGTTTTTATTCTGATCATCCTTGTTTTTGTTCTTATCGTTCTTCTTGTCTTTGTTTTTATCGTTTTTATTCTTGTCCTTATTGTTCTTGTTATTTTGATTCTGCTGGTTGTTCTTGAGCAACTTTTTGCAGAGGGCAAGATTATAACGGGTCTCATTGTCTTGAGGGTTGCATCTCAGAGCCATCTTGTAATACTCGATGGCCTGTGCATATTCCCGGTGGTTTTGCATCACCACTCCCATATTGTGATAGCTCTTGGAGCGGCGGAAGATGTTGCTCTCCAATTGTGCAGCATTACCAAACTGAACCATTGCCAGTGAGTCTTTCTGCTGCATCAGCAAGGCACAGCCAAGGTTGTATATCGCCTGTGGATTCTTCTGATTCTTGGAGATAGCCTTGCGGTATTGGGTCTCAGCAACTGCCCATTTCTGGGTCTTGAAAGCCCTGTTTCCCTGGCGTATCAAGTTTCGGTCGGTTTGTGCGACAGCGTTTGTCCCACAAGCCAACAGAAAAGCTACCGTTACTATTATATAATGTATATAGTTCATATCTTATATCATTTCTTCAAATCTTTCTTAAAGAACTTGATGTTCCTGAGCATCGGATTCTTCACTTCCATCATGCAGACCTCAATGAGGAGCAAGAGAATAATCAGAATGCCTACAGCCTGGAACTGTTCGTCATAAGCACTGTAGATGACGCTGGTCATATCTCCTTTCTGCAATTTTGCCAAGTCATCGTTGAGTGATTTTTCTGCATCACTTGTATTATCTACATGGATGTATTGTCCTTTACCTGCCTGTGCCAATTCGCGGCACATTTGCTCGTTCAAGGCAGTCATTACCGTATTGCCTGCATTATCTTTCAGATAAGAACCGTCTCCCATAGGAATTGGAGCCCCCTTGCTGTTACCGATACCCAGGATAAACACATTGATGCCTTTCTTGTTTGCCATTTTTGCAGCATCCTGAGCACCCACCTCATGGTTCTCACCATCAGTTATCACGATGATAGCCCTACCGATGTTTTCCTGCTGGGTGAAACTCTTTGAGGCAAGACTGATAGCCTGGGCTATGTTGGTGCCTTGAGTTTGTATCAAGCTTGGCGAAATGTTCTGCAGGAACATCTTGGCAGAAACATAGTCGCTGGTGATAGGCAACTGCACGAAGGCATCGCCCGCGAAGACGATGAGTCCAATCTTGTCGTTGCTGAAGTTATCTACCAGATTCTCTATCAGCATCTTGCTCTTGTCGAGACGGGACGGTGCCACATCTTCTGCCAGCATGGAATTGGAGATGTCCAGACAGATCATAGTCTCAATTCCGTTGCGCTTGTCGTGAGAAACCTTGCTACCCATCTGTGGGCGTGCCACCATCACGATGAGTAATGCCAAGGCTGCGAGCATCAGCACAAACTTTACCGTTGGGCGGTATTTAGATATGTCGGGCATCAGCTGTTTGAGCAATTCTGGGTCTCCCAACTTTCTCAGTTTTGCCCTTCTTTTCCTCCAACCTACAAAGCGTACCAATATGAGTACTGGTATCAGCCATAGTAGCCAGAGAAATATAGGATCTTCAAATCTTAACATTGTTCTTTATATTTACGGTATTCTTTTAAGCCAAGTGATGCGGAGCAAAATTTCCAGAAGTAGAATCAGGAGTGCTGCCAAAGCAAAAGGCTGATAAGCCTCGTAACGCTTGGCGTAATGCTTCACATTGAATTTTGACTTTTCCAGTTTGTCAATATCTTGATAAATCTTCTTCAACTCTGCATTGTTTGTAGCACGATAGAAGTTTCCATCAGTTGTTTGTGCAATGTCATGCAATGTCTGCGTGTCTATCTCCACTGGAATATTGACATATTGCACACCGCCAGCTACAGGCATTGGGTACGGAGCAACCTTGTTGGTTCCCACTCCAATCGTATAAACACGGATGCCATAGCTCTTGGCTATTTCAGCTGCTGTCATAGGCGATATGTCGCCCATGTTGTTACTGCCATCTGTCAAGAGAATCACCACCTTGCTCTTTGACTTTGAATCTTTCAATCGGCTTACTGCATTTGCCAAACCCATACCGACCGCAGTACCGTCATCGATGAGTCCGCGTGCAGCAATATCAGTTCTGGTATCTTGCAACAGGCGCAGTAAGCTGGCATGATCGGTTGTCATTGGACATTGGGTGAAAGCTTCACCTGCAAAGATAGTCAAGCCGATATTGTCGGTAGGGCGACCTGAGATAAACTCATTTGCCACATCCTTTGCTGCCTCCATTCGATTTGGCTTCAGATCTTCAGCAAGCATGGATGTTGATACGTCCATAGCAAGCATGATGTCAATTCCCTCAACAGTCTTGTTGTCCCAGGAATAATGAGTCTGTGGACGAGCCATGGCACACACTATGAGCACGAAGGCGATGCATCTCAGTACCATAGGCAGATGGATGAGTCGCACTCGAAGGCTCTTTGGCGCATACTGATACATTCGGGTATCGCTCATGCGCATAGTTGGCTCACTTTTCTTTCTCCCAAGGAAATACCATAAGATATAAGGTATCAGCAACAGGAGTAGCAGAAAATATGCTTTACTTGCAAATTCCATTTCTTATAACATTAATTGTTTTGCATCACTATGATGTTTTTACCTATATGTGATGATTTTATATCACCAGCATGGCAACTTGATAAATGATATAGCCGAAGATAGCCACAGCGCTGAAACCTCCTATCCAAAGTAGCGTTTTGATGAGGCGGCGTTGCTGCTGGGACTTCTGGTCCTCGCTGCTGAGCGTAGGCACGATTTTCTCTTCCTTAGGCAGCTCATTGGTCTTCGTCTGGTCGATGAAGTTAATTGCATTTACCAGGTTGGCATCATTTTCATTCATCGGAATCTCGTATTTGGCGAACTTGACGAGGTCGGCTGTAGAGAAGAGCATTCTCAATTCGTCTATCATCTTCTGGTCGCCGGAAGCTCGCAGGTTCTCAATGATTTCAGAACTGGTCATCTCCATGGCATTGAAACCAAATCGGCTCACTATATATTCACGCAGCGCATTGGTCAGGTGAGTATAGTACTCCTTTTGTGTTTCCTGGTTCGATGTACTGTGATGCTGTTTGATGTCGTTAATCTCTTTCAGCGCCTTCTCATGGGCTGGCACACGCTTGATGATACGGATGCGGGCAATGATAGGCTTGTTTTTCTTCAATCGGTTGCGCAGATAGAGCATTGCGCCACAGATGATTAACATCAGAAGGCTCAACCAAAAGGCGAAGCTCCACTCACTCCAGAGAAAAGGATTCTCCTGCACCGTCTTGGGAGGATAGAACTGATTGGGATGAACCGTATCTACAGGTACAGTAAGCACCTTCAGCGCCAATGGGTTGCCGTGGCAGTTCTTACCGTCTATCTTCACATTGAGTGCCGGGATAGCATACACCTTCTCATCAAAAGAGGTGATGGTATAGTCGCGGCTTACCACCATCTGGTTGTCACCTACATGCATGGTATCGCCCTTGCTCTGCTCCACCACCTCAACGCCTGGAACTATCTGGGCCTGAGGCTTGAAGGATGGCAACACCACCTTGGCTCCCTTTCGGGCAGTAGCCTTGAGGTGCAGGATGGTCTGCTGTCCGATAAGCATCTGCAAAGAATCGATGCGCTGTTCCACTGTCTGGCTGAAAGCCAAACCTGAACAGCCCATCAGAGCCATTGTCAATATGATATTTCTAATTTTCAACATTGTTGCTTTACTTTGAACTTTGAGCTTTGAACTTTGAACTTTATGATTGGTAAAGCCGTAGATTTCTTCACTCTTCACTTAACTCATCCTCTTTGCTTGAACAGCGCCAGGAGCGACTTCGAAAAGTCCTCATTGGTTGCTACGGATGTCCAATCCACCTTGCTTTTGGCAAAGAGCTGGCGCAAGTTGTCCTGGCGTCGGAACCAGTTCTGTGCATGAGCCACTCTCAACTTCTTGGAACTGGTGTCAATATACATCTCATGCCCTGTCTCTGCATCCATTACTTTCAGCAATCCTACGTCAGGCAACTGTTTGGCTCTCGGGTCATATACCTGAATGCCCACCACATCATGTTTCTGGTTGGCAATCTGCAAGGCATGCTGATAATCCTTCTGGTCGTAAAAGTCGCTGATGAGGAAAGCAGTACAGTGGCGTTTCATCACACGTGTGAAGTATTCCAAGGCACAGCCGATGTCGGTGCGCTGACTCTGAGGATGGAAGTCGAGCATTTCTCTGATGATATAAAGAATATGCTTTCTACCCTTCTTAGGGGGAATATATTTCTCTATTCTGTCGGAAAAGAAGATGACACCTATCTTGTCGTTGTTCTGAATGGCACTGAAAGCTAAGGTGGCAGCTATCTCGGTTGCCAGGTCGCGCTTCATCTGGCGCATCGTACCAAAGTCGAGTGAGCCACTCACATCCACCATCAACATCACGGTAAGCTCTCGTTCCTCTTCGAACACCTTGACGAATGGACGATGAAAACGTGCCGTTACGTTCCAGTCGATATCTCTCACATCATCGCCATACTGGTATTCGCGCACCTCGGCAAAGGCCATACCCCTGCCCTTGAAGGCAGAATGGTACTGACCGGCAAAGATGTTCTGGCTCAATCCGCGAGTCTTGATCTCAATCTTCCGAACTTTCTTTAAGATATCTTGTGTATCCAATTTACTTTGAACTTATTTACTTTGAACTTTGCGTTTTGAACTTTGAGCTTTGAACTTTATGATTAGCAAAGCAAATGAATTCTTCACTCTTCGTTCTTCACTCTTCACTTACTTCATCAAGGCACTTCCACCTTGTTGATGATGCGGCTTACGATTTCCTCGCTGGTGATTTCGCTAGCCTCAGCCTCATAGGAGAGACCGATACGGTGGCGGAGCACATCGTGAGCCACGGCACGAACATCCTCAGGAATCACGTAACCACGGTGCTTGATGAAAGCATAGGCGCGAGCAGCCTTAGCAAGTGAGATGCTGGCACGAGGACTACCGCCGAAGGTAATCATGTCCTTCAGGTCGCCAAGACCATAACGGTCAGGATAACGGGTAGCGAAGACGATGTCGGCAATATACTGCTCAATCTTCTCGTCGATATACACCTCGTTCACGATGCTGCGGGCCTTCAGGATTTCTTCTGCTGTAGTTACAGGAGTAACCGTTGGCAGACCGCCCTGAATATTCTCACGGATGATGAGCTTTTCTTCCTCAATAGTAGGATAGTCGATGATGACCTTGAGAAGGAAACGGTCCACCTGAGCTTCAGGCAGCTGATAGGTTCCCTCCTGCTCTACCGGGTTCTGTGTTGCCATTACCAGGAACGGATTTGGCAATTTGAACGTCTGTTCGCCGATGGTAACCTGATGTTCCTGCATCGCTTCGAGCAAAGCACTCTGTACTTTGGCTGGAGCACGGTTGATTTCATCTGCCAGAACGAAGTTGGCAAACACCGGACCACGCTTTACATGGAAGGCTTCGTCTTTCTGAGAATAAATCTGTGTTCCCACCACGTCGGCAGGCAACAAATCTGGTGTAAACTGTATGCGGCTATAGTCTGCACTAACTAACTGTGACAATGTTTTGATTGCGAGAGTCTTCGCCAAACCAGGCACACCTTCAAGCAAGATGTGGCCGTCAGAGAGAAGACCGATGAGAAGACAGTCAACAAGGTGTTTCTGACCTACGATGACCTTGTTCATGCCCATTACCAAATTGGTAACAAACTGACTCTGTTGTTCAATCCGGATGTTCAACTCACGGATATCAATAGCTTCTGCCATAATTCTTATAATATTATTTTACGTTTTATTCTACTTTTTACTATGAATTAGGGTGTGTATTTACACCCTCCCTCTTAAATCAAACGCAAAAGTACTGAATTATGGGGACAAAAGCGAATAATGCTAACTAAATAATATTAAAAATGTTTCACAAAAGCTATTTTTAGAAACTTTTAATGAAACCCTTCCTAGATATGGAATCTTTCTTTCAATAAAATGTCATATTTAGGAAGGGCTGGATGATATAAGTAACCTTAGCGATTACGATGTTTCATATACCAGGGATGTACAATGAAATTATACAAGACAACTGATAGGCCTGTAAATATCATGCCTGGAACAAGCACTTCGTGAACAGTTGGGTTGAAGATGATATTATTGATAGTAGGAACATGCCTGTAAGCATTTTCCAGAAACATAAAACCTATCGCAATACCCAGTGACAATCCAAATTCCCATGCCAGGAAGAAGGAACTGGTACTCGTGCCACGCTGACAATGCTTGGCTAGCTTGATGTAGAAAAGCAGGAATCTACTACCGATCACACCTATACCCATACCTAGCAGCAAGGGTACAAGCACCTCTACGGCAAAGTCCTGGTCGTTTAATGAAACGAACTCGGCTGCTCCCATCAATACCAAACCCACGAGAGCCTGACTCTTCAAATCGGCGTCGGCAAAGACATATTTCTCTGCAACAATAGCCATCAGCAGTCCTGCCAGAAACATCAGGTAAACCGTCAGGTTATGAGGAATGGCAAAATACATTCCAGCGCCTATCAATATAAGTACAATGTTGATGAACAGTGGAATGCCTTGTGGCAGGAAGAAACGGTCGTAACTGAAAAGCGGCAAGTGCTCAGAGGGAGCCTTGAAGGGAAACTTTACCCGCGATACCAGTACGAAAGCTCCAAGTGCCAACAGGGAGGCTACCGGGAAGATAAGGTGCATGTCGGAAAAATCATCAACAAGCCAAGCTATAATCGGTCCTGTGGCAATAGAAAGTCTGGCAAACCAGGAAGTAATGTAATTCGCCTCGGTGCGCTGGAAAGACTCGCAAGTGTCAATAACCAACGTGCTGGTCAGTGCCATTTGTGCCAGCCCCAAGAATGCGCCCTGTACTACTCGCGTTGCTACAAGAACTTCAAAGCCGAACTTGATGTTCCAGAAGGTCTCCAGATAATAGAGCGCAACAAGACTGATTGCCACACAACAGATAGAAACCTGGCATACTCTGTTGCGGCGATAGCGTTGCAGCAGATAGGAACAGAAGCCACCCAAAAGGAATATACCTATACCATAAGCACCTACTACAATGCCAATCTGCCAAGGACGATAACCTTCAATGGTCATAAAATAAGGTATGCCGATGATGAGCGTACAGACACTCGTCATCAGCAGAAGGTTGGCAAAACAGAGTCTCCAGAAGTCCCGATGCCATAATTTAATATGTATGGGCGTGTTTTGTGTATCCATAACCAAAAACTTTATGAACTATATGACGCTAAAATGTAGAGAGGAGGCTTAATAGCTCTCCTCTATACTTGGATATTCTGTACTCTTAACGGCATCGATGTAAGCCTTCACACCCTTCTGCATCTCCTCACCTACCTGGGCGAAGTGGCGCAGGAACTTTGGCTTGAAGCCTTGGGTCATACCAAGAGCATCAGCATATACCAATACCTGTCCGTCGCAACCGTTGCCGGCTCCGATACCGATAGTTACGGCTTTCACCTGTCGTGATACTTCTGCCGCCAATTTAGCTGGAACCTTCTCTAAAACGATAGCAAAGACACCGGCGTTATCAAGTGCGATAGCATCGCTGATGAGCTTCTGGGCCTCTGCCTCTTCCTTGGCACGGATGCCGTAGCCGCCAAATTTGTTGACGCTCTGTGGGGTGAGTCCCAGATGACCATGTACAGGAATGCCTGCGTCTACCATAGCCTTGACTGTATCAGCGATTTCGATGCCGCCCTCCAGCTTGAGTGCGTCTACACCGGTCTCCTTCATCATGCGGCAAGCATTGCGAAGAGCCTCTTCCTTGCTGATCTGATAGCTGCCGAAAGGCATGTCGCATACGACAAAGGCATGTTTGCAGGCACGAGCCACGCTGCGGGCATGGTAAATCATCTGATCAACAGTAATTGGCAAGGTATCTGCATTTCCAGCCATTACATTGCTGGCAGAATCGCCAATCAGGATACTGTCTATGCCAGCAGCATCCAGAATGCCTGCAGTTGTAAAGTCGTAAGCTGTAAGCATTGTAACCTTCTCGCCTGCTGCTTTCATTTCAGCAAACGTCTTGGTTGTAATTTTCTTTTTGTCAGTAGATAAATATCCCATGATTATTATATTATCTTTTTCTGTATTTATTGCTTCTTGTTTTCTTCTACAACTTTCACTAAGTCGGCAAATGTGAAGCCGGAGTAATCGGCAATTACATAGTCGCTATATGGCTCAATCGACTCCTTTGAATTGGTAGTAGAAAGCCCTAGAGTGAAGGCACCAGCTGCACGTACAGCCTTCAGACCGTTGAAGCTGTCTTCCAATCCTACGCATTCTTCCGGTTTTGCATCGAAGCATGCTGCGCCCTTCAGGTAGCAGTCCGGATCCGGTTTGCTCTTGGCAAAGTCTTCGCTGGTCAACACCCGGTCAAAATAGCCTTTGAATTCCGGGTGCTGTCTATAGACATTCAGCATCTTCTGGACGTTGCTACTCGTTACTACAGCGCACTTTACGCCATTCTGCTTCAAGTCTTTGATGAAGTCTTCGAAGCCTGTGATGTAAGGGTACGACATATTCTTCTCAAATTCATTGAGACGAGTGGTAATCTTATCCTGTTCTGACTTTGCATCGGTATAACCTTCGATATGAGCAAAAACAGAATCTTCAGAGAAGTACTTATCATAAATCTGTACTAATGTCTGTCCTTTGATGCGGTACTCGAAATCTGGAATTTCCGGATGATATTCACGTCCAATCATCCCCCAGAAGATGGAATACTGTGATTCGGTTTCGAACACCACGCCATCCAGGTCAAATAAAGCAGCCTTTATCATATTAACTATTCTATAATATCTGTTATGTTTTACAATCTGATAGAGTCGGACAAGCAGTTTTTATGCAATTTTCTGCTCTACAACATCTTTTTCTGGTGCAAAGGTACATATTTTTTTAATAAGTCGAGTCCAAAATCTAAATAAATATATAAAAAAAGCTATATAATTTTGTTTTGTCCTTTAATTGCGTTAACTTTGCACCTTAATATATTAAAAGATTCACTTAAATAAGTAATATAAACGAAAGAAAATAGAAGGATGAACATCATAGAGAAATATTTCACCCATCTTACTGATGAGCAGAAAAAGCAGATAGCAGCTCTCGATGAGTTGTATCGCGACTGGAACAACAAGATCAATGTCATCAGCCGTAAGGATATTGACAACCTTTATGAGCACCATGTGCTTCATTCCATGGCAATAGCCAAGGCCATCAATTTCCGTCCTGGTACAGAGATTCTTGACTTCGGATGTGGTGGCGGTTTCCCAGGTATTCCGCTTGCCATCCTCTTTCCTGAGTGCCAATTCAAGCTCATAGATGGAACCGGCAAGAAGATTCGCGTGTGCAATGAGGTGGCTTCTGCCATCGGCTTGAAGAATCTTGTGGCTGAACACTTGCGTGGTGAGGATGAGAAAGGAAAGTATGATTTCGTGGTTAGCCGTGCTGTGATGCAGTTGCCTGACCTGATGAAAATCATCAAGAAGAATTTCAAGAAGAAGGGACAGAACGCTCTGCCTAATGGCTTAATCTGCCTGAAGGGCGGCAATCTGCAGGAAGAACTCAAGGATTACCGCAACGTGGCAGAAATCACTCCGCTCAGCACCTTCTTCGAGGAAGAATGGTTCAAGCAGGACAAGCAGCTCATCTATGTTCCGGCGTAGAAGTGAAGAGAGAAAGTGAAGAGTGAAGAATTCAATAGCCTTTACTAATCATAAAGTTCAATGTTCAAAGCTCAAAGTTCAAAGTAAAGGAGTTCAATGTTCAAAGTAAATAAAGTAAAATGTTACATATAGAAAGATTTCAAGTCAACATGTTGCAGGAGAACTGCTATGTTGTAAGTGATGAGACCAAGGAATGCGTCATCATCGACTGTGGAGCGTTCTATCCTGAAGAGCGCAATGCCATCACCAACTATATCAAGAAGAATGAACTGAAGCCGGTTCATCTGCTCGTTACCCATGGCCATCTTGACCATAACTTCGGCAACGATACCATCTTTGAGGAGTTTGGCTTGAAGCCGGAAGTGGCTCAGGGCGACGAGAAGCTGATGAAGGGGCTGGCCCATCAGGCAGAGACCTTCTATCAGATGCAGTTGGATACGAAGTTCCCTCCTATCGGTCATTTCTTCGAGGAAGATGAAATCATCAAGTTCGGTAGCCATGAGTTCAAGGTTATTGAGACTCCAGGCCATAGCAACGGTTCCGTCACATTCTATTGCGAGGCAGAGCATGTTGCGTTTACCGGCGATACCCTCTTCAAGAGTTCTATCGGCCGTACCGATTTCCCTGGCGGCAGTATGTTCCGAATCATCAACAGCCTGCGCCATCTGGGTATGCTCCCAGACGAAACCAAGGTGCTTCCTGGTCATGGCGATGCTACCAGCATTGGCGAGGAACTGGCGCACAATCCTTACATGGACCGATAATTTTAACGAGAGAATCAGAAATTGAAAAAGAATAATACAGAGAAGATCATTCTTGGAATTGACCCGGGAACCAACGTGATGGGCTATGGTGTGATACGCGTCATGGGCAATAAGGCAGAGTTGGTGGTGATGGGTGTCATCGACATGCGCAAGGAGAAGGATCCCTATCTGAGACTCGGCAAGATATTCGAGCGGGTTACGGGTATCATCGATTCTTATCTCCCGGACGAGATGGCGATTGAGGCTCCCTTCTTTGGAAAGAACGTGCAGTCGATGCTCAAACTAGGTAGAGCCCAGGGAGTTGCCATCGCTGCTGCCATCCATCACGATGTGCCCATCCACGAATATGCTCCTCTGAAAATCAAGATGGCGATTACCGGACAGGGACAGGCTTCCAAGGAACAGGTAGCTGCGATGCTGCAGCGCATGCTCAACATCAAGGAGGATGAAATGCCGAAGTTCATGGATGCTACCGATGCCCTGGGCGCTGCCTACTGCCATTTCCTGCAAATGGGCAGACCGGAGACCAGCGACAGGCATTATAGCAGCTGGAAGGACTTTGCACAGAAAAACCAGTCACGCATTGGCGGAAACAACGGTATGACAGGTCCGCAAGCCAAACTTCTGGCTGCCATCAATCGTACAACACATAAATAAAAATATAAGAGAGATGCAAAAGATTATTAGCATTAAGGATGGCGTGACTCGTATGCCGGAATGGCGTATGGCCGAGCCTGTAAACTTTGAGTCCTGCGAAGGTGAACATATTGCCATCGTTGGACCAAATGGTGGTGGAAAGTCGATGTTTGTTGACATTATTGTCGGCAGACACCCTCTGTTAATGCACGACCCTGATTATGATTTCTCACCTAGCACCAAGAAGATGGTGAGCGACAACATCAAGTATATCACCTTCCGTGATACCTATGGTGGTGACAACGACCGCACTTACTTCCTTCAGCAGAGATGGAACCAGCTGGAAATAGATGAGAACACTCCGATTGTGAAGGATAAGCTGGAAGAGGCCTACAACATGGCGGGCGAAGATACTCCGGAGCGACGCAATTTGCAGAAACATATCTATGAACTCTTCCACATGGAGCATCTGCTCGACAAGTACACTATCCTGTTGAGCAGTGGTGAGTTGCGTAAGTTCAAGCTGGCTTCTACCCTCTTCTCAGAACCACGCGTCCTGATTATGGACAATCCGTTCATCGGCCTCGATGCTGACACACGCGACCAGCTGAAGGAACTTCTCAAGACTCCGGCACAGGAGCATGCCCTGCAGATTATCCTCGTTTTGAGCAAGAGCGACGACATTCCTGATTTCATCACTCACGTAGTGGAAGTGAAGGACATGAAGGTGATGCCGAAGCTGACCAAGGATGAGTATCTCGCCCAGCGCGCCCCTATCCCAAGCAGAATGTTGAGTGATGAGTTGGAGCAGCAGATCATCAACCTGCCTTATAGCGACCGCGAGTACAAGAGCCTGGAAGTGGTCAAGATGGA
The DNA here is from genome assembly GCA_934196725.1 of uncultured Prevotella sp. Classification (GTDB taxonomy): domain Bacteria; phylum Bacteroidota; class Bacteroidia; order Bacteroidales; family Bacteroidaceae; genus Prevotella. The sequence continues at coordinate 33,102 of CAKPWR010000010.1, forward strand.
CAAGGTGCGCATCCAGTATGGCGAGCGCATCATCCTGAAGGATCTGGACTGGACCGTTAATAATGGCGAGCGTTGGGCTTTGAGCGGACAGAATGGAGCCGGAAAGAGTACCTTGCTGAGTCTGGTCTGCGCCGACAACCCTCAGAGCTATGCCTGCGACATCGCCCTCTTCGGTAATCCTCGTGGCAGCGGTGAGAGTATCTGGGACATCAAGAAGCATATCGGATATGTTTCTCCTGAGCTCCACCGTTCCTACCAGCGCGACCTCCCTGCCATCCGAATCGTGGCAAGTGGCTTGATGGATTCCGTAGGACTTTATGTAAAGCCGAAGGATGAAGACATGGACAAGTGCCGTTTCTGGATGAAGGTGTTTGGACTGGAAGGATTGGAGGAGCGTGGCTTCCTGAAACTCTCAAGTGGTGAACAGCGCCTGGTTCTTCTAGCTCGTGCTTTCGTGAAAGATCCGGAACTTCTCATCCTTGACGAGCCATTGCACGGTCTTGATAACTACAATCGCCGTCTGGTTAAGGACGTCATCGAGGCTTTTTGCAAGCGAAACAATAAGACCATGATTATGGTTACGCATTACAAGGAAGAACTTCCTGCATGCATCGACCATAGCATTTTCCTCATGCGCCATGCATGATGAATATCCACTTCTGTGCTCTTGCCTATACGGGTAAGAGCGCAGAAGGCATATAATGAGGACTTGGCATTACACCTTATTATATTAATAAAGCGGTTTCTTATTGTTAATGAAGGTTAACTTTGTAAAAGTATTCGGTAATATTTTTCTATGTTCGGAAAATATTCATTACCTTTGCAGATAATTAAGAAAAGAGTTATGCCATGATGGCTCAGTTGGTAGAGCAACGCATTCGTAATGCGTGGGTCGCGGGTTCGAGTCCCGCTCGTGGCTCTCTTGTCTTTATAGACGATAAGCTAATTCAAGCGAGATTAGCACATCGGTAGTGCACGGGCTTCCCAAGCCTGTGAGGCGGGTTCGACTCCCGTATCTCGCTCGTTCATCTTTCCAGCAATTATGGAAAGATTTTTTTTGCAAAGTTTCGTAAACCTTTACGCACGTTTTTTCGATAAATCCGATATAACGTACCGATTTTTTTTATACCTTTGCATCAGATTTCAGAAAGATAATAATATCGATAGAAGAAGTAGATATAAAATCTGGGATGGAACTAATAGTAAAACAAATAACAAACATAATAACAAATCATGAAAGAGCTTAAAGCATTAAACAAGCGCACTGCTCCTAAGAGCGTCGCTCCTGAGAAAATTATTCAGTTTGGTGAAGGTAACTTCCTCCGTGCATTCGTAGACTGGATTGTATGGAACATGAATAAGAAGACAGACTTCAACGGTTCTGTTGTTGTCGTTCAGCCTTTGGCTGGCGGTATGGTAGACTGGTTGAACGGTCAGGATTGCCTCTATCACGTGAACCTTCAGGGTAAGGAGAACGGACAGGCTATCAATACATTGGAGCGTATCGACGTTATCAGCCGTGCATTGAACCCATATTCTCAGAACCAGGCTTTCATGGCTTTGGCAGAGCAGCCAGAGATGCGTTTCATCATCTCTAACACTACAGAGGCTGGTATCGCATTCGATGACTCTTGCAAGTTTACAGATGCTCCTGCAGCTTCTTATCCAGGCAAGTTGGTTCAGCTTTTGTTCCACCGCTATAAGTTCTTCGAGGGCGACCCAACCAAGGGTATGATCCTGATGCCATGTGAGCTGATCTTCCTCAACGGTCACCACCTCAAGGAGTGCATCTATCAGTATATCGAGCTTTGGAAGGGCGATATGGGTGCTGATTATGAGGGCTTCAAGGAGTGGTTCACCAACCACTGCTACGTTTGCGCTACATTGGTAGACCGCATCGTTCCTGGTTTCCCACGCGATACCATCAAGGAGATTCAGCAGAAGGTTTGCTACAAGGACAACCTCGTAGTTAAGGCAGAAAGCTTCCACCTCTGGGTTATCGAGAAGGCAGAAAATATGACAGTAGAGCAGATGCAGGAGGAGTTCCCAGCTCACAAGGCAGGTCTCCACGTGCTTATCACAGATAATGAGAAGCCATACCACGAGCGTAAGGTTACTCTCCTCAATGGTCCTCATACAGTATTGAGCCCTGTTACATACCTCAGTGGTGTGAACATCGTTCGCGATGCTTGCGAGCACCCAGTATTGGGCAAGTACATCCACAAGGTACAGTTCGAGGAGTTGATGCAGACTTTGAACCTCCCTATGGACGAGCTTCAGAAGTTCGCTTCTGACGTATTGGAGCGTTTCGAGAACCCATTCGTTGACCACCAGGTAACCAGCATCATGCTGAACTCATTCCCTAAGTTCGAGACTCGCGACCTCCCAGGCGTGAAGATCTACTTGGAGCGTAAGGGTGAGTTGCCACAGGGATTGGTATTCGGTCTCGCTGCCATCATCACTTACTATAAGGGTGGTGTTCGTGAGGACGGTGCTCCTATCCAGCCAAACGACGACCAGAAGATCATGGACAAGCTCACTGAGCTTTGGGCAACTGGCGATACTCAGAAGGTAGCTGAGGGCGTACTCGGCTTCGACTACATCTGGCATGAGAACCTGAACGAGACTGTTCCTGGCTTGACAGAGTTGGTTAAGAAGGATCTCGACCTCATCCAGGAGAAGGGCATGTTGGAGGCTGTGAAGACTATCCTCTAATCTTCAATTGATAAATATAAGGTAAAAAGATATGTAAAAGAGTCCGGTAAGATGAAGTGATACTTCGTTCTTGCCGGACTTATTTTGTTGAGGTGAAAAAGTCACTCGTCACTCGTCACTTTTTATTTTTTGAGATATTGTCTTATTATAAAAAAGAAGATATTATATTAATATATATATATTATATTTCCCATATTATAATGTACGCGCGTACATTAATATATATATATAATTATATCTATTTCTTCTTAAGGCTTATCAACCTACTTTTTGAAAAAGAGGAAAAAACAAAAAGTGACGAGTGACGAGTGACTTTATCACTTTTTGTGGAAGAAGAATACTGCTCGTCTGCCAGCTGCCGATGGGGCTGGAACTACGTGGCGACGCAGCCGGAACTACATCGGGACGCAGTGATTGGCACGTCGGGACGCAGTTGGGACTACGTCGGGACGTATTTCTGACTATCTCTTCATCCGCCTTGTAGAGGGCAAGACATGAAGTGCCCGCTGCATTACGACAGATAAAGCCAGTAAATAGCAAAGAGAACGGCAATCATGATGACGCCTACTGCCATTTTAATCATGCAGGTGGCTACCTTTTTCAGAATAAACAGACCTACCACCAGGACTACTAGCGCAAAAGCATAATAAAGAAAATTATCCATTGCGTCCCTCCTTTCTGAATGGTTTGTGGTTTGCATGATTTGGCTTATTGCCTGCATCATAAGGCTTGTTGTCTTCCTTCATCGCTCTGATGAACTCATTTGGAATTGGAGTTTCAAACTCCATTGGCTGATGGGTCACCGGATGATAGAAGCAGAGCACATAAGCATGCAGGCAAAGACGGCCGCATGGATCATCACCGTTTCCATACTTGATGTCGCCACAGATAGGATGCCCCATATCTGCAGTATGCACACGAATCTGGTTCTTTCTACCCGTCTCCAGCTTATATTCTACCAGGGAATGCTCGGTAGTGCGCTGCAATGTATGGAAATGAGTAACGGCATATTTGCCGCCATTGTCAGTTTCGCTGGCGTAAGTAATATATGCCTTGTTGTCCTTCAGCCAGTTGGCAACGGTTCCCTCATCTTCCTCCATCTCTCCGGAAACCAGGGCAACGTATCGGCGGTCGTATACGTTGTGGTGCCAGTCATCCTCCAGCGCAAGCTCGGTCTGCTTGTCCTTGGCGTAAATCATCAATCCCGAAGTGTCACGGTCTAGACGGTGAACCACGTGAGCCTGACAGTTCTGTCGGGTCTTGTGGAAGTAATCATCCAGTACGGTCTTCACGTTGAGCGTAGAATGTCCGGCAGCCATGCTGAGGATGCCCACGTTCTTTTCAACGACGATGATGTAGCGGTCTTCATAAACAATCTTGATGTATCTGCTTTTGAAAACCTCCTGGTTCTTCTTGGTCTTGCTTACGCTCACTTTCATGCCTGGCTTCAGAGCATAGTCAAACTGGGTGATAGTCTTACCATCCACCTTGATTCCTCTACCCTGCAGCGTCTGCTTCACCTTGGTCTTGCTGGGACCCTTTACGTTCTCCATCAGCCATTCCAACAACTGCGCCGGCTTCTCCACCTTGTAGTGGTCATATTCATTCGGATTGCCATAGCCGTAAGCATTGTTGGTATGCTTATTAAAATAGCCTTTATTATTTTGTTGTTTCATTTTCAATTTGCTGTTTCGTGTTATTTTTATCTATTTGTTCTTAACACATGTTCAACGGTATTGGTATATCGTTGATGCCATTTAACATGCAAAAGTAAGACTTTTCTGCAAAATGACAAAGAAGAGCTGTGTTTTTAACTAAAAATTAGTAACTTTTGCCAATAAATCATTGATATACAAATATTTTTTCGTAACTTTGCACCCAAATTAAAGATAAATTCAGAAAAAGATATTTAGTAATAAAGAATGATAACAGTAACAAATCTTGCAATTCAATTCGGTAAGCGAGTGCTTTACAAAGATGTAAACCTCAAGTTCACACATGGTAATATTTATGGCGTAATCGGTGCCAACGGTGCTGGTAAGTCTACCCTCCTCCGTGCCATCAGTGGCGATTTGGAGCCAAACAAGGGTACAGTAGAAATGGGACCTGGCGAGCGTCTTTCCGTTTTGGAGCAGGACCACTTCAAGTATGACGAGTTCCGCGTAATGGACACTGTTTTGATGGGTCATCAGCCATTGTGGGAGAACATGAAGGAGCGCGAGCGCCTCTATGCTAAACCAGAGATGACAGAAGAGGATGGTAACCTCGCTGCTGAGCTGGAGCTTAAGTTCGCTGAGATGAACGGTTGGGAGGCTGAGAGCAATGCTGCCCAGTTGCTTCAGAACCTCGGCGTGAAGGAAGATCGTCACGATAAGCTCGTTGGTGAGCTTTCAAATACAGAGAAGGTGCGCGTGATGTTGGCGAAGGCTCTCTTCGGTAACCCAGACAACCTCCTCCTCGATGAGCCTACCAACGACCTTGACCTCGACACCGTAGAGTGGCTGGAGGAATATCTCAGCAACATCGAGCAGACTGTTCTCGTGGTTTCTCACGACCGTCACTTCCTCGATGCTGTCAGCACCCAGACCGTTGATATCGACTTCGGTAAGGTAACCATGTTTGCCGGTAACTACTCTTTCTGGTACGAGAGTTCTCAGTTGGCTCTCCGTCAGGCTCAGAACCAGAAGATGAAGGCTGAGGAGAAGAAGAAGCAGTTGGAGGAGTTCATCCGCCGATTCTCTGCCAATGTGGCTAAGAGTAAGCAGACCACATCCCGCAAGAAGATGCTGGAGAAGCTGAATGTGGAGGAGATTCGTCCTTCTAGCCGTAAGTATCCTGGTATCATCTTCCAGATGGACCGTGAACCAGGTAACCAGATTCTGGAGGTTGAAGGCTTGAAGGCTTGCGATGAGGACGGAACAGTTCTCTTCGACAACGTCAACTTCAACATCGAGAAGGGCGAGAAGGTGGTATTCCTCTCTCACAATCCTAAGGCAATGACCGCTCTCTTCGAAATTATCAATGGCAACCGCAAGGCTGACGCAGGTGATTACAAGTGGGGTGTTACTATCACAACAGCTTATCTCCCACTCGACAACACTGAGTTCTTCCAGAGCGATATGAACCTCGTAGACTGGTTGAGCCAGTATGGTCCTGGCAACGAGGTGGCTATGAAGGGCTACTTAGGTAGAATGCTCTTCAGCGGCGAGGAAGTATTGAAGAAGGTGAATGTACTCTCTGGAGGTGAGAAGATGAGATGTATGATTGCCCGCATGCAGTTGCAGAACGCAAACTGTCTGATTCTCGATACTCCAACCAATCACTTGGACTTGGAGAGTATCCAGGCATTCAACAACAACCTGGTAGGCTTCAAGGGCAATATTCTTTTTGCCAGCCACGACCACGAGTTCATCAACACCGTGGCTAACCGTATTATCGAGCTCACCCCATCAGGAACCATCGATAAGCTGATGTCTTACGATGAGTACATCTATGATGAGGCTATCAAGGAGCAGAAAGCTAAGATGTACGGTCTGCAGTAATAGAAAATACACCTAAATGAGATAAGTGCCAATTCGATGAGAGTCGAGTTGGCACGCTTTTTGTCAAAACAACCATAAAAAGGAATAATCATGTTTAAAAAATTTAAGACTATGTCAAAAGAAAAGAAGATTAATATAGAGGACGGTAACGCTAAGGAACAGGTTCTCAACGAGAATGCTGAGCAGAACGATACTCAGAATAATGCAGAGCCTAAGGCTGAAGAGACAAATACAGAGGATGCTGACAATAAGGCGGCAGATACTGACAGTAAGACTGACAATACTGACAATGCGGCAGAGGCTGAAGAAGTAGACCCATTGGCAAAAGCTCAGCAGGAAGTAGAAGAATTGAAAAAGCAACTGCTCTATAAGACTGCAGAATTTGAGAATTATCGCAAGCGCACCCTGAAGGAGAAGGCTGAACTGATTCTCAATGGTGGCGAGAAGACCATTGCTGCCATTCTTCCTATTCTCGATGACTTTGAGCGCGCCATCGCTGACAAGAGCGAGGATCCTAAGGCTATCAAGGAAGGTGTTCAGATGATTTTCAACAAGTTCAACAAGACTCTTGAAGGTCTCGGTGTAAAGAAGATTGAGACTGCTGACAAGGATTTCGACGTTGATTTCCATGAGGCAATCGCTATGGTGCCAGGAATGGGTGACGACAAGAAGGGCAAGGTTATCGACTGCGTGCAGACTGGTTATACCCTCAACGACAAGGTAATCCGTCACGCTAAGGTTGCTGTAGGCCAATAAGTCCAATGAAGAATTAACGATCAGGAATAAAGAAATAAAAATCCATATTTAACAAATGGCAAAGAGAGACTATTACGAGGTGCTTGGCGTTGATAAGCAGGCATCTGAAGACGAAATAAAGAAGGCTTACCGCAAGATAGCCATCAAATATCATCCAGACCGCAACCCTGGAAACAAGGAGGCTGAAGAAAAGTTCAAGGAGGCTGCAGAAGCTTACGAGGTTCTTCATGATCCTCAGAAGCGTCAGCAGTATGATCAGTTCGGATTCGACGGTCCGCAAGGCGGGTTCGGCGGCTTCGGTGGTGGAGCCAGCATGGATATGAATGACATCTTCTCTATGTTTGGCGATATCTTTGGTGGTCACGGCGGATTCAGTGGTGGATTCGGTGGTTTTGGCGGCAGCGCCCAGCCACAGCAGTACCAGGGAAGAGATTTGCGTGTACAGGCTAAGCTTACCCTGGAAGAGGCTTTTGCGGGTTGTACCAAGAAATTCAAGATTCGCAAAGACGTAACATGTTCTTCTTGCCATGGTACAGGATGTGAGGGCGGTTCACAGCCGGAGACTTGTCCTACCTGTCATGGTACGGGTTACACAGTCCGTACCGTGCGCTCTATGTTTGGAACCATGCAGACACAGGCTGCATGTCCTACATGTGGCGGCGAGGGACACGTCATCAAGAACAAGTGTAAGGCTTGTGGTGGTGACGGTATTGTTGCTGGCGAAGAAGTAGTAGAAATCAATATTCCTGCAGGTGTGGACGACGGAATGGTCGTTACCGTACCGGGTAAGGGAGGTGCCGGTAAGCACAATGGCGTCAATGGCGACCTTCAGGTTATCGTACGTGTAGAAAAGAGTGATGTTTTCGAACGTAATGACAAGGACCTCTACTACAATCTTGTACTCGACTTCTCTACAGCTGTTCTTGGTGGTGAAGTGGAGATTCCTACATTGGAGGGAAAGACTACTGTCAAGATTGAACCAGGAACCCAGCCAGGTAAGCAGATTCGTCTGCGTGGTAAAGGTATGCCTGCCATCAAGGGATATGGTTATGGACGAGGCGACATCATCGTGAATATCACAGTCTACATTCCTAAGACTCTCAACAAGGAAGAGAAGGAATTGGTGAAGAAGTTCAAGGAATGCGAGAACTTCCAGGCAGACAATGCTACCAAGAAGTCCCTCTTTGACAGCATCAAGAATCTCTTTAATAAGTAGATTCCATGAAATTCCATGGATGAAATTTCATAAAAGATAAAAGTTACAGGCAATCCTGATGATTGGCTCAATGCCAGTATTGGGATTGCCACTTTTTGTACCTACACATTTATAATATATAAGAAATGAATTATCAAGAAACGACAGAATATCTCTTCAACAGTACTCCGGTGTTTGAAAAGATTGGTGCCAAGGCGTATAAGCCTGGTCTGCAGACTACCCATGCCCTGGATGAGCACTTCGGTCATCCTCATCGTCAGTACAAGACGATACATATCGCAGGCACCAATGGCAAGGGCTCCTGCTCTCATACGATTGCGGCCATCCTCCAAAGCCAGGGTTACAAGGTGGGATTATACACATCCCCACATCTGGTAGATTTCCGTGAACGCATCCGTGTGAACGGAGAATGCCTGCCGGAACAGTATGTCATCGACTTTGTTGAAGAGAACCGTGCTTTCTTCGAGCCTCTTCATCCGTCCTTCTTTGAGCTGACCACGGCCATGGCTTTCATGTACTTTGCCGAGCAGAAAGTAGACTATGCGGTAATTGAAGTAGGACTTGGAGGAAGACTTGACTGTACCAATATCATCACTCCGGTTCTTTCAGTCATTACCAATATCAGTTTTGACCATACCCAGTTCCTGGGCAACACCCTGGCAGAGATTGCTGGTGAGAAAGCAGGAATCATCAAGCCGCATGTGCCTGTAGTTATCGGTGAATACATCGAAGAGACCCGTCCTGTTTTTGAGAAGGTTGCCGGAGAACACCATTCTCCTATTCACTTTGCACAGGATGAAGACACGGCCATGGAGGTGGATATGGAACTGAAGGGTTCCTACCAGGAGCGTAACAGAAAGACCATTCTTGCAGCACTCAAGGTCCTGCGACAGACAATGACTATCAGCGACGAAGCCATCAGAAACGGTTTCGAGCATGTATGTGAGCTGACAGGCTTGCGTGGCAGATGGGAGAAGCTGGGAGAAGCACCGCTCGTCATCTGTGATACGGGCCACAATCTTGCGGGATGGAAGTATCTTGCCACCCAGATTAATGATGTTGACGCCCAGGTCAAGCACATCGTTTTTGGAATGGTTGATGACAAAGATGTTGAGCACGTATTACAACTTTTGAGGGATAAGCTCAAAAACAGCGTAAAATACTATTGGACGCAGCCTTCGACCAAAAGAGCCATTCCTGTGGAGAAATTGCGGAATACTGCATTAAAGTATAACTTGCACGGCGAAATGTATCATTCTGTAAAAGAAGCATATATGGCAGCGGAAGCAAATGCAAAAAACGACGATTTTGTCTTCGTTGGCGGTTCAAGTTATGTAGTCGCCGATTTGCTCTCCTAAAAATTTTTAGTTTTTTTAAATCAAATAATTGCTAAATATTTTGTCATATTCATTTTTTTTTAGTTACTTTGCAGTAGATTACTTTAGAACATAAAGTAGAGTAACTAAAAAATGATATATTATGAATACAGAACCAGTTAACAAGTGTGGTTTGAAAAGAGAAGATTTTCAGACCACAGTGAATGGAAAGAAGACTGATCTCTTCGTGTTGAGAAACAGCCAGGGCAATGAAATTGCAGTAACCAACTATGGTGGTGCTGTTGTTGCTATCATGATGCCAGATAAGGACGGCAACTATGCTAACCTCATCGAGGGTCACGACAACATACAGGATGTCATCAACTCACCTGAGCCTTTCTTGAGCGTCCTCATCGGTCGTTACGGAAATCGTATCAAGGAGGGTAAGTTTACCCTTCATGGCAAGGAGTATCAGTTGGCATGCAACAATGGCAAGAACCATTTGCATGGTGGTCCTACTGGATTCCACGCACACGTTTGGGATGCTACTCGCATGAGTGACAATGCAGTTGTCCTGAAGTACACCAGCCCATACGGCGAGGAAGGCTTCTCTGGAGAATTGACCGTCTGGGTGGCTTACACCTTGACTGATGACAACGAGTTCGTCATCAAGTATCAGGCTACAACCAACAAGATGACCATCTGCAACTTGACTCATCACGCATTCTTCGCAATCCAGGGTATTGCAAATCCTACCCCAACTATTGACAACATCATCTGCGAGGTGAATGCAGACTACTACCTCCCTATCGATGAGGAGTCTATCCCAACAGGTGAAATCCTGAAGGTAGAGGGTACACCATTCGATTTCCGCACTCCAAAGCCAATCGGCCAGGACATCGATGCAGACCACGAACAGATCAAGAATGGTCAGGGTTACGATCACAACTATGTATTAAATAAGAAGGAAGAGGGCGAGTTGAGCTTTGCTGCTCGCATCAAGGACCCAGTAAGCTGCCGTACTATGGAGGTTTATACTACAGAACCAGGTATGCAGATGTATACAGGTAACTTCCTGGCTGACTTCAAGGGACAGTTTGGTGCAACATTCCCACGCCGCAGCGCAGTTTGCTTCGAGGCACAGAAGTTCCCAGACACACCAAATCATCCATACTTCCCAAGTTGCAGATTGAACCCTGGTGAGACATACACACAGAAGACAATCTATAAGTTTGGCGTAGACAAATAAAATCAGATTAAACAATATAGGAGTTGCTGCCTCTAAGTGCACAATGCAGGGGCGGCTGCTCCTTTTTGCGGTTAAACTAACCAGTGAACAATCATGTGGTAACAACCTGCAATACAAGCAAATAATTAATATAACAATAACAAATATCAACTATCAAGATTAAACAATGGAACAAAAAAGTGTAAATAACAACGGTCGTGTCATTGCCATCATCACGATGTGTTTTATCTTTGCAATGATCTCGTTTGTAACTAACATGGGAGCACCTTTTGGCAACATCTGGGGCTTCAAGTACTCTTGGGCAGCCATGATGGGTAACTTCATGAACTTTGCCGCTTACCTCTTCATGGGTATTCCTGCTGGTAAGATGATTGAAAGCAAGGGTTACAAGAAGACAGCATTGATCGCACTCGCTGTCGGTACAATCGGTTTGATGATCCAGTACCTGTCAAGTATCTTCGGTGACGACATTCCAGTATTTAACCTCAGCTCTGGTGCCGTTTGCCTCAACCTTATCATTTATCTGTTGGGTGCTTTCATCTGCGGTTTCTGTGTTTGTATGCTCAATACCGTAGTAAACCCAATGTTGAATCTGCTTGGTGGCGGTGGTAACCGCGGTAACCAGCTCATTCAGATTGGTGGAACATTGAACTCTTTGAGTGGTACTCTTACCCCATTGTTGGCAGGTGTACTCGTAGGTACAGTTACAGCCAACACCAGTATGAGCGACGTTGCTCCTCTCCTCTTCATCGGTATGGCTGTGTTCATTGCAGCCTTCTTCATCATCTGGTTTGTTGCAATTCCAGAGCCAAACATCAAGAAGGAGAATGTACAATACGATCACAGTCCTTGGTCATTCCGCCACTGCGTACTCGGTGTCATCGGTATTTTCTTCTATGTAGGTGTTGAGATTGGTATTCCTGCTCAGCTTATCTTCTACATCAGTAGCATGGACTTCACAGGTGCAGCTTCTGTAGGTGGTGCATTTGCAGCAGTTTACTGGTTGCTCATGATGTGCGGCCGATTCCTCAGCTCATTCATCAGCGGCGCCATTTCTACCAAGACACAGATGACAGTAGTATCAACAGTAGCAATCCTCCTGTTGCTCACAGCCATCTTCTTGCCAGAGACCAACACATTGAACTTCTCTTTGGCTGGTGATTCTGAGATTGCAAGCCTTCTCAAGCTCGACGACCACGGTACTGGTCTTGTAGCATTTACAATCCCTACCAAGTGTGTGCTCATCGCTATCTGCGGTTTGTGTACTTCAATCATGTGGGGTGGAATCTTCAACCTTGCTGTTGAGGGTCTCGGCAAGTACACAGCTCAGGCATCAGGTATCTTCATGATGATGGTTGTTGGTGGTGGTGTAATGCCTCTTATCCAGGACGCTGTTGCTAAGGCTGCTGGTCCTATCGCATCTTACTGGGTTATCATCGCCATGATTGCCTACATTCTCTTCTACGCACTCGTTGGTTGCAAGAATGTAAACAAGGACATTCCAGTAGAGTAATAATGAAACATCTTATTCCCGGGCAGGACAAAGCAGTCATGTTCGGGAATAAACAACTGATAATCAAAATTTTAACAATAACTTTTTAAATTAATACATTATGGATATTGAAAAAGTAAGAAGCCGCTTTATCAAGCACTTTGATGGTAAAACTGGTAACATCTATATGTCACCAGGTCGTATTAACTTGATTGGTGAGCACACTGATTATAATGGTGGATTCGTATTCCCTGGTGCAGTAGACAAGGGTATAATGGCTGAGATTCGTCCTAACGGAACAGAGACTGTCATGCTCTACTCTATCGACTTGAAGGACCGTGTTGAGTTTAAGGTAAATGATCCTGAGGGTCCTCGCGCTTCTTGGGCACGCTACATTTATGGAATCTGCCAGGAAATGAAGGCTTTGGGCGTTGACGTGAAGGGTTTCAATGCTGCATTCTATGGCGACGTGCCTCTCGGTGCAGGTATGTCTTCTTCAGCTGCTCTTGAGAGCTGCTTCGCTTTCGCTTTGAACGACCTCTTCGGTGACAACAAGGTTTCTAAGTGGGATCTCGTTCTCGCTGGTCAGGCTACTGAGCACAAGTACGTAGGTGTAAACTGCGGTATTATGGACCAGTTTGCTTCTGTATTCGGTAAGGAGGGAAAGTTGATGCGTCTCGACTGCAACAGCCGTGAGTTTGAGTACTTCCCATTCGAGCCTAAGGGCTACAAGCTCTGCTTGGTTAACTCTAAGGTTAAGCACGAGTTGGCTGGTTCTCCATACAACGACCGTCGTAACTCTTGCGAGAACGTGGTTAAGCACATCGCTGCCAAGCACCCAGAGGCTAAGTTCGAGACTCTCCGCGATTGCACATGGGATCAGTTAGAAGAGGTTCGCGCTGAGGTAGGCGAAGAGGATTACAGCCGCGCTCACTTCGTATTGGGCGAGAAGGACCGCGTATTGGCAGTCTGCGATGCTCTTGAGAAAGGTGACTACGAGACTGTTGGTCAGAAGATGTATGAGACTCACCACGGTTTGAGCAAGGAATATGAGGTAAGCTGTGAGGAGCTCGACTTCTTGAACGATGTTGCCAAGGAGAACGGTGTTACCGGTAGCCGTATCATGGGTGGTGGCTTCGGTGGCTGCACCATCAACTTGGTTAAGGACGACATCTATGACAAGTTCGTAGAGGATGTTACAGCTAAGTTCACAGCTAAGTATGGTCACGCTCCTGAGATTTACCCAGTAATCATCTCTGAGGGTTCTCACAAGGTTTGCTAATATACATATTTATATAATATAAAGGAACTGCAGTTGGCGTTTGCTAGCTGCAGTTTTTTTGCCCCAATTTAGCCAAAAGCAGGCGTTTTCATGCAAATAGTGTTAAAAACACACTTTAGGATGAAAAAAGTTAGGGAAAACTATTGTAGTTTCGAAATAAAATTGTAATTTTACACCCAAAATAAAGTAAACAATTTAAAATAGCCTAAAAATGAGTACATTTAAGACCCTTTTCATGGGAGTAGGTTTTGCGGCAATCGCTACCCTCTCTGCTTGTTCATCAAGCAACAACGCTAGTCTTACACAGTCTGGTTTGAATCCTGCAGATTTCGATTCAACCGTATTGGGAAAGAAGACTGAGTTAGTAACCCTTAAGAATGCCAATGGCATGGAGGTATGTCTCACCAACTATGGTGGACGCGTGGTTTCTATCTCTGTTCCTGACAAGGACGGTAAGCCAACTGATGTTGTTCTTGGTTATGACAATATCCATCAGTATGCTGATACGCTTAACTCTCCTTCTGATTATGGTTCTTCAGTAGGTCGTTACGCTAACCGTATCAAGGATTCCAAGCTTTCTCTTGCTGGTTCTACATATCAGTTGAAGGCAAATGATAATGGCAACTGCCTGCACGGTGGTGGTGCTACCGGTTGGTTGAACCAGGTATATGACATTACTGAGAAGAACGATTCTTCAGTAACCTTTACCATCAATGCGAAGGATGGCGAGAATGGTTTCCCAGGCAACGTAACTGCTACTGCTAAATATACAGTAAAGAGCGACAATACTCTTGACATTGAGTTTGGTGCAACAACCGATAAGGAGACTGTGGTCAACATGACTAACCATAGTTACTTCAATTTGAATGGAGACCCATCAAAGGAAGGCTTCGATCAGGTAATGTACATCAACGCAGATAAGTTCACACCTGCAGATTCGCTTTACATCCCAACAGGTGAAATCAAGGACGTAGAAGGAACTCCAATGGATTTCCGTACTCCAACTGAGATTGGCAAGAAGGTTGATTATAACTTCGACCAGATCAAGAACGCTACAGGTTACGACCATAACTGGTGCCTGAACACTTATAAGGATGGTAAGGGCGATGACAAGACCGTTTGCGCCAGCCTCTACTCTCCTAAGAGCGGAATCCTCCTCGAAGTTTTCACTAACGAGCCAGGTATCCAGGTTTATACAGGTAACTTCCAGGGCACAGGCATTGCCTGCAAGCACGGAATCAAGTATCCTAAGCACGTGAGCGTTTGCTTCGAGAGCCAGAAGTATCCTGATTCTCCTACCAAGATTGCTCAGGGCGTGAAGGGCTGGACTGATGCAACATTGAAGCCAGGAGAGAAGTATTACTCTCACCTCGCCTACAAGTTCAGCGTTAAGAAGTAAGGAAAGGCAATGCGGCGGATTGCAAATCCGCCGAACTCCATGGGATAAAGCATCCAATAAAAGAAAGAATAAACAAATAATAAAAAATAAACAATCTTATTGAAATTATGAATTGGAATTCAACAGAATTCGTATGGCTTGATTGGGCAGTACTCGCCATTGGTGTTATTGGCGTTATCTGGGCAGTCTGGCATGCGATCGTGAAAGACAGAAAGGCACAGAAGGGCGAAGACTCTTCAGCTTACCTCTTCGGTAAGGGTGAACCATGGTATGTAATCGGTATGGCTATCTTTGCTGCCAATATTGGTTCTGAGCACCTCGTCGGTTTGGCAGGTACAGGTGCCAAGAGTGGTGTAGGTATGGCTCACTGGGAGATGCAGGGTTGGATGATCCTCATCCTTGGTTGGTTGTTCGTACCTTTCTATCAGTTGCTCATCAACAAGATGGGTAAGATTATCACCATGCCTGACTTCCTGAAGTTCCGCTACACACAGCGTACAGGTTCATGGCTCTCAATCATCACACTCGTAGCTTACATCCTCACCAAGGTGAGCGTTACAGCTCTTACCGGCGGTATTTTCTTCGAGTATCTCTGGGGCTTGAACTTCTGGGTAGGTGCTATCGGTTTGATCATCCTCACTACCATCTTCACCGTATTCGGCGGTATGAAGGGTGTGATGACCTTGTCAACCATCCAGACTCCTATCCTCGTTATCGGTTCATTCCTCGTGCTCTTCCTCGGTCTCTCTGCCCTCGGTGGTGGAAGCATCTCTGCAGGTTGGGCAGACATGATGGACTACTGCGGCAAGTTGAACAACGGCTACGGAACAACCCACATGTTCCACTGGGAGGCAGGTGACTCTATGTATCAGGAGTATCCTGGTTTCGTAGTATTCATCGGTGCAACCATCATCGGTTTCTGGTACTGGTGTACAGACCAGCACATCGTTCAGCGTGTATTGGGTCAGGTTCCTGGCGAGAGCAACGTAGAGGTTATGAAGCGTGCCCGCCGCGGTACTATCGCAGCCGGTTTCTTCAAGGTACTCCCTTGCTTCATGTTCCTGATTCCAGGTATGATTGCAGCCGCTTTGGCTCAGAAGGGTGCTATCCAGATGAACGAGACTGATGCAGCCTTCGCCATCATGGTAAAGACCGTACTTCCTGCAGGTATCAAGGGTATCGTAACTATCGGTTTCATCTGTGCATTGGTTGCTTCATTGGCTGCATTCTTCAATAGTTGTGCTACCCTCTTCACCGAGGACTTCTACAAGCCATTGAAGAAGGGCATGTCAGAGGCTCACTACGTACTCGTTGGCCGTATCGCTACCGTTGTAGTTGTTGTTCTCGGTTTCGCATGGTTGCCAATCATGATGAAGATGGATACATTGTACAATTATCTCCAGGGTATCCAGTCACTCCTGGCTCCAGCCATGGTAGCCGTATTTGCAATGGGTATCTTCTTTAAGAAGATTACTCCAAAGGCAGGTGAATACACCATGATTACCGGTTTCCTCATCGGTATGCTCCGCCTCGTTACCAACGTCATTACTGATACAGGTAAGGCAACAATGGATGGTGCATTCTGGGATTACACCGCATGGTTCTGGCAGACCAACTGGCTCGTATTCGAGTGCTGGTTGCTCGTCTTCCTCATCATCTTCATGGTAGTAGTGAGCTGCTTCACACCAGCTCCAAGCAAGGAGCAGGTAGAGGCAATCACCTTCACATCCGACTTCAAGAAGTCTATCCGTGAGAGCTGGGGTGCCTTCGACATCATTGGTACACTCGTAGTAATCGGTCTCTGCGCTGCATTCTACGCATACTTCTGGTAATATTCAGTTACTGATAACTATATACAAAAAGTCAGGAGTTGGAAGTAAGGAACAGGAAGTTTTCCTTTGAAACTAGATCTTCAAGAGAAATCTCCATTGGATGACATTCTTCCTTTCTTCTTCCGACTCCCAACTTTCTCAATCTTCAAACGCTCCCCCGACGAGCGGACCTGATGAAATAACAATAACGAAATAAACATTCTTTGAATCTTAACATAAACTCAACAAAAGACCATGACGCAGTTTTATAATGAATACTCCAAGGTTTTAGTATCCGTGGATTGTATTATCTTCGGATTCGACGGTAGCAACTTACAAGTTTTGATTGGTAAACGCCAAATGGACCCGGGACGTGGCGAATGGTCACTCTATGGTGGTTTCGTTGGCGCAACAGAAAATCTGGAAGATGCAGCCAATCGAGTCATCCTGGAGCTTACTGGAATGAAGAACCTTTATATTCGACAAGTGGGTGCATTCGGCCGAATCGACCGTGACCCAGGTGAGCGAGTTATTTCCATCGCCTACTGCGCCCTCATCAATGTGGTAGATTACGACGACAGTCTCCGTATTGAACATGGACTGGAATGGGTAAGCTTGAATGAACTTCCTACTCTCTATTCTGACCACAGAATCATGATTCACGACGCCATCTGTCAGATTCGCCGTCGCATCAATCATGAACCACTGAGCTTCAAGCTCCTCCCTGATCTCTTTACGCTGACACAGCTTCAGCATGTGTTCGAGGCGGTAATGGGAGAAGAGATTGACAAGCGCAACTTCCGCAAGCGCGTGAAGGATATTGACTTCATCGAAAAGACAGAACTTATCGATAAGGTCACATCGAAACGAGGTGCAGCCCTCTATCGCTTCAACAAAAGAGCATACGAGGAAGACCCTTCGTTCAACTTGAAATAGAACAATAGCAGGCTCTTTCAAAAGAAGAACCAACAGATAAACAAAGAAATATAGAAAATAACTTAAACTCAAGATATTATGTTAGAAGAATTAAAAGAAAAAGTGTTCAAGGCAAACCTTGACCTTGTGAAGCACAACCTCGTGCTCTTTACGTGGGGAAATGTAAGCGGAATCGACCGCGAGAAGGGTCTGGTTGTCATCAAGCCATCAGGTGTTGACTATGACACCATGAAGGCCAGCGACATGGTAGTAGTTGACTTGGAAACCGGTAAGGTGGTTGAGGGTGACTTGAATCCATCTTCAGACACTCCTACCCACCTGGTGCTCTACCGTGCATTCCCAGAGTTGGGTGGCGTAGTTCATACTCACTCTACTTATGCTACAGCCTGGGCTCAGGCGGGTTTGGACATCCCTAACATCGGTACAACCCACGCAGACTATTTCCACGACTGCATTCCTTGCACTGATGCAATGACAGAGGATATGATGGCTGAGTATGAGCACAATACAGGTGTGGTTATCGTTGACCGCTTCAAGAAGGACAACATCAACCCGGTTCACACTCCAGGCGTACTGGTCAAGAACCACGGTCCTTTCACATGGGGTAAGGATGCTGACCAGGCTGTCTATCACGCAGTGGTAGCTGAGCAGGTGGCAAAGATGGCGTTCATATCTTTCAGCGTGAATCCAAACACCACCATGAACCCATTGCTCGTAGAGAAGCACTTCAACCGCAAGCACGGTCCTAACGCTTACTACGGACAGAAGAAGCACTAATCTTTCACAAGTGGGAAGTTAGTAGGAAGTTAAGGGGAAGTGAGAGAGAAGTGAGAGGACAAATGTTCTGCGTTTTACACCAGAAGACTATTGTCTCTTAACTTCCCGAGCGACCGCAGGGAGCGATAATTTCTTTAACTTCAACAATTATGAAAGTGTAAAAAATAAGATTTTCAAAATTCAAACAACAATAACAATTTAACAAAAAACAATCATGATTAAGGCATTTGAGAATTTAGAGGTATGGTTTGTAACTGGTGCACAGCTTCTTTACGGAGGCGAGACAGTTAAGATAGTAGATGGTCACTCAAAGGACAT
>CAKPWR010000011.1 GCA_934196725.1 uncultured Prevotella sp.
GTATCATTCTCCACCATCTCCTTATACTGCTCAGGAGTAATCTGCATCTTCAAGCCGTTGTAGAGCTTGGCATCCGGCTCACTTGGCAGCGCATACCACATCTCGGTCTTGCCGCGCTCCTTACCCTGCTTCTTGGCAATCTCGTCATTAGGATGTACCTGGATAGAAAGGTCGGTATTGGCATCGATAAACTTGATGAGCAGTGGGAACTCGTTGCCAAAACGCTTATAGTTATCTGCACCGAGGAAATTCTCCTTCAATTCAGCAACAACCTCATTGAGCTTCTTGCCCTTCATCTCGCCGTCGGCTACGATGCTCTCGTTGCCAGGAACACCTGAGATTTCCCAACTCTCGCCAACTTTCTCCTGCTTGATGTCAAGATGCTTGAAGGCGATGATCTTGTTTCCACCCCAGATGGTGGACTTCAACAGTGGTTCAAATTTTAATGGTTTCATAACTTTATTGAATTAGTTGATAAAATTTTTTATTGTCTAGGATTTCCTGTACCCGCCTCCTGCGGAAACTAGTTCTCTCTCCAGAAGGCAGGTGTAAAGATCACCAGTACGCTGAATATCTCCAGACGACCGATGAGCATCATCAGCGAGCAGAACCATTTTGCCACATCCGGCAGTTCGCTCCATGACATCGTCGGTCCGATTTCCATACCCAAGGTAGGTCCCACATTGCCCACACAGCTCAGGGTGATGGTGATGGCATTGGTGTTGTCAATGCCCATGGCTATCATCGTGAAGGAAATGACCAGACAGATGATGAGATATGTGGTGAGGAAAGCGAGCAGCGTAACCCGCTTCTGCATCGGCACGTTCACGCCGTCAATCTTCAGCGGCAATACGGCGTTAGGATGCAGAATCTGGCGGAATTCATTCTTCACCATTCTTACCAACATCACGCCGCGGATACATTTCAAACCTCCACTCGTACTGCCCGAGCAGGCTCCGAAGAACATGCAGGCTGCCAATACCACCCAGGTAACATGAGGCCACGCAGCGGCATCGTCGTTAAACAATCCCGTGGTGGTGATGAATGAAACCACCTGGAAGACGGCGCTGCGGAAGGCATGCTCCACATCGTAGTTGCGCATCGCCATCAGCTCTACCATGATGAAAGCTGTGAAGGCTGTGACGAGGAACATATAGAACTTGAACTCCGAGTTCTTGAACAGATCCTTGATCTTGAACTTGATGACTGCTGCATAGAGCAGGGTGAAGTTCACTCCCGAGAGGAAGCAGAAGAACGTACAGATGTATTCCAGCGCCGGCGAATGGAAGAACGAGGTACTGCTGTTGTGGGTGGAGAAACCACCCGTAGCCGTCGTGGTCATCGCATAGTTGAAACTGTCGAAGAGATTCATTCCTGCCACGTAGTAGGATACGATGCAGGCGATGGTGAGCACCAGATAGATACTCCAGATCCATTTTGCCGAAGTGGAGAGTCGGGGATGAAGCTTGGTCTTGATAGGTCCCGTAGCCTCGGCGGCAAACACCTTGGTCTGTCCTCCTACGAGTGATGGCAGCAGGGCGATGGTGAAGAACACGATTCCCAGACCGCCTATCCACTGGGTGAGCGATCGCCAGAAAAGCAGACCGTGCGGGAAGCATTCCACATCATCCAGAATGGTGGCTCCCGTGGTGGTGAATCCCGACATCGTCTCGAAGTAGGCATCCGTAAAGTTATTGATGTAACCGCTGACCATGAAAGGCAGGGTGCCGAAGAGACTGAAGATAATCCATGAGAGCGAAACCACGAGGTAAGCATCACGGCGCGACATCGAGTTATCGGCTCCATGACCCTTCCATTTCAGGATGAGTCCACCGCCGATGGTGATGAGTGTCGCCACAATGAAGGCGAAGATATCATCCTGCTGATAGTAATAGGCTACCAGCAGACTGATGAAGAGCAGGAATGCCTCGATGAAAAGCAGTTGCCCCAAGACCTTGTATATCAGTTTACTGTTTATCATTTTATCTGATTTTCCTTTGTATCATCGTTCTTTGTGTGCTGATTACACAAAGTACTTCTCTATTTTCTTCATATTGATGTTATGGCAGAATACCATCACCGAGTCGTCTGGTTCTATCTGGGTATTACCCGAAACGAGCATACCTTCGCCCTTGCGTACCAGTCCACCAATGGTTACACCGATAGGCATACCGAGGTCTTTCACCGCTTTCTTGGTAACCTTGGAACCTTCTTTGGCGATGAACTCAGCCACATCGGCATTGGCATTCATCAGGAAGCGCACGTTCATCACGTCGGCATCCAGCATCATCTGATAGATATAGCTGGCAGCAATCATCTTCTTGTTGATGATGGTGCCGATATCCAGACTTTCTGCCATGCTTACATAGTCTACGTTCTCTACGGCAGCAACCGTCTTGCGCACACCCATTCTCTTGGCAGTAAGACAAGCCAGGATATTGGTTTCTGCATTGCCGGTCAGGGCAACGAATGCCTGGGTGCTTCTGATTCCTTCTTCGGTGAGCAATGGAATGTCTCGTCCATCACCATGAATAATCAGGGTCTTGTTCTCGTCCAGAATGTCGTTGAGATATTCGCAGCGGTTCTCATCCTTCTCGATGATTTTGCACTCCATGTATTCCGGCATCTTCTTGACGGCTCTTACGGCAGTTCTACCGCCACCCATGATCATCACGTTCTTCACGTCTACATAATGTTCCTTGCCCACAATCTTGCGGATATAGGGAATATAGTTGCGGGTTGTCATGAAGTAGGCGAGGTCGTAGAGCTTCAGTTCATCGTTACCACCAGGGATGATGGTGTCGCTGCCTCGCTTGATGGCTACCACGTGGTATGGGTCGTTAGGACCACTGATGTTCTTGAGCGGTTCGTTGAGGATTTCACATCCTTCACGCAACTTGATGCCGAGCATGACGAGCGCTCCGTCGTGCACATCCCAACGCTGGCGAACCCAACTCATTTTCAGACCGTTATTGATATCTACAGCAGCCAGCATCTCAGGATAGATGAGCTTGCTGATGCCCAGATTCTTGAAGAATTCCTGTGCTTGTGGCTCCATGTATTCCGGATTGTCAACACGGGCTACCGTACGCTTGGCACCCAGGTTCTTGGCAAGGATGCTAGCTGTGATATTGGTACTCTCTATTGGGGTTACAGCAATGAAAAGGTCTGCACTGTCAGCTCCTGCATCACGCAGGATCTTCAGACTGGTAGGCTTTCCTACCATCGTGAGCAGGTCACAGTCTGAGCCGATGCTGGCAAGTCGCTCTTCGCTTTCGTCGATGAGCGTAATCTCTTCATTGCTGCGAGACAGTAGTCTCGCCAAGTGTGTACCTATGGCGTATGCGCCAGCTATGATAATCTTCATTTCTTTATTGCTTCTTTGATTGAATCTTTATCCAGATGCACGATTTCTCTCAGTTCTGCCACAGTACCATGTTCCACGAAGGTATCTGGTATTCCCATTCGGGTGATGTGAGGCTGATAGTCGTGATCGTTCATCCATTCGAGTACGGCTGAGCCCATTCCGCCCATCCTTACTCCATCTTCGATGGTAACGATGCGTCTGAACTTTTCTCCCACCTCTTTTAATATGTCTTCATCGAGAGGTTTCAGGAAGCGCATATCGTAGTGGGCAACGCTCATGCCAGTTTCTGTTTCTACTTCGGCGATGGCCTTGGCAGCATCATTTCCGATAGGACCGATGGTGAGCACAGCCACGTCCTTTCCGTCCTTCAGTTTTCTGCCGGTACCGGTCTTGATTTCTTCCATCGGGTTGCGCCAGTCTACCAGCACACCGTTTCCTCTTGGATAGCGGATTACGTAGCTGCCCTGGTTTGGCAACTGTGCTGAATACATCAGGTTGCGCAACTCATGTTCGTTCATAGGAGAAGCGATGGTAAGATGCGGTATTGGACGGAGGGCTGCCATATCGAAGACTCCGTGATGGGTAGGACCGTCTTCGCCTACCAGTCCGGCACGGTCGAGGCAGAGCACTACCGGCAGATTGAGCAAAGCCATATCATGGATGATATTGTCGTAGGCACGTTGTGCAAACGAACTGTAGATGTTGCAGAAAGGAATCAGTCCATCTTTCGCCATACCTCCAGAGAAGGTGACGGCATGTCCCTCTGCAATACCCACATCGAAAGTACGGTTAGGCATCGCCTTCATCATGATGTTCATGGAGCATCCTGTAGGCATGGCTGGAGTCACACCTACTATCTTTTGGTTCTTTTGAGCCAGTTCCAGCAAGGTTTCGCCAAAGACATCCTGGAATTTTGGCGGCTGGTTGCTGGTATCCTTAATCAGTCGCTCACCTGTCTCTGGGTCGAACTTACCCGGTGCGTGCCAGATGGTGGCACTCTTCTCTGCCGGTTCATAGCCCTTGCCCTTGGTAGTATGCAGGTGAAGCAGCTTAGGACCCTTCATCTGCTTGAGTTGTTTCAGGACTCTCGCCACCTCCTTGACATCGTGACCGTCGAACGGACCGAAATATCGGATGTTCATTCCTTCGAAGATGTTCTGCTGATGGCTCAATGCAGACTTCAGTGCATTGTTAAGACGTAGGATTCCCTTTTTACGGTCTTCGTTCAGATAACCTTTGGAGTGTAACCACTGTGAAGCCTTGAAACGGAGCTTGTTGTAAGTTTCATTGGTATCCAGATTGAGAAGGTATTTCTCCATACCACCTACGGCTCTGTCGATGCTCATATCGTTGTCGTTGAGGATGATGAGCATATCGTTCGGGGTGCTCGAAACATTGTTCAAGCCCTCGAAGGCCAGTCCGCCACTCATCGCACCGTCGCCGATGACAGCAACGATGTGACGGTTGGTTTCTCCAGTTTCTCTTGCAGCAACAGCCATACCGAGTGCAGCGGAAATGGAATTGCTCGCATGTCCGCAGGCGAAGGTATCGTATTCGCTTTCTAAAGGAGTAGGGAATGGACGGATGCCGTGCAACTTGCGGTTGGTACAGAAGTTGTCGCGGCGACCTGTCAGGATCTTATGTCCGTAAGCCTGATGTCCAACATCCCATACGATACGGTCGTAAGGGGTGTTGAAGATATAATGAAGGGCTACGGTTATTTCAACCACGCCAAGAGAGGAGGCAAAATGACCGGGGTTGACGGCAACCTCGTCGATAATGTCTTCTCTTAACTCTTTACAAACTTGCGGCAGCTGGTCAATACTCAACTTGCGCAAATCTTCTGGGTATTTTATTTTACTTAATAGACTAAACTTGTTCTTGTCCATGTTTTCTTTGTGAAAATCTTCTGCAAAGATAATGCTTTTTTCCTATATAAAGCACTTTTGGGTCAATATTTTCGGTTTTTCCGATAATTCTTTGTATTTTTCTACTCATAGTTGATTACTTGTAGATGAACTTTTCTGAGAATTGCTGTCCGTTAACGGAAATGTAGAGTATGTAGATGCCATGTGAATGAGACGATAAAGGCAGACAGATTTTGTATGATGCTATCATGTGTGTAGATGTTAACACTGTCAACCAGCAAGCGTAAGGCCTTTGCATGCTCAATGTTTTTGAGATATTGTTGTCCTGTGTGTTTCTGGATATGTACCCTTGTCACACCAGTATTCGTATCACCTGATGGAAGTAACATTGTACCGAGCCCATCAACTTGGCATTCATATGTTCCATAAATACGAGAATATACTGACTCTGAATATATGGCATATCCATTGAAATACCCCGTTGTCATGCTGTTCTGTACAAAATTAGGCGGAGCAATCAAGTCTGTTAGTTTATAGCTAATTTTCGATTGGTTGTTCTCATAGCCATCCAAATATGTGCCAGTTTCGTTTTGATGACAAAAATAACGAGTATTGAGTCCATTAATTATAAATCCATTTTCATCTTGAGGATTGGATGTGATTGTCAACCACGAGGCATTGTCAGATAAATTGATGTCTGTCAAGTCCCAAATAGCACCTTTTTCTTTTTGGTCAAAATGTTTGAAGGTGGCTTGCTGACGCTCAATCTTGTCTCCTATATGATATGTATGATTACAGATGTTCTGTTGTGCATTTATTCCTAGATAAATGCACAACAAGAATAATGTATGTATTGATCTTAACTTCATAAGTTCTATTTCTTGAATTCAATAGCTAAAGTTGTAAAAAATCATTGTAGTTGTTATTTGTTCTACTATAATTTAGACATTTTGAACAATATGCCTTTCTTATACGTAAACAGTCTAATTCTTTAGGGCTTTACTACAATTGTTTAAGCGGATTACATAAAAACAGCGATACTTTCTGAATAAGAATCCAATTGTTCCATAACTACCCATTCCGTTTCTTCATTATGAAGTGAATGAAAAGTAATGTGACAACAATTTTGGTTGTTGACAGAAAGTATTATTTTGAATTTACATTTACCTTGTAATATTCTAGCCAATTTATTCGTGAAACTAAAAGCATATTGTATTGTATTACCAACGCAATAATCCTCAACATGAAAACCATTCATGAAGCATTCGTATGCAGTATAATCTTCAAAGTTTTCTAAAGAATAGTGCTGATTCACTTTATAGAAATATTGCAGAATATAGCAATTGTTAACCCATATTACTCCTTCATCCAAGATTTTTGAAAGTTTTTTATTTAATCTTGGATAATTAATAGTTTGCTTATTAAGCTTAACTAGCATTTTATTGTTCATCACTATCATATTCCTAAGTATTTTTCTCTTTTTTTTATATCGTTTTGTATATTTTTGCTTTCTTGTAATTACCATCCGCTCCAAATGTTGGAGCGGAGAGTATGATGCTGAGTGCTATAAATAATATCTTTTTCATGACTTCACAATATATACTTTTAAACTGTTGCCAAGTATGGAACATTCGAAGTTCCATACTAAATTGCGAATAACGCAATTTACATGGCTTGTCGATTTTAGAACCTTTTCAAACTCATTTTTCTCTTTTTGTGAGAATTCTTTCCATGGAATCATGGCTAAAAAATGGTTTAATGCATCCAGTGGAGAATCTAATATTTTCTCTGCCATAATCCCCCATGCTTTATAAAAGCCTAATATGACATATGAATTAGAAACTTCTATTAATCTTCTAACTTTAATGGCATAAACAGCAATGAAAATACCATTTATTAAATAGAGATCTGTATAAAGATTTTGCGTACCATTTACTAGGACAAGACTACTGTTTAATATGTTGCAGTGAAATAATACTTCTCGTCTAAGTTTTTGTTTGGATTTTATGCCAATACGGGGATAGGAAACTCTTCTTGCCCAGCAAAGCAGCAAGTTATTTTTATTTTTACATGATATACTCTCTACTGTAATATCTTGCTTTTGTTCTCCATATTCTGTTATAACAATATACTTTTCCATTATTAATGTCCTTTAGAGTTTCTACTATGGTTTTCACCTTTAAAATTCATTCTTTCCTCTGTTGTACCCTTGCGCCTTGTTGCTGTTGGAGTTAGCCATCATGACATAGCCTGCTGTACTTGTAGCCAAGCCTGCCGTTGTTATAGTCTTTCCTGCAACGGATATTGGTGCAGCAACCGTCGCACTTGTTCCTGCGGTAACCAGAAAGCCAAGCTGCCAGTATAGTTGCCCACTGGAATGGTGGATATTCTGTCAAAGGCAGCTGCCTCTGGTGACTTTGGGGAATAATCACGATGATTACCATCCGCTCCAAATGTTGGAGCGGAGAGTATGATGCTGAGTGCTATAAATAATATCTTTTTCATGACTTCACAATATATACTTTTAAACTGTTGCCAAGTATGGAGCATTCGAAGTTCCATACTAAATTGCGAATAACGCAATTTACATGGCTTGCAGAACTTACAATTCTTTTGATTTCAGTTTCTTCTTCTTTTGAGAATTCCTGCCAAAGAATTATATTTAAGCAATCAATAAGAGCATCTAGGGGAGAAGCGTATTCTTTTTCTTCTAGGAAATCGCATCCCCTATAAAAAAACAACATAGCATAAGAACTAGACGATACTACAATCTTTCTAACTTTAATAACATATATTGTAATAAATATGCCATTTATCGAATAAAAATCATCATAAAGATTTTGCGTATCATTAATTAGAACTAGTCCTTCATCGTCTTCATCTACACGATATTTATATTTAATTTCCTTTAAAAGTTTCTCTTTTGATTTTACACCAATTCGAGGATAAGAAATTCTTCTTGCCCAACAATGCAATAAATTCTCTTCATTTTTACAAGCGATAGTTTCTACTTTAATGTCCTGCTTGTCTCCGAACACTGTTATAACTATATACTTTTCCATTGTTAATGTCCTTTAGCGTTTCTACTATGGTTTTCACCTTTAAAATTCATTCTTTCCTCTGTTGTACCCTTGCGCCTTGTTGCTTTGGAGTTAGCCATCATGACATAGCCTGCTGTACTAGTAGCCAAGCCTGCCGTTGTTATGGCCTTTCCTGCAACAGTTATTTTGGGGAGTAATCACGATGATTACCATCCGCTCCGAATGTTGGAGCGGAGAGTATGATGCTGAGTGCTATAAACAATATCTTTTTCATGACTTCACTATATATACTTTTAAACTATTGCCAAGTATGGAGCATTCGAAGTTCCAAACTAAGTCTTTTAAAGTTTCATTTAATTCTTTAATATTATAAATGTTCTTCCTAATTTCGGCACGTTCTTCTTTAGAATAATAGTGCCAAGATAAGTATCTTGCCCAATGTTTTATTGCACAAATAGAGGCTATATTCTTATTTTGGCTAATATAAGTTCCTTCCTTAAAATAAGCAACTATTGTATATGTAGCATCTGTATTGCCTTTTTTCGTTTTTATAATATTTGCATCAATGTTTACTCCATTTATAGTAAGTGAAATATAATAAACATTGTATACTCCACGTAATTTTGTTATGTTGTAAAGTTTATATGGATTGTAAATCAAATATTTTTTTATTTTAGAAATACTCTTTATTCCTAATCTTGGGAATCTAATTTTAGAAACACAAGAAAGAATAGCCTCCTTTTTATCTGTTACTTCCGAGGAAAAAAATGCAACTTTTTGTCCTTGATTGATATCTATTAATATAATGTACATCTATCTATGTCCTTTAGAGTTTCTACTATGATTTTCATCTTTAAAATCCATTCTTTCCTCTGTTGTACCCTTGCACCTTGTTGATGTTGGAGTTAGCCATCATGACATAGCCTACTCCCTTATATTTGTTGCCAAGGCGAGAATTATAAGTCTTTTCAACTTCTGCCCATGGAATATTATCACCAAGAATCACCCAACGATTAGTCTTGTTCAGATCATCGAAAGATGATTTGAACAAATCTAAAGTAAGGGGGTTATATTGTGAACTATACTTCATAATTATTCTCTTTAACATGACAAAGATACTAATTTTTAGTGAAACAGCCAAATTAAAAGTGTTATAAATATCTAATTATTAAATACTTAATATTAATTCAGAGAACACTATTTGTTGTTTTTGTACATATCATCAAGTTTTTTTACCCACATCAAAGTGATGGTATCTTTTGGAGGGATATTGTAGATTTCAACCAAGACATTTCTTAGGTCTTTGTAAGTGGTATCGTTAGGGTGGTATTCATTCATAAGTAAGCCATAGAAAATGTCTTCTTTTTTCAAATGCCCGCCAGATAATTCTTTAAGTAATTCATAATCTTTTATACTCTTCTCTTTAATAATTGCAGATTTTATCTTGTTTATATTCCATTGAGGGACGACTGGTTGCTTTACTCCCAAATTCCATTCAAACTTAGGGCGTGCTTGAAAAATTCCCCCCAAGAACAAACCTATAATGATGCCTAAGGCAATATTATGCATATTTCTTATTTTGTCCATTTTATCTTATAAATTTCGTTTATCTTATTCTCATAGAATTTTGCTTTTCTCTGATTTCTTTCGAATAATATTCCTTTTTCGTAATATTCCTTTAATTGAAAACAAGAACTTGAACTTCCGTTTTTTGCCCCATACAATAAGTAATATCTCATCATTTCAGACAATAATAAAGTGTTGTTCTTTTTAAAATCTTTAATAGCGCCGAAAATATTATAAGAAGCTTCGGGATAAGAATATTTGTCTGCCATGATTAATGCATAATATAAGAGTTCTTTAGAACCATTATGAATACTTCCATAATGATATAAGAGTTCTGTATATGAATCTTCGTTTCCATATAGAAGAACAGAGTCTGAGGTAAGTTTAAATTCTACAGAATCCAATATGAATACATCTCTGCTATTGGTAACAATGTATTGCTCATCCGTTTTTGTTGTACTATTTTTAAGCAAAGAAGCATTAAAAAATGAAAGAGTAAATCCCAATAAAATACCTAATACAAGTTTTATTTTTTCCATACATTTATATTATTAGATAGTTCCTTTATTAAATTAAATTTTATTCTAGGGTATATAGAGCCAGGGTAGTCATATGTCCCATATGTCAATGATTTGATTTCTCTACCAGTTGTAACAGCATCGGCAGATTGCATGACTGGCATCTGAGGCAATGCGTTGGTCATTGCCGTTAGCGTATATAGGACAGAGTGCTTGTTTCCCTCAGCATCATATACGTAACTAGCTTTCCTTCCATCATTATATAATATTTTCTGTGGCAAGTTGTTGATGTCGTATGATATCGAGCTAATCCCCTTGTTCTTGTCCATCACCATGTTGCCATAGCTGAGGTTGGCACGATGATTATCATTCGCTCCGAATGTTGGAGCGGAGAGGATGATGCTGAGTGCTATAAACAATATCTTTTTCATGACTTCACTATATATACTTTTAAACTGTTGCCAAGTATGGAGCATTCGAAGTTCCAAACCAAATTGCGAATAACGCAATTTACATGGCTTGTCGATTTTAGAACCTTTTCAAACTCATTTTTCTCTTTTTGTGAGAATTCATTCCATTGTATTATGTTTATGCTATCAACTAAAGCATCAAATGGGGAGTTGTATTCTTTCTCCACTAGGAAATCCCAATTCTTATAAAAAACAAATATTTTAAATAAAAATGAAGAATCGCAATTTTGCTCACGTTTAACGACATACAGTTCTATATGGATACCATTTACTAGATATGATTCATTATAAAAATTCGTCATATAACTTCTGGCATTCATAACATATTGTTTAAATTCGCGCAAATCAAATTTTATATCTTCGATAAGCTTCGTCTTGGATTTAATACCAATATAAGGATAAGAAAGATGTTTTGCCCAACAGAGTAGAAGATTGTACTTGTTTTTACAAGATTTTAGTCCCACTCTTATATCTTGCTGATCTCCAAATTCGGTTATAATTATATACTTTTCCATTGTTAATGTCCTTTAGGGGGTCTACTATGACTTTCAATGAGCCCATATTTGTTGTCATCTTGCAAGCCATGCCAACAAAAACAAGCATCGGATTTTTACTTTGCCAATCATAGGTTTGTTGTTTGTTGTTATACTATGTGTAGCCAATACGATACTATCGTAATTTTGGCTTAGTATTTCGCTTGCAAATATAATAAAAAACCGTAATGTATTTGCAGAACTCCTTATTAATTAAGAAAAATTTAACTTGTTTTTTTAGAAAATGGCTTTCATTCGTAAGCGTCTTCGCATTTTTCAGCATAAAAGTTTGGAAAGTACGCAAAATAGTGTTATTTTTGCACAAAGAAACAAATAAATATAAAAGATTATGAGAAAAAACGTATTACTGATTGGAGCCATGCTGATGGCTTCCATGTCTATGATGGCGCAGACCAAGGGGGGCGGCATCAGCCAGTCTGCTCTTCAGCAGATGGAGAAGAACCATGCATGTGCTGCACACAAGGCTCTCTTTAATGCTGTTGCTAACAACAATATCGATGACCTGGTAAAGAATCATGCCAATGAGGCTCCTGTTGATACCCATTTCAGCATCGAGACTCCTTCTCAGAGCATTCATAATCAGAAGAGTTCGGGCCGTTGCTGGATGTTTAGCGGCTTCAATGTGCTCCGTTCCAACTTTGCAGTCAATGACAAGCAGGGTAGAGTGGTGGAGTATTCTCAGGATTATCTCTTCTTCTACGACCAGTTGGAGAAGGCTAACCTCATGCTCCAGGGTGTCATTGACCTCGGAAAGAAGAGCATTGAGGATCCTCAGGTGCAGTTCTTCTTCAAGAATCCTCTCAACGACGGTGGTACTTTCTGCGGTGTTGCCGACCTGGCTGGCAAGTATGGTCTCGTACCTATGAGTGCTCAGCCTGAGACTTTCTCCAGCAACAATACTTCCAAGATGAGCCGCCTTATCAGCAGCAAGCTCCGTGAATATGGTCTGGAACTCCGCAAGATGGTAGCCCAGGGAAAGAAACCTGCTGCTATCCAGGCTCGTAAGACAGAAATGCTGGCTCAGGTTTATCGCATGCTCAGCCTTACTCTGGGTGAGCCTGTAAAGGAATTCACTTATGCTTTCCGTGATAAGGACGGCAAGCAGATTGGTGAGGCTAAGAAGTATACTCCTAAGAGTTTCTATGAGGAGACAGTAGGTAAGGATCTCAACGGTACCTTCATCATGGTGATGAATGACCCACGTCGTCCTTATCACAAGACATACGAGGTAGAATACGACCGTCATACCTACGATGGTCATAACTGGAAGTACCTGAACCTGCCTATGGAGGAGATTGCCCAGCTCGCCATCGCTTCCCTGAAGGATGGTCATAAGATGTATTCCAGCTACGATGTAGGTAAGCAGCTCGACAGAAAGCGTGGCTATCTGGCTCTCGACAACTTCGACTATGGCAGCCTCTTCAATACTACCTTCCCGATGAATAAGGCTGACCGCATCGCTACTTTCGATAGCGGTTCTACTCATGCCATGACTTTGACTGCCGTTGATCTGGATGCAGCAGGCAAGCCTGTAAAGTGGAAGGTAGAGAACAGCTGGGGTGCTGACAATGGTTTTGGTGGTTGCTTCATCATGACCAACGATTGGTTCAACGAGTACATGTTCCGCCTGGTAGTAAACAAGAAGTATGCCTCTGAGCAGCTTTTGAAGGAATTCGACCAGAAGCCAACCATGTTGACTCCTGATGATCCTTTGTTCCAGTTGGAAGACTAATACCTATTTATATTATGTTAGAGAAAAATAAGCGTGAGCGCATCATCGCGCTCGTCAACAAGGAAGTTGTGCCTGCCATCGGATGTACCGAACCGATGGCTGTGGCGCTCTGTACAGCTAAGGCTGCTACTACTTTGGGCAAACGCCCTGATCGCATCGAAGTACTCTTGAGTCCAAACATGCTCAAGAATGCGATGGGTGTGGGTATTCCCGGTACCGGTATGATAGGCTTGCCTATTGCCGTATCACTCGGTGCCCTTATCGGAAAGCCGGAGTATGAACTTGAAGTTCTCAAAGACTTGACTCCTGACAGTCTGGAGCAGGGCAAGCAGTATATCAAGAATGCTGAAATCAACATCAAGTTGAAGCAGGGCGATGTAGATAAACTATATATAGAGGTGAGCTGCTATGCCGATGATGCTCAGGCTACAGCTATCATTTCCGGTTCGCATACCAACTTTGTTTATGCTGAGCGCAATGGCGAGGTGGTATTCGATAAGCGTGGTGGTACTGCCGGTGATGAGGCTGATGATGACATCCAACTCAATTTTCCTATGGTTTACGAGTTTGCAACAACAGCTCCGCTTGATGAAATCTCTTTCATCCTTAAGACCAAGGAATATAATATGAAGGCTGCCGAACTGAGTATCAAGGGCAACTATGGACATTGTCTCGGTAAGACAATGGACCGCCCTCTGAGTCATGGTATCTTCGGTAACAACATCTTCTCTCACATCATCTCCCGTACCGCTTCAGCTTGCGATGCCCGTATGGGTGGAGCCATGATTCCGGTGATGAGTAATAGTGGTAGCGGCAATCAGGGTATCTGTGCTACCAACCCTGTCGTGGTATATGCTCTGGAGAACGAGAATACTGAAGAGGAAATGATCCGTGCCTTGATGCTCAGCCACTTGACGGCTATCTATATCAAGCAGAGCTTGGGAAAACTCTCAGCTCTATGTGGTTGTGTGGTAGCCAGTACGGGCAGCAGTTGCGGTATCACCTATCTGATGGGGGGCGATTATACCCGTATCTGCAATTCTGTCAAGAATATGGTGGCAAACCTTACTGGTATGATCTGCGATGGTGCCAAACCGAGCTGTGCACTGAAGATTTCTTCGGGAGTCAGTACTGCCCTGCTTTCTTCTCTTCTTTCGATGGAAGGTAAGTGCGTGACATCGGCAGAAGGCATCGTAGATGATGATGTGGATAAATGTATCCATAATCTTACAAGTATCGGTGCCGATGCGATGAGAGCAACCGACGATATGGTGCTTGATATTATGACACATAAATAAAGAAGAGTGTCTTTTTTACATTCTTTATCAAAAGGCTCGCAAGAAATACATCTTGTGAGCCTTTTTAGATTGTTTTTTGGGCTATTTTACTTAAAAAGATTTAAAAAATAAACATTTATTGCCTTGAATTCTTAACCGTATTGAAAAATAATGTATCTTTGCAACAGCTAACTGAAGTATAAAAATATAACGTAATAAATAAGAAACCAAATAACAATTTTTTAAACTCTATCTTATGATAAGACAACTATTCACAGTAAGTACTATGATTATGGCTCTTGGAATGGCTCCAGCCCAGGCATATGGGGGAACTCGTATCCAGGAAACTAATCAGTCCAAAGATGGACAATGCACTGGTACCATTATCGACCCTACAGGGGAGCCTGTAATTGGTGCTACAGTCACAGTTAAGGGAAAGCAAGGTGGAACCATCACCGATTTCGATGGTAAGTTTGCTCTTTCTGATGTAAACCGTGGTGCAACTATCTGTATCAGCTACATTGGCTTCGAACCAGTGGAGATGGTATGGAAGGGCGGTGAAATCAATTTGACCATGAAGGAAGACAGCAAGACTCTGAATGAGGTCGTTGTTGTCGGTTTCGGTACTCAGAAGAAGGTAAACCTCACTGGTGCCGTTTCTACCGTTGATTCCAAGACTCTCGGCGCTCGCCCAGTCAACTCTGTTGTTGATGCTCTTCAGGGTGCTGTAGCCGGTATGAACTTCTCTACACCAAGCAGCGGTGGTACTCTTAATTCAACCAAGTCTTTTAATATCCGTGGTACAGGTACTATCGGTGCCGGTTCTTCTGTATCTCCACTCGTGCTCATCGACGGCATGGAGGGCGATATGAACGCACTCAACCCACAGGACATCGAGAACATTTCTGTATTGAAGGATGCTTCTGCTTCTTCCATTTACGGTTCACGTGCTGCCGGTGGTGTCATCCTTATTACTACAAAGAGCGGTAAGAAGGGTAAGGCTTCTATTAACTACAACAACTCTTTCCGTTTCGATTCTCCACTCAACATGCCGGAGATGATGGACTCTTACACATGGGCTAAGTACATGAATGCTGCTTCTGTAGGTAGCGGCGCAGGTGTCTGGTTTACAGATGATAAGCTCGAGCAGATTAAGAAGGCTCAGAGTGACCCTACCATGCAGAAGATGTTCAAGAACAGCAACAACCGTTGGGAGGTTTGGGACGATACTCCAAACTTGCCTATTGGTAATACCGACTGGCTCAAGGAGCAGTTTGGTACCAGCTTCTCTCAGGAGCATACCTTGAGTATCAATGGTGGTGATGACCGTTTGCAGTACTATGTATCTGGTAACTATCTCAACCGTGGTGGTCTTCTCCGTCATGGCGATGATAGCATGAAGCGTTATACCATGACCGGTAAGATCAACGCTCAGATAACCAACTGGTTGCGTATGACCTACAATACCCGTTTCTCACGTCAGGACTTCGATTCTCCTGGTGATTTGATCAATGGTACAGATGTGTTCTTCCACAATATGTGCCGTTATTGGCCTATTATGCCAACTACCGATCCTAATGGTCATTGGGTACCAGAGTCTTATATCGGCCGTCTTAAGGATGGTGGCCGTGCCAAGAATCAGGCAGACCGTCTCGCACAGCAGCTTTCATTTGTTGCAACTCCTGTAAAGGGTCTGACTCTGAATGCTGAGTTGAACTACCGTATTGTTACACAGTTCAACCACCGTGATTGGCAGACCACTTACGCTTATGACTGCGACAACAATCCTTACGTAGATATCAATGCCACATCAAGCGTGTATGAGTATTCGTTCAAGTCTAACTATTTCAACCCTAACCTCTTTGCAGAGTACAGCCATTCATTTGGCGAGCATAATATGAAGGTAATGGGTGGTTTCCAGAGTGAGTGGTTCCGTCAGCGCAATATCAGTGCACAGCAGAACGGTATCATGTCTGGTCTTCCTACTCTCAATACAACAACCACCAAGCCAAGTGTAGGTGGTGCATATAACTCATGGACTACAGCCGGTTTCTTCGGTCGTATCAACTACGATTATGCAGGTCGTTACCTCTTCGAGGCTAACCTCCGTTATGATGGTTCATCACGTTTCCTCCGCGAGAACCGCTGGAACTTCTTCCCATCATTCTCTGCAGGTTGGAACATTGCCCGTGAGAAGTTCTGGGAGCCATTGACTGATTATGTAAACACCTTGAAGCTCCGTGCTTCTTGGGGTCAGTTGGGTAACCAGAATACAGACAACTGGTATCCTTTCTATCCAACCATCGGCTTCTCTGCACAGGGTGGTAACTGGTTGATCAATGGTGCTAAGCCAAACATCTCTTCACAGCCAGGTCTCGTATCTTCTACTCTTACATGGGAGAAGAGCCGTACATGGGAAATCGGTCTCGACTGGGGTGCTTTCAATAACCGCCTGACAGGATCGTTCGGCTACTATCAGCGCAAGACTTACGACATGGTTGGTCCTGCTCCTGAGTTGCCTGTTATCCTCGGTGCCAATCCTCCAAAGGTGAACAACCTTGATATGACATCTAAGGGTTGGGATCTCCAGATTGGTTGGCGTGATGTAATCGGTGAGGTTAGCTATGGTGCATCTCTCGTATTGAGTGATAACCAGGTTGTTATCGATAAGTATCCTAACCCATCCAAGAACCTCGGTTCATACTACGAAGGTGCTAAGCTTGGAGATATCTGGGGTTATACCACAATCGGTATCGCACAGAGTCAGGAAGAGATGGATAAACACCTTGCTAAGGTTGACCAGAGCGCTCTCGGAAGCGGCTGGACAGCTGGTGATATCATGTATGCCGACCTCGACGGTGATGGTAAGGTAAATACTGGTGAGAATACAGCCTACAAGCCTGGTGATAGAAGAATCATCGGTAACTCTACTCCTCGCTATAACTTTGGTTTGAACCTCGATGCAGCTTGGAAGGGCTTTGATATCAAGGTGTTCTTCCAGGGTACACTCAAGCGTGACTACGCAGCAGGTGGTGCCGTATTCTGGGGTGCTATCGGTCAGGGTAAGTGGCAGGCTACCGGTTTCAAGTTCCACGAGGATTACTGGCGTGAGGACAACAAGGGTGCATACTACCCACGTGCAGACTGGGGTGGTGGTCGCAACATCCAGACTCAGACCCGCTATCTGCAGAATGCAGCTTATGGCCGTTTGAAGAACCTCACCATCGGTTACACCTTGCCAAAGACTATCACAAGCAAGGCTTATATTGAGAATCTTCGCTTCTTCGTATCTGCAGAGAACCTCTTTACTATCACTAACTTCACAGAGGCAGGTGATCCAGAGTTGATCGGAGCAGGTTATGGCGGTGAGATTGGTAAGACCTATCCATTGTCAAAGACATTCTCATTCGGTCTTAGTGTAACATTCTAACTTATCATTTAGATTATAGAAAGGAAACAATTTATGAAAATTAAATATATTTCAATGCTCTTATTGGGCGCGACGCTAGGTCTGACAAGTTGCGATGACTATCTTGACAAGGAGCCTGAAAGCAACGTGACACCTGCGTCTTATTTCACAAGCGCAGACGATCTGGCAGCCTACACCGTGAATCTTTATGGTGTATTGACAAGTATTGGCCCTGGTAGCTATGGTATGAGTACTTTTGCTTCTGATAATGCTACTGATAACCAGGCAGCAACAGGTTATTCTAGCCGTTGGGTTCCTGGAAACTGGAAAGTAGGTCAGAGTGGTGGTGCCTGGGATTTCGGTAACATCCGCTCGGTTAACTATTTCCTCGACCAGGTATTGCCAAAGTTCGAGGCTAAGCAGATTAGCGGTGCTGAGGCTCAGGTGCGCCACTATATTGGTGAGGCATATTTCCTCCGTGCTTACCTTTACTTAGACAAGTTGCAGTCTTTGGGTGACTTCCCTATCGTGCTCACTGCGCTTCCTGATGACAAGGAAACTCTTGTTGAGGCTTCAAAGCGCCAGCCACGTTATAAGGTAGCTCAGCAGATTCTCGACGACCTTGACCAGGCACTCGGTCTTCTGATGGAGTCAGCTCCTGGTGGCAAGAACCGCATCTCTCGCGATGCTGCCCTCCTGCTCCGTTCTCGTGCAGCTCTCTTCGAGGCTACATGGGAGAAGTATCACAAGGGTACAGCATTTGTGCCAGGTGGTCCAGGTTGGCCAGGCAAGGCTGAGGATATCCAGGGCTTTAACATCGACTCTTCTATCGAACACTTCCTCACAGAGGCTATGAAGTCTTCTAAGGAATTGGGTGATAAGCTCGTTGACAACCTCGTAGAGAATACGGATGCTCCAGAGGGACAGAATGCAAGCTTGGCAAGTCTCAACCCTTACTACACCATGTTCTGTGACAAGGATATGAGCGGCTATAGCGAGGTTTTGATGTATCGTGCTTTTGACAAGGCAAAGGCTAACGTTACTCACAACGTGCAGATGCAGTTGCAGCGCAACGGCGGTGGTACCGGTTGGACGCGTGGTTTGGTTAACTCATTCCTCATGCGTAACGGTCTTCCTATCTATGCAGCTGGTTCTGGTTACAACCCTGAGTGGGAGAATGAGGGCATCAAGGCTACTCTCCAGGATCGCGACTCTCGTATCCAGTTGTTCACCAAGATGGATGGATCTATCGAGAACTACACCAGTGAGGGTGCTGTCCCAACCGACCTCTCATGGACAGTAAAGGGCAACAACGAGACTCGTATGGTGACAGGTTTCGCAGTGAAGAAGGGTAAGAACTATGATTCCCAGCAGGGACTCAACCACGATTACGGCGAGAGCGGAAGTATCGTATTCCGTGGCACAGAGGCTCTCCTCAACTACATGGAGGCTTCTTGGTTGAAGAATAATACTATCGATGCTACAGCAGATAAGTACTGGCGTGCTCTCCGCACCCGTGCCAAGGTAGATCCTGATTATAACAAGACGATCGCTGCAACCAACATGCAGGAGGAGGCTAAGTGGGACTTCGGTGCTTACTCTCATGGTCAGTTGGTTGATGCTACTACTTACAACATCCGTCGTGAGCGTCGTGATGAGTTCATCGGTGAGGCTTCCCGTTGGGAGGACTTGATCCGCTGGCGTGCTTGCGATCAGGTGAACGGTTACCAGATTGAAGGTATGAAGTACTGGGGTACTGTTTACGAGGGCACATGGCTCGATGGTACAACCAACCTCGCAAAGGTAGATGTTGAAGGTGGTAATGGTAATATCAGTGATAAGACTATCAGTGGTGATTACATCCGTCCATACCAGATTTCTAAGATTAACAACCAGGTATTTGATGGTTATCACTTTACCCCTGCTCATTATCTGTCTCCTATCGCACAGAGTGTATTCCGTCAGACAGCAGCTGGTGATCAGACCGATCTTACCACATCTGTTGTTTACCAGAACCCAGGTTGGCCATTGGTAGCCGGTCAGGGTCCAACTGACGTTAAGTAAAGCGTGAAAACGTATTCAAGCTTATGTCTTAAACTCAAGACATAAGATACTAAAAAAGGCTCGCAAGAAGTTTCGATTTCTTGCGAGCCTTTTAAGATTAAGAAATATTAAAAAACTGGCTTTTAATTATGATGATAGGCTCTGATGTCGTAATTGATATTTCTTCAGATGTGGCTTTGCATGTATTCTTCTGTCGCTTTTAGTACTATAAAAGTACAGGAACAATCCCAAAAATCTTCACAAAGAAGAATTTTGCTGCAGATATAACTAAAATTCCGTAAAAGACCAACATTTTTGTGCAAAAAAAGTAATTTTCCATTTGTTTTTTGTAATTTTGCATGGCTAACAATAAAGTATAACGTCATGAAATATCCAATTGGAGTACAGGAATTTGAGAGCATCCGAACAGGTGGTTACGTCTATGTGGACAAGACCGATTTGATTTATAGGCTTGTGTCAAGAGGAAAAATATATTTTCTGTGTCGTCCACGACGATTTGGAAAGTCTCTTCTTGTTTCTACTCTGAAATGCTATTTTGAAGGGCGCAGGGAACTCTTTGAAGGACTTGCCATCGACAAACTTGAAAATGAATGGAATTCCTACCCTGTGTTCTATCTTTCTTTTGGCGGACAGAATTTTGTGGAGCCTTATCAACTAGACCATGTCTTGGAGGAGTTTGTTGCTAATGGTGAGAAACTATATGGTAAGGATGAACTAGCCCAAACTTTGGGAAGCCGCTTTAAGCAAGTCTTGAAAAATGCTCAAATTAAGACTGGTAGAAAGGCTGTGGTGCTGATAGATGAATATGATAAGCCTTTGTTGGATGTCCTTGGTATGGAAAACCTCAAGGTTGCCATAGGGGAGAACGAAATGAGCATAGAGGATTATAACAGAAACTTGCTGAAGGGATTCTTCTCAGTCTTGAAAGAGGCGGAAGGAAA
Organism: uncultured Prevotella sp.; assembly: GCA_934196725.1. Lineage (GTDB taxonomy): Bacteria > Bacteroidota > Bacteroidia > Bacteroidales > Bacteroidaceae > Prevotella. Next base: position 20,808 of record CAKPWR010000011.1, read on the forward strand.
CCTACAGTTCGTGTTGCTCACGGGGGTGACTAAATTCTCGCAGGTTAGCGTGTTTAGTGGCATGAATCAACCTGACGATATCAGTATGTCTGCTCGCTATGATACTATCTGTGGTATCACAGAGAATGAACTACAAGCGATATTCCAAGGACCGATAGTAGAAATGGCTCAGATATATGGAATCGATACGGAGGAAATGAAACATCGCCTTAAGAGGAAGTTTAATGGATACCATTTTAGTAGAAGAATGGTGGGGGTGTACAATCCCTTTAGCATCTTGCGAACATTCAATGAACTGCTGATGGATGATTATTGGTTTAGCACAGGCTCCCCGACTTATCTCATCCGGTTGTTGGCGAAAAGTAATGAAAACCTCAATGAACTTGTGGGAAAATACTATAGTACCCAGCAGTTCGTGGATTATAAGGCTGATGTGGAAGAGCCTCTACCGATGATTTACCAGAGTGGTTATCTCACTATCAAGGGTTACGACATGGATACAAACTCGTATCTTTTGGATTTTCCTAATGATGAGGTGAAAAACGGATTCATTACAATGGTGGCAACTAGTTATCTTGCTCCAAAAGAAAATCCAAATTCGTGGCTTTTGCAGACGGTCAAGGCTTTGAGGGAAGGAAATGTTGATTTACTAGAGAAACTCCTCACTTCATTCTTGGCAAGTATTCCTTATTCGCAACGTCGTAAAGATAATGAACGTGAGAAGGAACGTTATTTCCAATACACGTTTTATCTTTTACTGAGGATGATTAGCTGTTTCGCCGTTTTCATAGAGAAGGAAACTAGTGAAGGTAGAAGCGATTGTGTCGTGGAAACTCCTAAGTATGTTTACATATTCGAGTTTAAAAGGGATGGTAAAGCTGATGATGCCATCAAGCAAATTGATAAGATGGGCTATGCTAGAGAATATAAGGCAGATACCAGAATGATAATAAAGATTGGCTGTAACTTTTCATCGAAGACAGGTACTGTTGATGGATGGAAAGTGGAATAATGCTAAAGAAAAAGGCTCGCAAGAAGTTTCGATTTCTTGCGAGCCTTTTAAGATTAAGAAATATTAAAAAACTGGCTTTTTCTTGGAGATAATCGCGGATAGGTGTGTATTTGTACCATCTGATAATCGCGGATATGTGTAAAACTCGGAAAATATTAATCGCGGATAGGTGTAATTGTTGGGTGTTCGTGTAGTTTGTATATGTAAACAATATTCTTTGTAAATCACTAGCTGCTCAACAGACAAGTATGAGTAATAGCTTAAATAATTGACAATGGTCTAACTATATAATAACTTACTAATGCAGCTAGAACCAATCCGAAAAATGTAGAAAATGCTACAAAAATCCAAATAATCCACATTGGAAATTGGTGTTGGATAGACATGTCATATTTTGCAACAATACCTTTTAATCTATTTCGAGTATATCTTTTACGTATATACATATACATACAAAGATTGATAAGAGCATAAGGAATTATGTTAAATATAGAAGGATCGGGATGATACCAAAAAGCAACATTGATGCCAACTGGTATTATTACAATTTGTAAGGTCTGTAAGAGACATCCTTTGCTTCTGGTAAAAGGATCTCCTTCTTTCTTATACTTACGGTACGCCTTATAAAAGCGATATATCAGATAATCTAATATCATAATTTTATTATTTTAAAGTTGGCTCCTCTTGTATAATTGAAGGTAACTAAATCATTAAAAAAACTCGCTGGATGACGAAAAATCATCCAGCGAGTTTGGGATATATTTGATTTATAATTACACGAGTGTTGCAACAACTTCCTCACGGGTTCCTGGCAACATGTCGATTACCGGAATCTCTGGCATGGTGTAGCAACCTGGCTGGAGACGGAATGAAGCACGAGCCACGTTAACCAATACCTGAGCGGTGAGGGCAGGGTTGTTGATGCTCATGTTGAACTCGAAGCGCTGGTTCTGGGTCTTGCCAGATACACCCTTGCGAACGAGGTTCACACCATGACCCATATCCTTTACATCATCTACAGATGCTACGGCGAATACGTGGGTCTCATCGTGAGCGAAGTATGGGTCTGCCTTGATCTCTGCTGTTACATCCTCAAGCTTGGCACCTTCCTCCAACTCTACATAAACCATACGGCGGTGGATACCCTCACCCAATGGGATGGTAACGGAGAGTGCTTCCTTTACACCCTTCTTGCCACGAACGCAAACTGAGTGACCCATGCTCATACCAGGACCGAAGTTGGTATAAGTCAATCCCTTTGGAGCCAGACTTTCCATCAATACACGTACGATAGAGTCAGAACCTGGGTCCCAACCGGCAGAGATAACGCTCACCTTGCCAGCCTTCTTGCAGTTCTCCATCTGCTTGGTGCGGTAGTCGAGGATGCTGGTATGGATATCGAAGCTGTCTACGGTGTTGATGCCGAGGGCAACGATCTTCTCTGCATACTCAGGGCAAGAACGGGTAGGAGTTGCGAGGATAGCAACATCAACATCCTTCAATTTAGTGATGTCATCTACTACCTCATAGTTAGCCAACTCTGCTGGTTTGTCCTTAGCACCCTGGCGACGAACGATACCTGCAATCTCGAAATCAGGAGCTGCTTCGAGAGCCTCTACTGTAAACTTACCGATGTTGCCGTAACCTACTACGGCTGCTCTAAACTTTTTCATCTGTTATTTCTTTTATTTTATTGTTGTTTCTTATTAAAAATCTACCTTTTTATATATAAAACTCTATCTTATGATAGTTATTGTTTTATCTTCAAACTATCTTATGGGTTAGTCTTTGCGGATATATTTCCGCATGATATCTATTTCCGGTTGCAAAAGTATAGCTTTTTCTTGAAATACGTGACGTTTTAATAGATTTTTAACTCATAAAAGTTGCAAAAGGTTATAAAATCATGATTTTTAGGTAGGATAAGGGGAGATTTGTAAGACTTCTCGAATGGATTCCTTTCAGTTTCGTGATTTTATGTGAATCTTAGCATTGGCTTTCACTTGATACAATATATTGAGCATTTTGCCGTTAAATAAATATTATTATAATAATGTGGAGATAATTAGATATGATAGAATATATTCATGGCGATTTGACAGAGTTAACTCCTGCTTTGGCTGTTGTAGAGACAGCAGGAGTGGGCTATGGACTTAATATCTCGCTTAATACTTATACCGCCATTCAAGGCAAACAGGAAGTAAAACTCTATGTTCACGAGGTTCTGGTAGCAGGTGGAAGAGATGATTCTTTCACCCTTTTCGGTTTTGCTACAAAACAGGAACGAGAGCTTTATCGGTTGCTGATTACTGTATCTGGTGTGGGAGGAAATACGGCGAGAATGATACTCTCATCCATGTCTCCAAGTGAACTCTGTAACGTGATATCATCTGGTAATGACAAGATGTTGAAAGGGGTAAAGGGCATCGGACTCAAGACCGCCCAGCGTATTATCCTAGATTTAAGAGATAAGATAGTGAGTCTTGGTATCGCTGATGAACTTCCTGCGAACGGTGGTAATGTCGTCATGGTAAACAACGATGTGAAGGATGAGGCTGTGAGTGCTCTTACCATGCTTGGCTTCTCGCCAGCTCCTTCTGCTAAGGTAGTTGTCGACATTTTGAAGGCTCAGCCGGATTTGCCGGTTGAACAGGTGGTAAAGTTGGCTCTTAAGCAAATCAAGTAATTGCTGTAAGAGAGAAAATAAAGTGTTAAGAATTAGAATGTTTAGATTTTAGAATCCGCAAATGAGGCAAAGAAAAATATATTTGTTGTTCTTCTGGCTGATGGTTTCTACCTTCAGTTACGCTCTTGTCATGCCTTATCTGCAGGATGATCGTACGCAGAGAAGACCACAAAAGACTGTAAATACCCCAGATAATCAACAGAAGAAGTCGACCGTAACTGAAGAAAATGATAAGGAAAAGAATAACAAGATGGCTGTTTCTGCCCAACCCTTCAAGGTGGAGGATGACACCATTCCTGATTCTTTGCTGAATACCCGTTGGAAGATTCAGCTTACCCAACCTTATTCCCTCAGCGATCTCTATCAGAGTCCGCTCGACTTGCAGCGCCCGGACAACATGAAGTATGATGTGGTCTATAACGATACGCTCAACCGTTTCGTTATCGGCAATCGTATGGGTAATACCTGGCTCTCAGCTCCTATCATGCTTACTCCGGAAGAGTATAACTCCTGGACTGAGATGAATGAGAGAAGTGCTTTCTTCCGTAAGAAGAACGATGAGATTTATCAGACCAAGGGTAAGGAGAAGTTTGACTTCTCTGATATGCATTTCGATCTGGGACCAGCTGAGAAAATATTTGGTCCTGGTGGTATCCGTGTCAAGACACAGGGTTCTGCCGAGCTGAAACTGGGTATGAACAAGAAGAGCATTGATAATCCATCTTTGCCTATCCGCAACCGAAAAACTACGATGATGAACTTCGATGAGAAGATCAATCTCAATGTGAATGGTAAGGTGGGCGATAAGGTGAATATGAACCTGAATTATAACACAGATGCTACGCTGGATTATGATGCTCAGAACATGAAGCTGAAGTATGATGGTAAGGAAGACGAAATCATCAAGCTTGTTGAGGCTGGTAATGTATCTTTTCCTAGCAATTCTTCTCTCATCAAGGGAGCCAGTAGCCTCTTTGGTGTCAGAACCGATATGCAGTTTGGTAAGTTGAAATTGCAGATGGTGGCTTCGCAGAAGAAGAGTGCATCCAAGAGTGTTTCCAGTAAGGGTGGTGTGCAGTTAACTCCATTTGAAATCAATGTTGCTGATTATGAGGAGAATCGCCACTTCTTCCTTTCCAGATATTTTAGAAATCATTATGATGAGTGGATGCAGAAGTTGCCGAATCTTATTACGAGTGTTACCATCAATCGTGTAGAGATTTGGGTAACCAATAAGACGGGAACTACTGCCAATACCCGAAACATTGTGGCATTGACCGACCTTGGTGAAACTTCAAAGATCAGCAATCCGATGTGGACGGCAACCGGACAGGTGCCTTCTAACCGAGCCAATACCGAGTATCAGGCAATGACCACCCAGTATGTGGCTGCCAGAGATATTGACCAGGCTGCTGCTACTTTGGAGGGAGCCGGTCTGGTAGGTGGTGCTGATTTTGAGAAATTGGAGAGTGCCCGCCTTTTGAGTTCTTCTGAGTATACTGTCAATACAGCCTTGGGTTATGTATCTTTGAAGACGGGTATTCAGACCGACCAGGTATTGGCTGTGGCTTATGAATATACATCGGGTGGCGTAACTTATCAGGTGGGTGAGTTTGCTTCTGATATTACTGATACCAAGCAGGCACTTTTTGTCAAAGCACTCAAGAATACCAGCTGTAATCCTCAGCAGGGTAACTGGGACCTGATGATGAAGAACGTGTATTATCTTGCTTCTAATATAGAAAAGGAGAAATTCCGTCTTGATGTGAAATACCAGAGCGACACTACGGGTGTCTATCTGTCTTATATTCCTGAACAGAGAGTAAAGAATACTCCAATCATCCGTGTGCTGGGTGCCGACCGACTTGATAACAACAACAAGGCGCATAGCAATGGATATTATGACTATGTTGAAGGCTATACTGTGTCTAATGGTCGTGTATTTATTCCGAAAGTAGAACCTTTCGGTAGCTATATGCGTGATTATCTTGTCAAGAACGGAGTGGCTACGGATGCAGCGGAAAAATATGCTTTTACCGAATTGTATGATAGTACCAAGACCGTTGCCAAACAGATTGCAGAGAAAAATAAGTATCTGATGGTGGGCCAGTTTAAAGGTTCATCTGCTAACGTCATCTCCCTTGGTGCCTATAATGTACCACAGGGTTCGGTTGTAGTAACCGCAGGTGGTGTTACCCTGACAGAGGGTAGCGACTATTCGGTTGATTACAATGCGGGTGAGGTTACCATTCTCAACCAGAGCATCATCGATGCGGGTACTTCTGTCAATGTATCCCTGGAAAGTAATACGGATTATGGTCAGACTCGCAAGACCATGTTTGGTGTGAACTGGGAGTATGATTTCTCCAAGAACTTCCAGATGAGTGGTACCCTGCAGCATCTTTCCGAACAGGCCCTTACAACAAAGGTATCGATGGGTTCTGAACCATTGAAGAACACTCTTTGGGGTGTCAATCTCAATTGGAAGAAGGAGAGCCAGTGGCTTACCAATGTACTTGACAAGATACCTTTCCTGCATCTTACCCAACCATCGCAAATATCCTTTACCAGTGAGTTTGCCCAGTTGTTGGCTGGAGAGGCTGGAGGAACTCAGGACAATGCTTCCTATATTGATGATTTCGAAAATACCAAGAACGGCATTGATGTGATGACGCCTACTTCCTGGTTTATTTCCAGCGTGCCATCGCTCAATTTCAAGGAAGATTATAACGATAAGACCGGACTGACGAGCGGTTTCCACCGTTCCCGTCTGGCTTGGTATTGCATTGACCCTCTCTTTACCCGTCGAGGCAGTTCCTTGACTCCGGGACATATCAAGAGCGACCTCAAGCAGCTCAGTAATCACTATGTTCGTGAAGTATATGTGAAAGAGTTGTTCCCATTGCGCCAGCAGAACAGTTACCAGGGAGCCACCAATACTTTGAGCGTGCTCAACCTGGCTTACTATCCGTCAGAGCCGGGTCCTTATAACTTTAATGTGGAAGACCTGCAGGCAGATGGTACATTGAAGAATCCACAGCTCAACTGGGGCGGTATGATGCGTAAACTCGATACCAATGATTTCGAACAGGCAAACATTGAATATATCGAGTTCTGGTTGCTTGATCCATTCCTCTATACCCGTGAACAGCCGGATGCCAATGAATATGGAGGAGATTTCTATATCAATCTGGGTGAGGTGAGCGAAGATATCCTGCGGGATGGCAAGAAGTTCTATGAGAGCGGTATGCCAGTTGATGGCAGCAAGAGTTTTACTTATACTCAGTGGGGTAAGATTCCTACTCAGAGTACGGTGACCTATGCCTTTGCAACAACCAGTGGCAGTCGTGCCTTGCAGGATGTTGGTTTCAACGGTTTGACCGATGCCGAGGAACAGGAATTCTATAAGAGTGCTTACCTCGACCAGATACAGGGAAAGGTGAACCAGGCTGTATTCGACAGCATCTTTGCTGACCCTGCACGTGATGACTATCACTATTTCCGTGGCAGTGACTGGGATCAGATGCGTGCTCCTATCTTGCAGCGTTATAAGTATATCAACAACCCTCAGGGCAACTCGCCTGACAGTGATAGCCGTTCTGAGAGCTATGATACATCTTATAAGTCTACCCCAGATGTGGAAGATATCAACCAGGATTATACGCTGAATGAATATGAGAAGTACTTCCAGTACCGTGTAAGTATTCGTCCGGAAGATCTTGTTGTGGGTACCAACCATATTGTGGACAAGCGGGAATATTCACAGACATGGCGAGATAATACCAAGTCGTCTGTTACCTGGTATCAGTTCCGTATTCCAGTAGATGAATTCGAGAGCCGACAAGGTAATATCAATGATTTCTCCAGCATCCGTTTCATGCGTATGTTCCTTACCGGTTTCAAGAAGCCTATCGTCCTGCGCTTTGGTACGCTCGATCTGGTACGTGGTGAATGGCGTACTTATGATCAGCAGTTGAGTGCTGCATCTGGTGGTACCTTGGAGGCTAGTGCTGTGAATCTTGAGGAAAATGCCGAGAAGACTCCGGTCAACTACGTATTGCCTCCTGGCATCAGTCGTGAGCAGGATCCGAGTCAGCCACAGCTGGTGGAATCCAACGAACAGGCTTTGAGTCTTGTTGTCAAGAACCTGACCAGTGGGGAAGCAAAGGCTGTATACAAGAATACGACTCTCGATCTTCGTCAGTATAAGCGTATTCAGATGTTTACCCATGCCAATGCCTTGGAACAGAATACAACAAACCTGAAGGATAGAGAACTGGCTGTCTTTATCCGTCTGGGTAGTGACTATAAGAATAACTATTATGAATATGAGATTCCACTCACCCTCACGGCTCCTCGCAGCAATTACAATCGTAATGTGCCTGCCGACCGTAAGCTGGTCTGGCCTGAGGAGAATATGTTTGATGTGGCTCTCAGCATCTTTACCAATCTCAAGAAGGAGCGTAATAAGGCTAAGGCACAAGGCATGGCATCTTATATGGCACCTTACTCGGCATACGATAGCGAGCACCCTAACAATAAGTTGACCATTGTGGGTAATCCTAGCCTTGGCGAGGTGAAGACCATGATGATTGGTGTGCGTAATAATTCAGGAGATGTCAAGAGTGGTGAAGTCTGGGTAAATGAACTCCGCCTGAAGGAACATAACAACAAGGGTGGATGGGCTGCCAATGCCAATCTCAATGTACAGCTGTCTGATTTCGGTAGTGTCAATGCTACGGGAAGATATGTCAGCGAAGGATTTGGAGGTCTGGAAGACGGTGTGGCTAGTAGAAGTACCGACAACTATGGCACCTATAGTGTGACCACCTCGTTGGAAATGGGTAAGTTCTTCCCAGACAAGGCGAAGGTGAGCATACCTTTATATTATAGTGTCACCAAGGAGAAGACTTCGCCGAAGTATAATCCGATGGACACGGATATGGAACTGAAGGATGCTCTCGATGCTACAGGCTCGAAGGCTGAGCGCGATTCTATCGAGAATATTGCTGTAACCAAGGTTACACAAACCAACTTCTCTGTATCTAATGCCCGTGTGGGGATTGCCACCAAGCGCCATCCGATGCCATACGACCCTGCCAACTTCTCGTTTACCTATAGTCATGCTCATCAGCATACTACCGGTGAAACTACGGTTCGTGAGCAGCGGGACAACTGGCGAGGTGCATTGGATTATTCATGGACTCCGGTATATAAGTCATGGGAACCTTTCAAGAAAATCAAGAACAAGAGCAAGTGGCTCGACATCCTGAAGCGTTTCGGTTTGAACTGGTTGCCGCAAAATCTCGCTTTCAATACCGAGATGACACATGAAACCTATGAATTGCAGGAGCGTGATATGGAAAGTCTTACCAAGTCGCAGTTGCCTATCACATTCAGCGATCAGTTCCTTTGGAACCGTGAATTTGCTCTGCGTTGGGACTTGACCAAGAATCTGCACATGAACTTCCAGAGTGCTACCCATGCACAGGTTGATGTGCCTTATCCGGATGTGAATACGGATCTTTATGCTGATCAGTATCATGCCTGGAAGGATTCTGTGTACAGAAGTGCCGTGCTCAATAGTGTCAGAACCTGGGGTACACCGCTCGATTATAGTCAGAGTTTTACGGCTTCCTATAAGGTGCCGCTCAACTTGTTGCCTGTCTTCGACTGGGTGAATACCGATGCTTCTTATAGTTCTAACTATTCTTGGGAGCGAGGCATGGAAGATGAGGATGGCAATTCGTATGGTAATACCATTAATACGCATCGCGAGTTGACACTCAACGGTTCGTTCAATCTTGTAAAACTCTACAATCATGTGCCTTTCCTCAAGAAGGTAAATGAAAAGTTTGAACGTACGCAGTCTAAGAGTCAGTTGCAGCGCAAGAAGCAAGAGAAGGAGAAGAAAAAGAAAGATGCCAAAGAGCAGGCTGCTGATCCAAAGAAGGCATTGCCTAAGAACAAGAAGGCATTCGAGAAAGAAATCACGCTCTTGCCTGATACTACTCTCAGTATCCGTCATGGCAAGAACAGCAAGCGTCTCATCGTGTCTGCCAAGACTGCTGATGGCAAGTTGTTCCCTATTAAATATAAAAAGGTGGACAATAATCAGATAAAACTCATCTCCAAGGTGGATAGTGCCCAGAAAATCAAAATTTCGGTACTAGCGAAGGAACCGCTGGAAGAAAAGAGTTGGTATAAGACTTGGCAAACGGTGGCGCGACTGGCGATGATGGTCCGTAATGTCAGCTTCAATTATCGCAGCAGTTATCAGCTCACGTTGCCTGGTTTTACCCCAAGTATCGGTGATGCCTTCGGACAGAAAAAGGTGGGTTCTATGGCGCCTGGTCTGGATTTTGCCTTTGGTCTGGTGGATGATGACTATATCGGTAAGGCTAGGGAGAATGACTGGCTGCTCCGCAATGACTCTGTTGCAACACCTGCCACAACTAGCAAGACAGATAACTTGCAATTGCGTATGACGTTGGAGCCGGTGAAGGACTTGAAGATAGATCTTTCTGCTGTCCGCACCCAGACTACCCAGAAGAGTATTCAATATATGTATGAGGGAACTCCTACTACACAGAGTGGTTCTTTCCAGATGAGTACCATCTCGCTGAGTACAGCCTTTGAGGGAATGGGTGATGCCAATAGCGGTTATCGCAGCAAGACTTTCGAGAAGTTTGTCAATTCCTTGGCGGGTTATCGTGATAGGGTAGAAGCACAATATGCTGGAACCGTTTATCCGGCGGGTTCTGCATTGAGTGGAGGTAAGTTTGACGCATCCCGTACTCCTGTCAATCAGTATAGTGGTGACGTGATGATTCCGGCTTTCCTCAATGCTTATACTTCGATGGGTGGCAATTCTCTCTCGCTGTTCCCTGCTTTGAGCAGACTGTTGCCTAACTGGACGGTTCGTTATAGTGGTTTGGGCAAGTTGCCTTGGTTCCGTGATCACTTTAAGAGTGTAAACATCAACCATTCTTACAAGAGTATCTTTGCGGTAGGCAGTTATAACAGTTACAGCACCTATCAGGAGTATATGAACGGTCTTGGCTTCATCAATGATACTTCTACGGGTAATCCTTCGCCTAGCAGCATGTTTAACATTTCGCAGGTGAGTATCAATGAGGCATTCTCTCCATTGTTGGGTATGGATGTTACCTTTAACAATAACATGACTCTCAAGGGTGAGTATCGCCAGACGCGTGTGCTGAATCTCAGTATGACGAGTGTGCAGCTCAATGAGGCGCTCAGTAAAGACTGGGTAATTGGTATGGGTTATCGCATCAACAACTTCAGTTTGTTTGATGGTGGAGCTCGCAAGCTGAAAGTTAAGACGGGTGCAGGCAAAAAGAAGGACAATAATAATGCTGTTTCTAACAGTCAGCAGATGCGTGGAACCAATCACGATCTCAACCTTCGTCTTGATTTCAGTTTCCGTAAGCAGGCTGCTATTGTTCGTGATATTGCTACCATGACAAGTAGTGCCAGCAGTGGAAATAATGCTTTGAAATTGAGTTTCTCTGCCGATTATACGTTCAGTAAACTCCTTACCATGAGTTTCTATTACGACCGTCAGACCAACACCCCGCTCCTGTCGAGCAGCAGTTATCCTACCACAACGCAGGATTTCGGCCTGAGCATCAAGTTCTCGCTGACGAGATAAAAAGAAAAATCTTCCGCCCCAATAGGTAGAAAGAAAAAAATCTCTAATTCTCAAATTCTTGAAAATAAAAAAGCTCGGATGCATCACAAGCATCCGAGCTTTTTTAATATTCTGATAATTCTTGATTACTTCTTGTCGTAAGCATGAACAGGGTAGTCGATGGTGTAGTGAAGACCACGGCTCTCCTTGCGCTCAATAGCCATACGGGTGATGAGATAACCTACATTGATCATATTGCGGAGCTCACAGAGATCCTTGCTCACCTTGACACGCTTGAAGAGATTCTCGGTCTCTTCGTAAAGCAGATCGAGGCGGTCCCAGGCACGCTTCAGACGGAGGTCGCTGCGGACGATGCCTACGTAATTGCTCATGCATTCACCTACCTCCTTGATGCTCTGGGTAATCAAAACCTTCTCCTCGTTGGTCAGGGTACCCTCGTCGTTCCAGGCAGGAACCTTCTCGTTGAAATCGTATTCATCCACATGCTCCAGACTGTGCTTGGCAGCAGTCTCGGCATAAACCACAGCCTCGATGAGAGAGTTGCTGGCAAGGCGGTTGCCACCATGCAGACCGGTGCAGGAGCATTCGCCCAAGGCATAAAGGCGGTTGATGCTTGAACAACCGTTCAAATCTACCTTGATACCACCACACATATAGTGAGCGGCAGGACGAACAGGAATATAGTCCTTAGTAATATCAATGCCGATACTGAGACACTTGGCGTAGATATTTGGGAAGTGATGCTTGGTCTCCTCTGGATTCTTATGAGTAACATCCAGGCATACATGGTCTAAGCCGTGAATCTTCATCTCCTTATCGATGGCACGAGCCACGATGTCGCGAGGAGCCAGGCTCAATCGCTTGTCATATTTCTCCATGAAACTCTCGCCGTTAGGCAAACGCAAGATGCCACCGTATCCACGCATAGCTTCTGTGATGAGGAAGGCAGGATGGGTTTCTCCTGGATGATAGAGAGCTGTTGGGTGGAACTGTACGAACTCCATATCGGCTACGGTACCCTTGGCACGGTAAACCATTGCCTCACCATCACCGGTAGCGATGACAGGGTTGGTGGTTGTCTGATAAACTGCGCCACAACCACCGGTACACATTACTGTAACCTTGCTCAGATAGGTATCCACCTTCTGGGTTTCAGGATTCAGAACGTAGGCTCCGTAACAGTTAATATAAGGTGTACGGCGGGTAACACGGGCACCCAAGTGGTGCTGGGTGATGATTTCTACAGCGAAATGATTTTCCTTGATATCAATGTCTGGGCAGTTGCGGACAGCCTCCATCAAGCCGCGCTGGATTTCAGCACCCGTATCATCGGCATGATGAAGAATGCGGAACTCGCTATGTCCGCCCTCACGATGGAGATCGAACTTGCCATCCTGCTGCTTGTCGAAGTTGACACCCCATTCCACGAGCTCCTTGATCTGCTCTGGCGCCATGGTGACAACCTGCTTCACAGCCTTATAATCGCTGATATAGTCACCAGCAATCATCGTATCTTGTATGTGCTTGTCGAAGTTATCCACTTCCAGGTTGGTAACTGACGCAACACCACCTTGTGCAAATGAAGTGTTTGCCTCGTCAAGAGAGGTTTTGCAGATCATGCACACTTTACCTTTATGCGCTCTGGCTACTTTCAGGGCGTAACTCATACCGGCAACTCCTGAGCCGATAATCAGAAAATCATACTTATAAACCATGTGAGTTTATTCTAATAATGCTTAATTGTTTGCAAAAGTACTAATTTCTCTTTAATAATGAGTAAAAAGAGGCGGATTTTTTGTAATTTTGCACCGAAATTTATGGTAATATAGTCTTTAAGACTATCAAAATGACAAATATTAACAAGATATGGCAGATAGAACTTTTCATAAACGCTTTACATTGACTGCCCGTTTGGGTGTGGCAGTCTTTGCTCTGTTGGCTGGCTATTTCTTCTGGGTGAAGATGGCGATTATCGGCATTTTCCTTGCCATTGTCATCGTGGGCATGATAGAGCGTATTCTGAATACTACTTATACCTTTAAGAAGGTAAAACCTATCGACCGGGATGATGAGATGGAGTATCTTATCATCAACGAGGGAAGGTTCTCGTCCAACAAGAATGTACCGGTTTGCGACATTATCGATGTGCATCCGGTGAAGACTTTTATGGGACTGGACAGGTGTGTAGTGATTGAATATGGTCATAAGAACATGGTGGCCGTTCAGCCTGATAATGAAGAGGCTTTCGAGAAAGAAATTAAGAAGCGACAAAGAAGTGAAGAGTGAGGAACGAAGAGTGAAGAATTCAATTGTGATGGAAAAGATTAAATATATGATGTTGAGTTTGATGATGGCGATGGTTGTTGCATTGCCAATGCAGGCTCAAGATGTGAATGATGACGAGGTGGTAGAATCGCAAGACGAGACGGAATTGGCTGATTCTACCTTGATTGACTCCCTGGCTACTGATACCCTGAAGTTGCCTTGGCCTGTCTCGGTTCAGGTTGGTCTGGACAAACTCCTGGAAAGTAAGATGTTCGAGACATCTCAGGTGGGACTGATGGTATGGGACCTGGAGGCTGACTCCTGTATCTACAAGAGAAATGAGCGACAGCTGATGCGTCCGGCAAGTACAATGAAACTCCTGACAGCTATTACGGCGCTGGATAAGTTGGGTGGTTCTTATCAGTTTAAGACGACCCTCAAGTATACCGGGACCATAGAAAATGGAGTTCTAACCGGTGATGTTTATTGTATCGGTGGTATGGACCCTCGTTTTAACAGCGATGATATGGCAGCCTTTGCCAATGGATTGAAGGAGATGGGCATCGACACCATCCGTGGCAGCATTTATGCAGACCGTTCTATGAAGGATGCTGATCTGTTGGGTGAAGGATGGTGCTGGGATGATGACAACCCGGTGTTGTCGCCTTTGGTATTTGCCCGTAAAGACATCTTTATGGATAGATTTCTAGCTAAGTTAAAGGATATTGGTATTCTCTATGAAGGGATGTATTCTACCATTAAACCTTGTCCAGCTAATGCTTTTACCATTTGTACCCGTTTCCATACAATGGATCAGGTGCTGCATAAGATGATGAAGGACAGTGATAATCTCTATGCCGAGAGTATGTACTATCAGATAGCAGCCTCTACCGGCAACCGGCCTGCCAGTGCCAAGAGTGCCAGAAATGTGGAACGGCAGTTGATTAGGAAGATAGGACTCGATCCATCCCGATATAAATTGGCAGATGGTTCCGGACTGTCTTTATATAATTATCTGAGTGCCGAGCTGGAAGTAAAGTTACTGCGTTATGCTTATAAGAATGATAACATCAAGGAGCATTTGATGCAGTCATTGCCTATCGGTGGAGTGGATGGCACTTTGAAGAAGCGAATGAAGAATAGTTTTACTCATGGTAATGTAAAGGCAAAGACTGGTACTCTGACGGGTATCATCTCACTGGCTGGATATTGCAAGGCAGCCAATGGTCATGAACTTTGCTTTGCCATTATTAATAATGGTATCATGCATGGCAATAATGCCCGTAATTTTGCAGATAAGGTTTGTACCTTGCTCTGTCAACCGTGAGTTTAGTGATTAGTTATTAGTGATTACTTTGTTGAATCAGGTTGCTAGGTACTGGACACAAAACTTTTATTTATGGAAGAAATTAGAAAATTTGTTGATGAAATGATAACATGGGCAGGTATCACTGGTGATTATGTGCCTATGCTTCGTCATATTTTGCTTACCGTTACCGCTGTTCTGCTGGCGATGCTGAGCGATTTCCTATGCCGGAAGATATTGGTTCCGTTGATTTCCAAGATTACGGAGAAGACGGAGGCGTCTTGGGATGATGTGCTTTTCAACAAGAAGGTGCTTACTTCTGCCTGCCATATCGTGCCAGCTGTTGTTATCTGGTCACTCATGCCGCTTATCTATCTGGAATATCCGATATTCAAGGAGATTCTGGAGCGTGCTACGGGTATCTATATCGTGGTGATGTCAGTACGTACGGCTTTGGTTTTCATCGGTTCTTTCAAGGGATTGGAGAATGGAGATGAGCGCCGTTCTTCGGCTCAGCAGTATTTTCATACCTTCTGTGGCGTACTTAGGGTGTTGATGCTCTTTGTGGCTGGAGTGGTTGTGGTTGCTATTTTGCTGGGAAAGAATCCTATGACTTTATTTGCCGGTTTGGGTGCAACCTCAGCTGTCTTGATGTTGGTGTTCAAGGATACCATCCTCGGTCTGGCTGCCGGTGTGCGACTGACCAGTAATGATATGCTTCATAAGGGCGACTGGATTACCGTGAAGTCGGTGGATGCCAATGGTATCGTGGAGGATATGTCACTGACAACGGTAAAGGTGCGTAATTTTGATAATACCATTGTTACTATCTCGCCAGCCACCTTGGTGAATGGTTCTTTCCAGAACTGGATTGGTATGCAGAAGAGTGGGGGAAGAAGAGTAAAGCGAATTGTTTATTTCGATTTCCGCAGCATCCGGTTGGTGGATGAGTCCTTGAAGCAGGAATTGCTTGCCAAGCATTTTGCCACAGAGGATTCCTTTAAGTTGAAGGAATCTCTTCAGAAGGCGATAGAAAAGGATATTGAGGCAGGAAAGGATATTGAAGATTTGAAGAATCCTGCAGCCCTAGCCCCAACCAATCTTCAGCTTTACCGCAAGTTTATGGAGAAATATCTGCGTCAGCGCCCTGAGGTGAATACGGAACTTACCTTGATGGTTCGTCACATGGAAGCTACCCAGTGTGGTCTTCCTATCGAGTTCTATTTCTTCATCAAGGATAAGGTTTGGGTCAATTACGAGCATATTCTCGCCGACATCATGGAGCATGCCTATGCGCTTGCCAATGAATTCGGTCTGAAGATTTATGAGCAATACCCGGAACAGTGATTACTTTGAACTTTGAGATTTGAACATTGAACTTTATGAATAGTTTTTCTGCTGTCATAATCCGTTGGTATCGTGAGAATGGTAGGGATTTGCCTTGGCGCGAAACCAGAGATCCCTATGCCATCTGGCTGAGTGAAATCATCCTGCAGCAAACCCGTATTGCCCAAGGTTGGGAATATTGGGAACGGTTCATGCAAACCTATCCTACTGTAGGCGATTTGGCAGCTGCCAGCGAGGATGATGTTTTGAAGCTCTGGCAGGGTTTGGGGTATTACTCCCGTGCCCGCAATCTTCATACAGCCGCTAAGCAGATTGTGGCTCTCGGCGACTTTCCCAACACCCTTGATGGCATCAAATCCTTGAAGGGTGTTGGCGATTATACCGCTGCAGCCATCGGCTCTTTCGCTTTTGATATTTCGGCAGCTGTGGTTGATGGTAATGTCTATCGGGTTCTTTCCCGATACTTCGGTATTGATACTCCCATCAACTCAACCCAGGGGAAAAAGGAGTTTGTTGCTTTGGCGCAATCGCTCTTGCCTGCATCCGATGCGGCATCCTATAATCAGGGAATGATGGATTTCGGTGCGATTCAATGCACCCCCCAGTCTCCGAAGTGTCTGCTCTGTCCGCTTGCAGAAACCTGCGAGGCTTTGCGTTGCGGCAGGGTTGAGGAACTGCCCGTCAAGAACAAGACCGTGAAGGTGAAGACCCGCCATCTCTCCTATATATATATAAGGTGTAAATCTTCGGTGGCGGATGGCGCAGGAAATACTGAACCGATGGTTGCCATCCATCGACGTGGCGAAGGAGATATCTGGCAGGGATTATGGGAGCCTTATAATGTTTCCGATGTCAAGGAACTGCCTTCTTTCGTGAAGAATCCAATCTTGCTGGCTAAAGATGTCAAGCACGTCCTGACTCATCGCATCCTCCTTGCCGATTTCTATCTTCTGGAAACTGAAAGCCGTCCTCCGTTGCCGGATGATTATATCTGGATTAAGGAAAGCGAGATAGAAGACTATGGGGTTCCGAGACTGATAGAAATCATGTTGGATAAAATCAATTCAGCAGGATAAGGAAAAATACAGAATTAAATCTTAAAAATAGAATAAAGATGATTCAATTCAATAAGAAAATGAGAGGCTGGGTGCTGGTTGGCGCCATCGCTTTGCTCTCTACTTTTGGCTTGTCGTCCTCTATGTTGCCAGCTGCACAAGGGGATGCACCGGGAATGGAAATCCCGGTTTCAAAGAAAAAGGTATCGCAAACCATCAGAAAGCGTTTTGCCTATACCGTGTCATACAATCACGATACCCGTCAGCCTAACTGGGTGGCATGGTCATTGACCCGCGCTCATGCTTCAGGAAAGTTGAAGCGTGGCGACTTTGAGGATGATATGGATATGCCATCACCAAAGGGAACGAAGGCTGATTACTACAACAGCGGTTATGATAGAGGCCATCTCTGTCCGGCTGGTGATAACAAGTGGAACCAGAAGGCTATGGACGAGTGCTTCCTGATGACCAATATGTGTCCTCAAACCCATGCCTTGAATGCGGGAATCTGGAATAGCATCGAACAGCAAAGTCGTACCTGGGCAAAGAAATACGGCAAGGTATATATCGTATGCGGTCCGATTTTCCTGAATAAGCAGCATCGCAAACTGGGTAAGAACAAGGTGGTGGTGCCTGATGCTTTCTTCAAGGTAATCCTCCGAACAGGCAAGAATCCGCAAGCCATCGGTTTTATCTGTCGCAACCAGGGAGCTACCGGCTTGCAGAAGAAGGACTTTGTCAACTCGGTAGATGAGGTGGAGCGTATCACCGGTTACGATTTCTTCTCCAAGCTTCCTGATAATGTTGAGAAAAAGATAGAAGCGAAAGCCGATATCAACCAGTGGTAAAAGAAGGTATGTCATAAGTCTAGATAATGGCAGCCGAAGACGGGCTGAAAGCCCAAAAGCTCCTAGCCCAGGGCATCACCCTGGGTAATGTTGGCAAAAAGCAAAATCGCCCTGAAAGGGCAAAAGCTTTGAAATTGAAAGCTTTTGCCCTTTCAGGGCGACTTTTTTGTATTTATTCTAAAACCCAGGGCGACGCCCTGGGCTAGGAGCTTCTGCCCTTTACCTTTCCCTTCGGCCGGTGACCGTTGGTTCAGGGCGTATTGGCTGTGACTTATGGCACACCTCCTTTTTATCTGGTTCTATTTCTGTAAATAGAATCTTAGTAGTTCTGAGCCTCAATCTGGAAGTAGCTCTGTGGGTGGTTGCAGACTGGGCAAACCTCAGGAGCCTGCTTGCCTACTACGATATGTCCGCAGTTAGAGCACTGCCAGATGCAGTCGCCGTCACGAGAGAAGACGAGCTTGTCCTGTACGTTCTTCAAGAGCTTGCGATAACGCTCCTCATGGTGCTTCTCGATTTCAGCCACCATTTCAAACTTAATTGCAATCTCCTCGAAGCCTTCCTCGCGAGCTTCCTTTGCCATGCGTGGATACATATCGGTCCACTCATCGTGCTCACCATTAGCTGCAGCTTCCAGGTTCTTCTCTGTATCCTGGATGGCACCGCCCTCCAGGTACTTGAACCACAACTTAGCGTGCTCCTTCTCGTTGGCAGCTGTCTCCTCGAAGATGTTTGCTATCTGAACATAACCGTCCTTCTTAGCCTTACTTGCAAAATATGTGTATTTGTTACGAGCCTGTGACTCACCAGCGAAAGCCTCCTGGAGGTTCTTCTCTGTTTTTGTACCTTTCAATTCCTTCATAATGTATTCTGTATTAAATTGTTAATATGTTCTTTATTATTTTCTTTTACAAAGAAAATGCAAACGAGCGCAATGAAAGCTTGCTTTCAAATTGCCGAGTGTAGCTTTTCTTCTACAAAGATATTGAAAATATTTCAAATATACAAATAAATTAAGAACTATTTACCTTTTTGGCGTTTATTTAAATAAAATAAAGCAAAACCAAGCATCGCCATACCGAATATCCATGAAATGATGGCACTGGTTACCATGCCCAGCGTATGGGAGAAACCTGCCACGATGAAGGTGAGGAAGCTGACGGTAGCTACAGTCAAGGCGTAAGGCAACTGAGATGAAACATGGTGCACATGCTTGCACTCGGCTCCGGCACTCGCCATGATGGTGGTATCGCTGATAGGTGAGATGTGGTCGCCACAGACAGCACCAGCCATGCAGGCTGAGATAGAGATGATGCGCAATGGGTCGGCTCCAGGGAAGACGGCGATACAGATAGGTATCAGGATACCGAAGGTTCCCCAGGATGTACCTGTGGCGAAAGCCAGGAAGGCAGCAACCAGGAAGATGATGGCTGGCAGGAGCATCTGGAGTTCAGAAGCGCTGCTTGCCACTACGGTAGATACATATTCTGCTGCTCCCAGCGAATCGGTCATGCTCTTCAGAGTCCATGCCAGGGTAAGGATCAGAATGGCTGGTACCATCGCCTCGAATCCCTTGATCAGACTACTCATCGCTTCATCGAATGGTAAGGTCTTGCGAACCGTAAACATCAGGATAGTCAGAATCAAGGCTGCCAATGAACCAATCACCAGACCTATAGAGGCATTGCTACCTGCAAAGGAATCCACGAAGTTCATATAGTTGGCATTGCTGGCATCGAAGAAGCCTCCCGAATAAACCATACCTGCCATACAGAAGATAATCAACATGATGATTGGAATCACAAGATCGCTCACAGAGCCTTTGCTCTGGGATGATTCTTCCTGTTTTGCTCCCACGCCATGCTCCACGATATGCAGCTTGGTATCGCTCACCTCGTCGAGCTTTCCTCCGTTGGTGCGCTCATACCATTCCTTCAGTCTTGCATCATACTTGCTCATCGCCTTGAAGTCGAAGCCCAATACCACGATGCCAAACATAAAGAGAATGGTGAAGAAGGCGTAGAAATTGTAGGGTATCGCCTTGCAGAAAAGTGCCAGTCCGTTCTCGCCTCCCGATACGAAGCCCGATACTGCTGCTGCCCAGCTGGAGATTGGGGAGATGATGCAGACCGGTGCTGCGGTGGAGTCGATGAGATAAGCCAGTTTCTCCTTGGTTACGCCGTTGCGCACTGCGATAGGGCGCATCACCGAACCCACGGTAAGGCAGTTGAAGTAATCATCGATGAATATCAGGATGCCGAGCAGAATGGTGGCAATCTGTACACCAATCTTCGACTTTACGTGCTTGGAAGCCCATCGGCCGAAAGCCGCAGAACCGCCAGCCTTGTTCATCAGTGAAACGATGCTGCCCAGAACCACCAGGAATACCAGGATGCCCACGTTCCATGGGTCGGAAAGGCAATGTATCAAACCGTATGCCTTGGCATCATCGCCTTCACCTACGGTGTGGTTGGTCAGGTGAACGAGGAATCCGTCGAATCCTGTTCCCATCGAAATGCAATATTGAACGGCACCCAGTATGATACCGATAAAAAGAGAAGAATAGACCTCCTTCGTCTTCAGCGCCAGAGCGATGGCGACGATAGGAGGCAGTAACGACCATGCGGTCCCAATCATGTTGTAATCCATTTTATTGTTTTTGGGTTAGAAATATTTTGATGGGCAAAGATAGTGCAAAGGTAGTTTTTTTTGGTAATATATGCAAGCTTTTGGGCAGAAAAAATGGTGCTTATAGGTTGATATGGGCTCTTTTAGCATATTTTATCATTGGAAAGGCACACAAAAAACATCATAACTTTTAAACCCAACGGAATCGAAGGGCTTAAAAGTTATGTTTCATGAATTTATAATGCAATCTCCTATAATACCATCTCTTCGTATTCTAAACCGAAGACATCGGCAACAGCCTTGAACACTACCTTGCCGTTCACGATGTTCAGTCCCCGATACAAAGCCTTGTCTTCCTTGCAGGCCTTTCTCCATCCCTTGTCTGCAAGAGCCAGGGCATACTTCAGAGTGGCATTGGTCAGAGCTGTGGTGGAGGTATGAGGTACGGCTCCCGGAATGTTAGCCACGGCATAATGCACAATGCCATCTACCATGAATATCGGATCAGAATGGGTAGTTGGATGAGAAGTCTCGAAGCAGCCGCCTTGGTCGATTGCCACATCCACCAATACGGTGCCCGGTTCCATCAGCTTCAACATATCCTTTGTAATAAGGTGTGGAGCCTTGTCTCCCGGAACGAGTACACTGCCCACCACGATGTCTACATCTGGAAGTTCTTTTCGGATATTGTGCTCATTGGAATAGAGGGTGTGCACATTGATAGGCAATTCCATCTCCAACTGGCGAAGACGAGGCAGACTGATATCGGTAATCCATACGTCAGCTCCCAATCCAGCAGCCATTCTTGCTGCAGCTTCTCCTACTGTTCCACCGCCAAGAACCAAAACTTTGGCACGGTTTACACCAGGTACCCCGCTCATCAGTTTACCCTTTCCTCCCTTGGTCTTCTGCAGGTAGTAGGCACCGTTGATAATTGCCATTCTGCCTGCCACCTCACTCATCGGAATGAGCAGCGGCAAATGGTGGTTGTCTGTCTCTACCGTCTCGTAAGCCAGACAGACAGCACCGCTCTTGATCATGGCATCAGTAAGCTCCTTGTCGCAAGCGAAATGGAAGTAAGTAAACACGAGTTGGTCTTGATGGATGAGTGGATATTCCTCGGCAATAGGTTCCTTTACCTTGACTATCATTTCTGCCTCACGATATACGCTCTGGATGTCGGGTAGAATCTTGGCTCCTACCTTTACATACTCTTCGTCAGCAAAACCACTGTTCTCACCAGCAGTATGTTGCACCATCACTTCGTGACCATGTCGAATAAATTCGGCAACACCGGCAGGAGTCATTCCCACACGGTTCTCATTATTCTTAATTTCTTTTGGAATACCTATTTTCATGATGTTATGGTTTTAAAGGTTCTACATCATTTTAACGGTATAAAGTTAGTGAAAAAATCAATAGGTTGTATCGTTTGTATAGAAGATTTAACATATCTTTCTTGCTTGGTTGAGATTAGAACATAAAAAAGATTAAAAAAGATGGCTTCTATCATCTTTTTGCTTATCTTTGCCCTCGTAAGCGTTTTTAACTTAATAAATGGAGGGCTTATTATGAATGTAAATACAGGTATCAAGCAAGCTGTGATTTTAGCCATCGGCATCATCATGCTTGGATTTTGTATCAAGTCGGGACTTGAAAGTGTGATAGCTAAAGACCGGAAGGTGGTAGTGAAAGGCTTAGCCGAAAAGGAGGTTGAGGCGGATAAGGTGACGTGGCCTATCGTTTCCAAGGAAATAGGCAACGACCTGCCTGAACTCTATCAAAAAATCAATGCCACCACGAGAACCATCAGAAACTTCCTGGTGGAAAATGGCGTGAAGGCGAGCGAAATCAATGTCAATGCACCTGTGGTCATCGACCTCAATGCTGAGAGATATGGCGAAAACCGTCAGGGCTATCGCTATAACATCACGTCGATTATCACCGTTACTTCGCACAACGTGAAACTGGTTCGCAGCATCATCGCCCGTCAGGGTGACCTGCTCCAGAAGGGCGTTGCCATCGTGGATGGTGGCTACGAGAATCCGGTGAAGTATGAGTATGTGGCATTCCGCAAGATGAAGCCGAAGATGATGCAGGAGGCGATAGAGAATGCCGAGCAGACTGCCGCACAGTTTGCCGAAAACAGCAAGAGCAAGATTGACAAGATCATGAATGCCGACCAGGGACAGTTCTCGATAGATGACAGGGATTCGAATACACCTTATATTAAAAAGGTGAGGGTGGTGACCACGGTTACCTATTCCCTGAAAGACTAGGTCCTTGAAAGACTAGTAATGAAGATTCCCGTAACTGGATGAATCTAGTAATTAAAATAAATATCAATGTACGAAATGAAAAAAATGATTTGCATGGTGATGACTGTTGCATCACTAACCTACACAACCCAGACCATGGCGCAGTCGCCAGGCTTGCAGAAGAAGGTGAATACTTACTTTCTGCAGTCGCTGAAAGCGCAGCAGAAAGCATTGGAGAAGGAGGGCAAGGCCGAATTTGCCCAGAACGCTCCGCTTGAAACCAAATTGCAGCAAGCGATAGAGGGCAAGGACATAGCCAGCTATCAGAAGATGGTGTGGAGTGCGTGGTGCGATGCCAACAGGAATTTGCAGGAGGAGAAACTCATCCAACCGGAAGACCTGAAACTGGCTAAGAACAGCTCGTGGAACCTGCCTAAATGCCTGGAGCCTAATGCCGTGATGCCTTATTATTATGGCAAGAAGGGCGTGGCTGCTGACGGTAAGTTCCCGCTCTTCCTGTATATCCACGGCTCCGGTCCGAAAGACCATGAGTGGTCGAATGGCATCAAGCTCGGTTTGAGTTTCCAGGATTCTCCTTCCATCTATTTCATCCCTCAGATTCCTAACGAGGGTGAATACTATCGCTGGTGGCATCTGTCTAAGCAGTATGCTTTCGAAAAACTGATTCGTCAGAACCTGGTGAATGGTGAGGTGGATGCCAACCGACTCTATGTGTTCGGAATCAGCGAGGGTGGTTATGGCAGTCAGCGACTGGCATCATTCTATGCAGATTATTGGGCTGCAGCTGGTCCGATGGCTGGTGGCGAACCGCTGAAGAATGCGCCTGTAGAGAACTGTGCCAATATCGGTTTCTCGTTCCTCACGGGTGCTGATGATACCGGTTTCTATCGCAACGACCTTACCTGGTACACCCAGGTGGCATTCGATTCAGCGCAGTTGGCTCGTCCGCTGGCAGTAGATAAGACTCCTATCTTCCGCCATCGCATTCATCTTTTGCCGGGTATGCAGCATCACATCACCTATGGTCTGACTACTCCTTGGCTCAAGCAGTTTGTGCGCAATCCATATCCTAAGACCGTGCTCTGGGAAGATTTCGAGATGGATGGCAGGCACCGTTCCGGTTTCTACAACCTGCAGGTACTGGCTCGCCCATCAGAGCAGAGAACTTACTACGAGATGGATATCGACCAGAACGTGGTTTCCATCAAGGTAAGCAATGTGGGTTATACCACGACTATGAAGGATAAGCAGTGGGGCATCGACCTGAAGTTCAACCGCAGCTATTCCGTAGCCACAGGTGGCAAGCTGAGAGTATATCTCAACGACCAGCTGGTTGACCTGAGTAAGCCTGTAACCATCAAGGTGAATGGCAAGCAGGTGTTCCAAGGCATCGTCAAGGCCGATTTGCAGGCGATGGTAAACAGTTGTGCCGAGTATTTCGACCCATGCCGCGTATATCCAGTGGCAGTTGATTTGGCTTATTAATTTAAAAAGGAAATAATAAATGAAGAAATCTATTTGTTTATATGCCATGATGGCTTTAGCCTTTATGGGATGTTCGCAAAATAACAGGAAACAGGAAGGCAGCTCAAAGGGGCTGCCTTCTCGTGTTGAATCAGAGAGTAAGACTGGGGCAGAGAAATCAGATCAGTCAGTAGCTGGCAGTAGTAATCAGTCTGCTTCTGCTGGAAAGGTGCAGGTGCTTACAGCTTCCGATTTCAGGAAGAAGATTATGGATTATGAGGCTCATCCCGAAGAGTGGGTGTTTGCAGGCTCCCGTCCTGCCATTATCGATTTCTATACCACCTGGTGTGGACCTTGCAAGATGATGGCTCCCATAGTGGAATCGTTTGCCCGAAAATATGCCGGCAAGGTTGATTTCTATAAGGTGGATATCGATCAGGAGCCAGAACTGGCTTCCGTCTTCGGCATCCGCAGTATCCCTACCTTCCTCTTCATCCCGATGAAGGGTAATCCCACCATGCAGATGGGCGCCATGCAGAAGGAAGATTTCGAGGAGATTATCGGGAAAGTGATGGGGAGGTGATAAATGGTGATTTTCTGCATACTTATAAGTAGGTATTTTCTGGCAAATACCTAGTTTTGATGATGCCTGAAATTTGGTGGTTTGTCGGATATTACCTAAATTTGCACTCGAAATAAGAAATGTTTTATGTAATTAAAGGTATTATAGTATTATGATTATTGAAAATGTTCATGCAAGAGAAATCTTGGATTCTCGTGGCAACCCTACAGTAGAGGTTGAAGTTTCTTTGAAGTCGGGTATCGTGGGTCGTGCATCGGTTCCTTCTGGTGCATCCACAGGTGAAAATGAGGCGTTGGAACTTCGTGATGGCGACAAGAACCGCTATGGCGGCAAGGGCGTCTTGAAGGCTGTGGAGAACGTGAATCAGGTGATTGCTCCTGCTTTGGTAGGTTTCTCAGCCTTGGAGCAGCGTGCCATCGATTATAAGATGTTGGAGCTCGACGGCACCAAGACCAAGTCAAACCTGGGTGCCAATGCCATCCTCGGTGTTTCTCTGGCTGTGGCTCATGCTGCTGCTGAGTATCTCCACATCCCATTGTATCGCTACATCGGCGGTTGCAATACTTACACCCTTCCTGTTCCTATGATGAACATCATCAATGGTGGTGCTCACTCTGATGCGCCTATCGCTTTCCAGGAATTTATGATCCGTCCTGTGGGTGCTCCTTCCGAGAAGGAGGCTATCCGTATGGGTGCTGAGGTGTTCCATGCCTTGGCTAAGCTCCTGAAGAGCCGCGGTCTTTCTACTGCCGTAGGTGATGAGGGCGGTTTTGCTCCTGCACTCGATGGTATTGAGGATGCGCTCGACAGCATCTGCCAGGCTATCAAGGATGCCGGTTATGAGCCAGGAAAGGATGTGAAGATTGCCATGGACTGTGCTGCCAGCGAGTTTGCCGTTCAGGAGAATGGTGAGTGGTTCTACGATTACCGCCAGTTGAAGGATGGCAAGAAGAAGGATCCTAATGGCAAGAAACTGACTGCTGCCGAGCAGATCAAGTTCCTGGAGGAACTGATTACCAAATATCCTATCGATTCTATCGAGGATGGTCTTGATGAGAACGATTGGGACAACTGGGTGAAGTTGACAGCTGCCATCGGCGACCGTTGCCAGTTGGTAGGTGACGACCTCTTTGTAACCAACGTGAAGTTCCTGGAGAAGGGTATCAAGATGGGTGCAGCCAACTCTATCCTCATCAAGGTAAACCAGATAGGTTCTCTTACCGAGACTCTGGATGCTATCGAGATGGCTCATCGTCATGGTTACACCACCGTTACTTCCCATCGCTCTGGTGAAACCGAGGATACTACAATTGCTGATATTGCCGTAGCAACTAACTCTGGTCAGATTAAGACGGGTTCTATGAGCCGTACCGATCGTATGGCTAAGTACAACCAGCTTATCCGCATCGAAGAGCAGTTGGGCAATAATGCAGCTTACGGTTATAAGAAGTTGAAATAGGTGCGATTATGCGAAATTGGAGAAAACCAATTTCACCATGACATACACATTTTATAAAAATAGAATAGATCAGATACGAAATAGATGGGCATGGATGACCGTGAGGGTTGTCCATGCTTTTTATCTTCTATAAAGTATCTGCATCTTCACATACATTACTGATAACTTCGATATATTTTATAGTTTAAAAACAAAAATGCAATGACAAACGTATTGATAAGTGCCGCCGGACTCTGCGGTGCCACCATTATTGGTGCCATTCTGGGATTCTTCGTCAAGGAGTTGCCTCATAAATGGAATGATGCCGTTTTGGGATATTGTGCCGGAATCATGCTGGCTGCTTCCACGTTGGGACTGATAGTGCCAGCCTTTGAACAGACCGGTCTTTGGTGGCTGGTAGTAATCGGCGTAATGGCAGGTGCCCTATTTTTGAACGTGCTCGATCTGGTGACTCCCCATCTTCATCATATCACGGGACTCGACCCCGAGGAGCATCGCAACAATGCTAGGCTCAGCCATGTGATGCTTTTCGTAATGGCGATAGCCCTGCACAAATTGCCCGAAGGAATGGCAGCAGGAGTGAGTGTCTGTTCATCAGAAGGCGCCACGGAGTGGGGCGTTTCCTTCGGCATTGCCCTGCAGAACATCCCCGAGGGAATGGTGATCATCGCTCCCTTGATGATGGCTGGTGTTTCTGCTGCTCGCACCTTCTTCATCTCCATTTTCATCGCCCTGCTCGAAGTGGTAGGCATCTTGTTGGGTTTCGGTTTAGGTTCAGCCTCTTCCACCTTCCTCCCCGTTATGTTGGGTTTTGCCGGTGGTGCCATGCTTTATGTAACGAGCGATGAGATGATTCCAGAAACCCATGCCCACGGCTTTCAGAAGCAAGCCACCTATGCCCTTCTTCTGGGCTTCATCACCTTTGTGTTGATGGAGAAATGTGTATAATCAGATTCTGATGAGCAGCATATAGCAGAGGGTGCCTGCTGCTATCGACCACATCATATTCCTTTCCCCACCCAACGACATCTTTGCTCACGTGCAGACCGTTTGGAGTCGATAGACGTAGCAACCATCAACGAAGCCAACGAGAAAATCATCCAACAGGTGATTAATGCTCGTTTTTAGAGCAAAAAAGTGGTGAAAACGCTAATAAATATTATAAAAAATCGTGTTTATTGCAGAATTTCGACATTATTACAAAATATATGCGTAACTTTGCATACGTTATTTATAAGAATTCATACAATAGAAATACATTATGCAGTTAAATGAACTTCATATACAGAATTTCCGCTGTTTCAGTGACTATCGTATCACTTTCGCCCCAGGGCTGACAGTGCTGTTCGGCAAAAACGGCACAGGAAAGACAACGCTGATACATGCCATCCACAAGGCACTCAGCTTTGCATTCAAACGCGACAAAGAAGAAAAAGCGCTCAATCTGGGTGCAGGTTTTCCTGATTTGAAGCCACGTGATTATAGTAAGACAGAAGATTTGACAAGAGACCCAAAGACCGGGATGCCATTTTCTTTTGTCAACATACATGCGTGTGCCACATTCGAAGGTGTTCCCCTTGATTGGGACATGTATGCCTCCACCTCCACCTTTAAGGTGCAGCCAAGTAAGTTTGGAGATGCATCCATGCGTTTGAAGAATCGCATCAAAGAAACAGACCAGCTACCAATGTTTGCCTATTTCTCTGATGGTTTTCCTCATGTAATCAAAGAGACCAAGCTCAGCGAAAAAGAGATGAGTCTAAGAAACCTCGGTTATCTTGGTTGGGATGAAGAAACAGCCTATTCCGACATCTGGATAAATCGGCTCACTATGATCTGGACACTTTGGGACAGAGCAAATCGTACAGTAGATGGAGAGAAAAAGGCATTGGAGAATTGTGAGAATGCTAAGGCTCAGGGCATAGTAAATGAAGAAGAATACAATGAGGACATAAAACTCCACAAGTCACGCCTCGAAAATGCTGAACGAGAGAAATCCCGCTACGATGACGAGGTTCAGGCTATCCGCAATTGCCTGATAAAATTCTCGCAGGGTGATAAGAATATCGAAGTGACAGATTTCTTTGTCAGTGTATATGAAGAAAGCGGACTTTGCCTACAGACACGTGACGGAAGCAATCCATCGTTTATCAAACTTCCTGCAGGTTACAAGCGTCTGTTCTTTATGGTACTCGATATTGCATATCGTTCATTACTTCTGAGCAACGGAAGTACAACCGACCTTGCCGGAATTGTGGTGATTGACGAGATAGACCTCCACTTGCATCCCGAGTTGGAGCAGTCCGTTCTTGCACGATTCCGTAAGACATTTCCGAGAGTACAGTTTATCATCAGCACCCATTCACCATTGGTACTGTCTGGAGTAGAGAACAAACCGGAGAACATCGTATATAGCATGCACGTAGATGATGGTATGCGAACCCTCAGTGTTCACCGCACATACGGAATCGATGCCAACAGTCTTATTGCAGAAAACATGGGAGCAGCCAACCGCACATCAGCGGTGATGGAACAAATACGAGCTATTGAGGACAGTGTTTCTGTAAAAGATCTCAAGAAAGCCAAGGCATTGCTTTCAGATCTGGAAAAGGAAACAGAACCGACACAACCAGAACTTGTCCGTCTCCGTGCCATTATCAAACGCTTAGAAATCATAGGAAGATGAGACTTGTAAGAAAAGATTATTCTACAGAAGTCGTTCGCCGTCACGAAGCAGAGCTGCAAGCTCGGCAGTTGGACGAGCAGAGTCTTCTCAACCCGAACGTATATCCTGGTCTAACAGGCCGCAAACTTTGGAGGATGGTACGAGACATCCAGGTGATACCCCACTTATGGGACTTAAAGCACCAGATGTACGATGAGCAAGGCGGAATCTGTTGCTATTGTGGATTGCGCATATTCGAGGATTCGGAAGGCAGAAAACAATCTGTGGAGCATGTTGTTCCCAAGGGCGCTCATCGTGAATTAGTGGGTGAATACAAGAACCTCTTGCTTACTTGTAGCATTACCGATGATGATGCCAACCTCATGGGAGTTGCTACAAACAATCCGACACTTATGCATTGTGATGATAGCAAGGCTGACAAGCCTTTGCATTATACGCCATTAATGCCCGAGTGCGAAACTGTATTTAAAGATTTCCACAAACATCATGACTCGTGATGAAGATAACAGATTGCCTGAATTCTGTTTTGTCATCAAGAGTGTAGTCGATTCTGTATTGTCAGATAATATAGCTACAATTTAAAAAAGTTGACAATACATATTTTATATAGAGGGTTTTCTGATTAGGTCTAAAAGTGAAGACTAATCAGAAAACTCTCTTTTTTTTGCCATTTTGTAATTCAGCTTTGAAAGAGTTGTAAACAAATAGTTCTCTTTACCCCATTTCGGAATGATGGGGTAAAATGTTTAGCAAACTTCGCCCTTTCTTCTTAGAAGAGAGTAATTTGGTTACAAAGGTACGAAAATAAGTTGGATTACGTGTCAAATTTTATCATTTTCTGTATCTCGTCCCTAAGATTTAACACAAATGTTTAGCAAATCTGCCTCGGATGATTCCTATAAATGGCAGATTTGCACTTATTTAGGCTGTTGTTGCTCTCTTCTAAGAAGAAAGTGCAAATGATGTAAAATAAAGCTACATGTGTAGAGGCTGTATAGCTAATACTCATATA
>CAKPWR010000012.1 GCA_934196725.1 uncultured Prevotella sp.
GACCACCGTATCGGTTACACCACCCACGACCTCAATGGTTTCCTGGCTGGTAACATCCAGGATATGATTGATGCCTTGACCGTGGCTGAGAATGCAGAGAAACTGAAAGAAACAGAATTGTAAAACCTTACCGAGGTTTCGTATGTGGCTCCGCTGTTTTAAAGCTTTTGCCCTTACAGGGCGACAGGCCTGATTCCATAATTACCCAGGGCGCTGCCCTGGGCTAGGGGCTTCTGCCCTTTACCTTTCCCTTCGGCCGGTGACCGTTGGTTCAGGGCGTGTGGAGCAAACATCTGAAATTCAAGTGTGGAGTAAATATCTGAAATTCAAATAACTTAAAAAGAAATGAACAGAAAAGAACTTGTAGAGCAGATTTTCGCCAAGAAGAGCTTCTTGTGCGTAGGTCTTGACACAGATATCAATAAGTTGCCTAAGTGCATTACAGAGGATGAAGAAATCCAGGGCGCAGAAGCCGAGATGATGTTTAAGTTCAACCAGGCTATCATCGACGCTACCGCTCCATATTGCGTGGCTTACAAGCCAAACCTGGCTTTCTACGAGAGCCGTGGCATCGACGGCATGATTGCCTTCGAGAATACCATCAAGTATCTCAAAAGCCACTATCCAAACCACTTCATCATCGCTGATGCAAAGCGTGGCGACATCGGCAATACATCAAAGATGTACGCCCAGACTTTCTTCGAGGAGTACAACCTCGATTCAGTTACCGTAGCTCCTTACATGGGCGAGGATTCTGTCAAGCCATTCCTCGAGTATGAGGGCAAGTGGGTTATCCTTCTGGCTTTGACCAGCAACAAGGGTAGCCACGACTTCCAGCTCACAGAGGACAAGGAAGGCGAGCGCCTCTTCGAGAAGGTTCTGAAGAAGAGCCAGGAATGGGGCAACGATGCGAACATGATGTACGTAGTTGGCGCTACTCAGGGTCAGATGTTCGAGGACATCCGCAAGGTGGCTCCTAACCACTTCCTCCTCGTACCAGGTGTTGGCGCTCAGGGCGGTAGCCTCCAGGAGGTTTGCAAGTATGGCATCATCAAGGATTGCGGTCTGCTCGTCAACTCATCTCGCGGCATCATCTACGCCAGCAACGGTGAGGACTTTGCTGAGGTAGCAGGTCAGAAGGCAAAGGAACTCCAGGAGGAAATGGCAGCAGAGCTTGACAAGCTGGGCTAAGCCTCCCGCTAGGCGTCCAAGCAAGAAAGTCTCCCGCTAGGCGTCCAAGCAAGAAAGTCTCCCGCTAGGCGTCCCGGCGGATTTGAAATCCGCCGTAAAATAAGGTTCGACCTCTTAAACCGGGGGATTTGCAATCCCCCACCCAAAAATAAGATTTCAGGCGCAAAGTATCTTGAAAAAGACGCTTTGCGCCTTAAAAATACCTATTTGTTGGCGAAAAAAGCAAAATATTACGAAAGAATGACAAGAATCTAAATTTATTTTGTTATTTTTGCAAACAAAATGTGTTTACCTAAAGGTATTTATGCCTTGGGTGACCAATTAAAACAAACTAGAAGACAGATAAATTATGGAATTTACCGCTCAACAAATAGCCCAGTTCGTTCAGGGCCGTGTGGAAGGTGATGAGAATGCAACAGTCAACACCTTCGCTAAAATCGAAGAAGGCAAGGAAGGTGCTATCTCGTTCCTTTCAAACCCTAAATATACCCACTTCGTGTACGACACGAAGTCTAGCATCGTGCTCATCGATGAGACCGTGGTATTGGAACATCCTGTTACTGCAACCCTCATCCGTGTAAAGAATGCATACGAGTGTGTGGCTAAATTGCTCCAGATGTATGAGTCAATGAAGCCTAAGAAGACTGGCATTGACCCATTGGCTTTCGTTTCTCCAAAGGCCAAGGTGGCAGAGAACGTATACGTAGGTGCTTTCGCTTATATCAGCGATGGTGCAGAGGTGGGCGAAGGTAGCCAGATTTATCCTCACGCTTACATCGGCGAGGGTGTGAAGATTGGCAAGAATGCCCTCATCTACCCTCACGTAACCGTTTATCACGGCTGTAAGCTCGGCAACAACGTGACTCTTCATGCAGGTTGCGTCATCGGTGCCGATGGCTTCGGCTTCGCTCCAGGACCTGACGGATACGACAAAATTCCTCAGATTGGTATCGTAACCATCGAGGATGATGTGGAGATTGGTGCCAATACTTGTGTTGACCGCTCTACCATGGGCTCTACCTACGTTCGCAAGGGCGTGAAGCTCGACAATATGGTTCAGATTGCCCACAACACCGACATCGGTGCCAACACCGTGATGTCTGCACAGGTGGGTGTAGCCGGCAGTACCAAGGTAGGCGAATGGTGTATGTTTGGCGGACAGGTAGGTCTCGCCGGTCACATCACCATCGGCGACAAGGTATTCCTCGGAGCACAGAGCGGTGTGCCAGGCAGCCTCAAGAGCGGCCAGCAGCTCATCGGTACTCCTCCTATGGAGCAGCGTGCTTACTTCAAGTCACAGGCCATCTTCCGTCGCCTGCCTGACATGTACAAGGAACTCAACGACCTGAAGAAGCAGATTGAAGAACTGAAGAACAAGTAATTTTTTCAATGTTAAATGTGAAGTGTTAAATGTTAAATGAGCAAATGCCACCCAACAACTTAACACTTAACATTTAACACTTAACATTAAAATAAATAGTTATGTCAAAACAGAAGACACTGAAAGGTAGCTTCTCTCTTTGCGGCAAGGGATTGCACACAGGCTTGAGCCTCACCGTGACTTTCAATCCTGCACCAGAGAACACCGGTTATAAGATACAGCGCATCGACCTCGAAGGCGAGCCTATCATCCAGGCTGTGGCTGAGAACGTCGTTGAAACCCAGCGTGGCACCGTACTCGGTAAGGGCGATATCCGCATCTCTACCATCGAGCACGGTATGTCAGCGCTCTATGCCCTCGGCATCGACAACTGTTTCATCCAGGTAAACGGTCCTGAGTTCCCTATCCTCGACGGCTCTGCATCCATGTATGTAGAGAAGATTCAGAGCGTGGGCATCCAGGAGCAGAATGCAGAGAAGGACTACTATATCATACGTCATAAGATTGAGGTGAAGGACGACAACGGTTCTGTCATCACCATCCTTCCAGACGAGGAGTTCAGCATCACGGCGATGTGTTCTTTCGAGAGCAAGTTCATCAACAGCCAGTTTGCTACCCTCGACAAGATGGAGACCTATGTTGACGAGATTGCTTCTGCACGTACCTTCGTATTCGTTCGCGATATCATGCCATTGCTCCAGGCTAACCTCATCAAGGGTGGCGACTTGGACAATGCCATCGTTATCTACGAGCGCCAGGTAGAGCAGGCTCAGCTCGATCAGCTCGCCGACCATCTCAAGGTACCTCACATGGATGCCAACAAGTTGGGTTACATCCAGCACCGTCCATTGCAGTGGGAGAACGAGTGTACACGCCATAAGCTGCTCGATATCATCGGCGATATGGCACTCATCGGCAAGCCTATCAAGGGTCGCATCATCGCTACCCGTCCTGGCCATACCGTAAACAACAAGTTCGCCCGTCTCATGCGCAAGGAGATCCGCAAGCACGAGATTCAGGCTCCTATCTACGATCCAAACGAGGAGCCAATCATGGATAACATCCGCATCCGTCAGCTCCTGCCTCATCGCTACCCAATGCAGTTGGTAGATAAGGTCATCGCTATGGGTCCTACCAGCATCGTGGGCGTTAAGAACGTAACCAGCAACGAGCCATTCTTCACCGGTCACTTCCCAGAGGAGCCAGTAATGCCAGGCGTTCTCCAGGTAGAGGCGATGGCACAGTGTGGCGGTCTGCTCGTATTGAACCAGCTGGAAGAGCCTGAGCGCTGGAGTACTTACTTCATGAAGCTCGATGATGTGAAGTTCCGCAAGAAGGTGGTTCCGGGCGATACCCTCCTCTTCCGTGTAGAACTCCTCGCACCTGTACGTCATGGCATCAGCTCTATGAAGGGCTATATGTTCGTAGGCGACCAGGTGGTGGCAGAGGCTACTTTCACAGCACAGATTGTTAAGAACAAGTAATAATAAAATAGAAATATGAATCAGATTAGTCCATTAGCGTTTGTTCATCCAGAGGCAAA
Organism: uncultured Prevotella sp.; assembly: GCA_934196725.1. Taxonomy (GTDB): domain Bacteria; phylum Bacteroidota; class Bacteroidia; order Bacteroidales; family Bacteroidaceae; genus Prevotella. Next base: position 4,116 of record CAKPWR010000012.1, read on the forward strand.
ACTCGGTGACAACAACATTATCGGTCCTTTCTGCTATATCGACAAGGACACCGTTTTGGGCGATAACAACGTATTGCAGAACAGCGTTACCATCCACGTGGGCGCTCGTATCGGCAACAATAATGAATTCTTCCCAGGCGCCAGCATCTCTACAAAGCCTCAGGACCTGAAGTTCAAGGGCGAGCAGACAACCTGCGAGGTGGGCGACAACAACAGCATCCGTGAGAACGTTACTATCTCTCGTGGTACAGCCTCTAAGGGCAAGACCGTGGTAGGCAGCAACAACCTCCTGATGGAGACTGTTCACGTGGCTCACGACTGTGAGCTGGGCAGCGGCTTGATTATCGGTAACTCTACCAAGTTTGCCGGCGAGGTGGTTGTAGATGACAACGCCATCGTCAGCGCCAACGTTCTCGTTCATCAGTTCTGCCACATCGCAGGCTACGTGATGATCCAGGGCGGTTGCCGTTTCTCTCAGGATATTCCTCCTTATATCATTGCCGGCAAGGAGCCAACCCGCTATTGCAGCATCAACCTCATCGGTTTGCGTCGCCGTGGTTTCAGCAACGAGACCATCCAGAACATCCACGAGGCTTATCGCCTACTCTACAGCAAGGGCATATTGAAGGAAGGTATCGAGGAAATCAAGAAGAATCTTGAGGTGACTAAGGAAATCCAGTACATCATCGACTTCGTAGAGAGTTCTCAGCGAGGCATCATCCGATAAAAGTAAAAGGGTAAAAAAGTAAAAAGGTAAAAAGAGCATCCTTGCATAGGTTTATGAAACGAGCAAGGATGCTTTTTTTTCTTGAATATAAAGAATGATATATGAAAACATTGATTGTGGTCTTAGGTCCTACGGGGGTTGGTAAAACGGAGCTTTGCCTTTCTCTGGCAGAGCATCTCTCTATCCCTATCATCAACGCCGACTCCCGCCAGATCTTCGCAGAACTCCCTATCGGTACCGCTGCACCTACTGCCGAACAGCAGCAGCGGGTGAAGCATTATTTCGTAGGCAACCACCACATCGAAGATTATTACAGCGCCGCCCAATACGAGGCCGACGTGATGAATCTCCTGGAAGAAGATATCTTCAAGAATCACGATGTGGCGCTGCTTACAGGCGGCAGCATGATGTATATCGATGCCGTATGCAAGGGTATCGACGATATTCCTACCGTGCGTGACGACATCCGTACCTGGATGAAACAGCGCCTGGAAGATGAAGGTTTGGAGGCACTGGTAGAAGAACTCCACAAGATGGACCCGGAGCATTGGGCGATAGTAGATAAGAAGAATCCCCGCCGCGTGGTGCATGCCCTGGAAATCTGTCACCAGACTGGCAAGACCTATACTTCTTTCCGTGTTGCCGAAAAGAAGCAGCGTCCTTTCCGCATCATCAAGATAGGTCTGAACCGCGACCGTGCCGAACTGTACGACCGCATCAACCAGCGTGTGCTGCTGATGATGGAGGATGGTTTGGAGGCAGAAGCCCGCAGCGTATATCCACACAAGGGTCTCACCGCCTTGAGAACCGTGGGCTACAAGGAGATGTTTGCCTATTTCGATGGCGAGATAGATAAGGAAGAAGCCATCCGCCAGATACAGTCGCATAGCCGTGAATACATGCGCAAGCAGCTCACCTGGTTTAAGCGAGATGCCGAAATCCACTGGTATCATCCCGACCAGCAGGATGAAATCATCCGGTTTATTGATGCCTACATCTCCACCTGATTCACAATCTCACCATCAAACATATTGATGATTCTATCGGCATAATTGGCATCATGCAGCGAGTGGGTTACCATTACGATGGTGGTACCTTCCTTGTGCAGCTCAGAAAGCAGTTCCATCACCTCCTTACCATTCTTGGAATCCAGGTTTCCCGTAGGCTCATCGGCAAGAATCAGCTTAGGATGCGGCAGGATGGCACGGGCGATGGCGGTGCGCTGCTGCTGACCGCCCGAAAGCTGCGATGGGAAATGCTTGGCACGATGGGATATCGCTACTCGTTCCATCACATCCTCGGCACGCTTACGACGCTCCTTGCCCGATACGCCCATATACAAAAGCGGCAACTCGATATTCTCCACCACATTCAACTCATCTATCAGGTTGAAACTCTGGAACACGAAACCTATCATACCTCTTCTTATCAAGGTACGCTCGCTCTCCTTCAGCGTGCTCACATCCTTGCCGTCGAGCAGATAGCTACCGCTTGTTGGATTATTCAGCAGACCGATGATATTCAGCAAGGTAGATTTGCCACATCCCGAAGGACCCATGATGGCAACAAACTCGCCTTCCTTTACCTGCAAACTGATATTGCGCAAAGCCCAGGTCTCCACTTCTTCTGTCTGAAATACTTTCTTGATATTATCTAATTGAATCATAATCTTTATCGTTTCTTTAAACTCATATTATACTTTTGATACTTTCAAATTACGCATTCTATTCCTTAGCCAGAATCTCCGAAGGATCCACCTTCATGATCTTGCGTACCTGGCAGGCGATGATAGCAGCAATGAAGCCAACCACTATCACTACACTCAGGATGATCGGGAAGGCTGGATTGATTTTTACCATTTCGAAAGTCCGGCTCAAAACGATATGGAACAGCAATATGGCTACCACCGCAAATACCATGGCGATAAGCGTAATCACCAGATAGGTTCTTCCGAAGAGTTTGGTAATATCCCTTGTCAGGGCACCGTTCACCTTGCGGATAGCCACCTCCTTCTTGCGGGTCTGCGTATCCAGCATCACCGTACTGAAGATGCTTATCAGGCAGATAGCCATACTCACGATAGCCAGGATCCACGCAATATTTTGCAGTATTTCCAATGCTAACATTTCCATCGCCATATAGTCACGCAGATTGGTTGCCATCGGTTTTACCACCGCAGGCTCCAATTTCTGTATCATTCTATCTACGGCAACCTGCATCTCCTTATATTCACCCAGCTTTGCCACAAGAATATAATGTGTGGCACCATAAGCCTCTTTGGGGTCAATGACTATGAATGAGTATATATCAGTTTTCATACTCCCCTGATAAGGAATCGACTGGAACGTTCCGGCTATCTGATAGGAATCCATATCATCTAGGGTCAATATATCATTAGGAGCAACATGATATTGGCGCATATACTTATACAACTCCTCATTTACCAGGATACATTTCTTCCGGTTTGCCTTCGGCTTCCAATTCACCTTGATCTTGAAGAAATCGAGATAGGAGGTATCTGATGTAATCCTAAAGCAATAATTCGTCACATTACCATGGCTAACATAAGGATCACCTTGCCAAACCGCCTTACTGAACTCCTCGTTCTCTGCCAGCTCGTTAACTTTCCAAAATCCCCAACTATAAGGAATCCATCGTTCTACCTGCGGTAAATGGATGAGCTTGTCTCTGAGGCGCTGGCCATTTTCTGCCGCATTTGTATGTAGAAACAGACTCTGCTTGTATGCACGCTCGTCATCAGGAATATGGTTGAAATCAGCCATCTTTCCCACCCAGCACAGGAGGCAGAAAGTGACACCCAGAAAGAACATACTGATCATCACCTGCACACCCAGCATCGTATTACGGAACCAATGGTTATGGCTTCTTCTCATTCCTGATTCGAGTGCTTGCGTACGCTTACAAATGCGACTCAGCACAATCCAGATGATGGCGAGACACAACATCATCACTACCAGACCAATCACCAGACTATAGAGATACAGATGACTGATAGTTCCTAACTCGGAGGTGATTTCTGCAAACCGAGGTCTTGCCAGATAATCACAAATCCAGGCTCCCATCAATACTGCCACTAAATAAGCCACCAGCACGATCACCACCACCTCGGTAGCAAACATGGAGAAGAGTTGGAGGCGTGTGGCACCATTGGTAATTCGGAGCGAGATTTCACGTCTGCGCATCCAGAACAGCTGCGTCTGCATCCTCAGGAAACCGATGATGGCAGCCAGCAGAATCAACGAGCCTATCAGATAAGTGATGGAACGGGCAATAGCAACGGTTGAATACCCTTCGCTCAACCGATCTTTCAGCTTTTCTGTTTTTACCTTCACCCCCAATGGTTTCAATCTGCTGTTCACCTCTGCTTTCAACTGTTGTGGCGTACATTCCTCTTTCAACACCACATACAAATTCACAGCATAAAATTGCTCGGGATCCATATCTTCCAACTCCCATGGCGAGTAAAAGAGAGCAGAACTGTGTTGCTCTGTCAATGATAAGTCTTGATAGACATCCACCAATCTCAACTGATAATTCCCATAGCTTTTACTCAAATGAATGCTTGCACCCACAGGATTCTTGTCACCAAAGATTTGCTTTGCCTGCTTTTCGTTGATAATGGCATCATGAGGACCCAGCACCTTAATCTTTTCGCCCGTAATGGCAGAACGGATACCTACAAAGTTGGGATAATGACGGTCAAGGGGAACTGCATCCAACGGCGTCTTTCGCTTTGTCTTGCCGTCTAGGGTAAACTCAGCCCAGCCGCCTGTAAGCATACCATTAGGAGCGTAAGGTCCCTGCTCTATGCAACGAGGTCCTCCATTCGCCTTCACCGCCCTTACGATATCACCATTGATACGAATTGAATGATCCGATTGACGGTTTTGGATGGAATCGAATCGGAGGTTATAAACCCTGTCATAATAAGGTTCATGGTTAATGGAAGCCATGCGGAAATTCTGCAGAAACGAATGCACCGTGGCAAGCGTCACCATACCGATGGCAAGCGACAGGATGCTGCCCAGCGTCTGCACCTTGTACTTGAGAATGTTGCGCAGGGCAACCTTCAGGTTGTGTAATAACATGTTCATATTTACTAGTCTTTATATAATTTATTTACGTGAAAGATTGAATATTATTATCTATGAGAGACATTGTTTTTGATGATTTCAGATAAAAGTCTATCTCAAATCTATCTCTTTTTCGCTGGCGATTTGGCTATATCCGCTCACGATAACCTTGTCGCCCGGCTTCAATCCGGAAGTGATTTCGAATTGCTGCGGATTCTGTCTGCCTACATTGATGTTCACCCGCTGCGCCTTCTTGCCATCGTCAGATACCCGGAATATCCAATATCCGTTGGTGGTCTGGAAGAAATCGCCATTCGGAATCACCAAGGCTTGCTCCGGCTTGCCCAATTCCAACAGCACCCGATAACTCTTGCCCAATCGGATATTGGCGGGCGTCTTGCCGCAGAAAGTTAATTCGCAGACAAACTGATGGTCTTTCACCTCAGGAATCACCCGCGATACCCGAAGCGGAAACTGATGACCATCGTACTCGATATGGGCAGGAAGTCCGGCGATAACACGGTCGATGTAATACTCAGCCAGCGAAACCTGCAGTTTAAACTGGCTCATCACCTTAATCTGTCCGATGCTCGCCCCGGACGAAACCTGCTGACCTTGGGTTACCCCCAAATAACTCAGTTGTCCGCTTACAGGAGCCCGAACCACCAACTGCTGGGTGCGACCCTTCATTCTCGACAATTTCTTGTTGGCTTCCATCCTGTTGGCAGCAATCATCTCGCGTTTCAATCGGGTAGATACGGAATCATGCTTCAGGTTTTGCATCTGCAAGAGCACTTTCTGCCGCTGATATTCGTAATCTTCCTCAGCCACCTCCAGTTCCGTCTTACTCTTGATGCCCATGCGGTATTCCTCCCGGTTCTGCTTGAGCGATTTCTTCAAGCTCGCCATCTGATGTTGGGCATCCAAGGCTTGCTGGCGCAGGTTGATGGACTTCTGCGTCATCTCAATCTCCTGTTCCTGACAGTTGCGAAGCTTACTGCTCCATGCATCCTGCTCATCATCGATAGAATGATAGAGTTCCGGATTTTGAAGCACCAGGATGGTATCGCCCTGCTGCAGTATGGCTCCTTCTTCTGCCACCACCCGTTCTACGAATCCATTCTCCATCGCATTCACCTGAATGGTCTTGAAGGGATGCACCAATCCTTCTACATCCACATACTCCCAGAAAGGAGCCTTCTTCACTTCGGCTATCACCACGCTATCTATATCCACCCTTCGGGTTCCCGAAGTAACGATCAGGAAAAGGGCATAGACCAGGATGGCTATGCCTGCTGCACCCGACAGGATAGGATATCGGTAGCGGATATACCACGGTTTCGGTTGTTTTTTTATATCCATATTGTTCTGCTGTTATTCATTTCACCTTATTTATTTTATAGGAAGATGATTCTATGGAAATTCATTCTATAGGAAGTTCTTCCTTCAATTCTTTATTGTGCTCGAAATCGAATCCCGTCATGCTTCGGAGTGTATAGTAAAGACTCCAGTAAGTTCGCATGGTCGAGATGTAATTGCGCCGGGCAGCATCTTTCTCGCTGATGGCTGCATTCAGGTCGAGTATCGAGTTGCGGCCCATGATGTAGAGTCGGCGCGCCACCACATGCCGCTTCTCGGCACGCTGGTCGGTGAGCGATGCCACATGCACCTTTCGGGCTTGCATGTTAAACTGCAACACCAGTTTTTCTACGTTCTGGTAGAAATCCCTCATGCCTTGCTCCACCTGCGTCTGGGTAAGCGCCAGCTGCGATTTGGCTTCTCTTACCCTACCCTTTCCCCGTCCCCAATCCAATATCGGAAGGGCGATGGTGATGCTTGCCGATTGCTGACTCATCGGACTGCGATAGGCGGCACCGATATCTGCTCCCGTCTGCGAGAGTCCAAACTGCATATAGAGATCCGCCTTCAATCCGGCGTTGGCACGAGCCTGCGCCAACCGGCTTTCGCTCTCCTTCTGGATGCGACGGTAATAATCAGGATCCGGACTGTTCAGCAAAGCCCAATCTATCGCCCGCTGCAAAGGAACCTCAAAGGCAGGCACCTCTTCCGGCATCACCAGACTGATGTCCTGCGATTGTTCCAATCCCAGAAACGAGCGGATGGTCTGCATCTTCTCTCTCAAAGCCACCTGGGCATCCATCACGTTGGTCTCCTCGTTCAGTCGGTTGATTTCCAGCTGCAGCATCTCGTTTTCCGAAATTGTTCCGTTCTCATATCGCCCCTTCGCCATCTGGTAAAGCGTATCGGCAGAAGCAAAGTTCTGCTTTGCCATCTCCCATTCAGCCTGCGCCGAAGCCAGACTGAAAAAATGCTCGCAGGCTTTTGCCGATACGATCTCCAGCGTTTCGGCATATCGCTTCTTGGATTCCCGAAACCGGATAGGTTCTATCCGGCGATCCCACTTCAAGGAGTTGTAGCCAAAAAGACTCTGCTCGTAGCCCACGATAAAGGGCTGACTGCTATAGGCGGTTATCTTGTTATGCAACTCATCCAGCCGGTTGAGCGAACTCTTCACAAAAAGGCTACCACCTGTCAGGGAGATATTCTGATTGATTTTCAGAGTAAGGTCAGCACTCAACTGATCTTGCTTCAGAAAGAGAGCCGTACCATCCGACTGGGTTATCTTATTCACCTCCTTATTAATATAAGGTGAAGATGAAAGGGAAAGCGAAGGCAGATAGTTGGCCTGATGATACCGATAAGCCCAGTAAGCAGACAGAAAGGTATTGCGGGCACTCTGCACCGATGGCGACTGCCGCTGCGCCATCGCAATGGTAGCCGCCAAGTCGAGCTGCAAAGTGTCGGCCTGGACATTCATGGCTGCAAGCGCCCATACTATGAATATATAATTCTTGATCTTCATGATGATTACTTTTGCAAAAACTAACACAAAAGCCATGCCATAAAGATAAAGATTTGATTATCAGAAAGATAAAAAATTACGGATATAAAAAAGATGTGCGAAACCGCACGAAACGTGTGCGATTTCGCACGGTGCGCACATCTTCAATATGATAGGCATCCGTCTCTATCAGACAGGAAGCACCACGCTAAAGATGGTTTTATCGCCTGGTTTCGAAGAAGCGGTGATGGTTCCACCGTGCAGGGTTACTATCTGCTTGCAGATACTCAACCCGATGCCCGAACCACTCGTCTTGGTAGTAAAGAACGGCACAAAAATGCGCTCCATCACCTCCGGCAATATTCCCTTACCATTATCAGCAATGGAAATGATGAAATCACGCTTGTTGCTCGAAAGATGAGTGGTTAGACGGACATAAGGAATCTCTTCATTCTCCACAGCTTCCTGCGCATTCTTCAGCAGATTAATCAGCACCTGTTCTATCTGCGAACGATCCATCAGCAGCCTCTGGTCTTCGTTTTCTATCTCATAATGGAATATCGAATCCGGATAAAGATGCTGCAAATCAGCCACCAGATCACCAATCCTCACATTCTCAAACTGAGGTTTCGATATGCGTTGCAACTTGCGATAGTTCTCCACAAACTGCAACAGACCATTGCTTCTCCGGTTGATAGCCTGCAATGCCATCAGCAGATCATCATGCTCCAGCGTATCCTGCTCCACCCCTTCGCAAAGCGTATCAGCCAAAGAGATGATAGGAGTCAGCGAGTTCATGATTTCGTGGGTCAATACCCTCACCAGCTGCTGCTGCGCATCCGTCTCATTCTTCTGAATCACCGGTTGCACATTCTGCAAGGTATAAAGGCGATAGGCAAAGCCCTTATTAAAGAAGTTGACCACGCTCAATACAAAGTCAGCCTTCCCCGCATTCTGATTTCCGGCATCCAAAGCCTTCTTGCCAGTAGCACCCTCGTTGGTCTTGGTCTCCAATTGTACCAGTTTCTGCAATCCCGGCTTCAGCTGCTTCATCAATTCCGGCAGCGTCTCATCCAGCACCTGCAAGTCGTGCAAGTGATGAATCGAAAAACCGCAGAGTCCCTCCACGGCAGCCCGATTCATCCAATGCACCTTTCCCTGTTCATCCGCCACAATGAGAAAGGCGTTGATGGTATCGAGCATCGTTCCGAAATACTGGTATTTCGCTTCCTGTCGCAAAGTGGTTTCCCGAAATTCATTCACCACTTCGTTAATCTGCTCAGCAAGATTCCGCTCTTCTCCCCTCAGATGGTCCAAAGAATACTGAAGCGAGAAGTCACGGGTACGGATAGCCTCAATCAGTTGGCGCATCCGCTCATTGCTCTTATGATTGAATAAGTTATTGACGATTGACATTTTTTATTTTCGTTTTTTCTATCAACAAAAACTGCTTAAATCCCCACACGCCCTGCCCCAACATAACCAGCTCTAAGCTGAAAGGTAAAGGTGTAAAGGTCATTGCAGCAAAACGCCCTGAAAGGGCAGAAGCTCCTAGCCCAGGGCAACACCCTGGGTTATTATGGACGCAAACCTGTCGCCCTGTAAGGGCAAAAGCTTTAAATCCCGAGTTTATCGATTTTCCTGTAAAGGGCGAAACGGGTGATACCCAGCAACTCTGCGGCCTGTGTTAGATTTCCATTGCTCAAGGAAATGGCGCGCTTGATGGCTTCACGCTCCAAGGTCTGAAGATTGAGCGAATCTATATTAACGGAACTTGATGAAGAATCTGATGCAGAAGCCGCCGAAACCGCCACCGAATCCTCCAATTTGATATCCTCGGTAGCCAGTTCCGTCTTATCCCCCAACACAATCGCTCTCTCGATGCAATGCTGCAACTCTCTTACATTTCCCGGCCAGGTATGTTTCAAGAGTTTCTGCTTGGCAGATGCCCCCAGCCTCACATCGCCCACGCTGTATTTTCCCGAATAAATCTTCAGGAAATATTCTGCCAGCAAAACGATATCTTCTCCACGCTCACGCAGCGGCGGAAGATGCAGTTCGATGGTATTCAGTCGATAGAAGAGGTCCTGCCGAAAAGTTCCCTCGCCCACCTTTTCACGCAGATGAGCATTCGTAGCCGCCAGAATCCTCACATCCACCTGGCTCACCTTATTGGAACCAATGCGCTGAGTCTCCCGTTTCTCAATCACCGTCAGGAGTTTCTGCTGCATCGGCAGGTTCAGATTTCCAATCTCATCCAGAAAGAGAGTTCCACCATCCGCCGTCTCAATTCGCCCTTCCTTCGCATTCCTGGCATCCGTAAATGCCCCCTTCTCATATCCGAAAAGTTCGCTCTCGAAAAGATTCTCAGGGATACAACCCAGGTCGATATTCACAAACGGCTTCCTTGCCCTGTCCGAAAGCTGATGCAAGGCATGCGCCACCACATCCTTTCCTGTACCATTCTCTCCAGTTATCAATACGTTGGCATCCGTAGCCGCCACACGCACCATCTGCGCTTTCAGTTCCTTCATGGCAGGACATTCGCCAATCATTCTCGCAAACACATCTTCTGAAGATAAAATAGACTTGGAAGAAGAACATTGATTCTGCTCCGACTCCTTTTCCTGCAAATCCGAAGAATCCAGATTTCTTTCCCTGCTCAATTCCACGGCACTCTTCACCGTATCGAGCAGTTTATTCCTATCCCATGGTTTCGGAATAAAGTCGATGGCTCCCGCCTTGATAGCCCTCACCGCCTTCTCCGTATCCACGTAGGCCGTGATAAACAGCACCACGCTCTTGGGGTTATGCGCCAGAATCTTCTCCAGCCATTCATACCCCTCTTCGCCACTGATGGCATCCCGATGGAAGTTCATATCGAGCATGATGACATCAGGCATGAACGAATCCATCATTCCGATAATTCGCTCAGGCGTATTGATAACTCTGATACCCTCCACGTATGGTTTCAAAAGCATATTGAGCGACAAGAGAACATCCTCATTGTCATCCACTATCAGTATCTTTCCTTTTTTCTCCATTGCCATCATTATTGATTTTTTATATAAAGTCTTTCTCTCTGCCAGATATTTCTTAATCGTCTATTTTAGCCCTCTCCTCATATCTATTCGAGAATTATGATGCAAATATAAGCAAAATAAAAGAATATGCCAAAAATATAACGAGATTATTCCATAAAAAATTAGTTTAAGAAGAACATGAGTGAATAAAAAAGGTGTATCAGAAATCATAAAATTTTTCTGATACACCCTTGTTTTATTCACTTGTATTTTTTATATTACAGATTTGTTCAGATGAAAGACCTGTATATTTCATGACAAGCTCTTTCGACATACCATCAGCAAGCATACGCTGTGCAGCATTTATATTTGCCTCATTAGAACCTTCAGCTCTTCCTTCAGCTCTTCCTTCAGCTCTTCCTTCAGCCATACCTTTTGCTCTTCCTTCAGCCATGCCTTTTGCCATGCCTTCAGCTCTGGCTTCCGATTCAGCTGCAGCCATGCAAGCCAGATTATCGCGAGCAATCCAAAGACTGTTCTCGTAGGCTTCCCATTCTTTCTTCGAGAGTCTATGACTGTCGGCATATTCCTCAAGCTTCTCGAAAATCTTCTTTTGTGCCGTCCAAGGCATTCTTGTTAATGCTTCCATATGAGTCAATACATAAATCCATTTATCAAAATCACTCTCACATTCCGCTGGCTCTTTTTTGAAAAGAGGCAGGGCCAAGTAGATGAAGCGAAGCTTGTTGGAAGCTTGCTCCTTGCTCTCCTTATTCCAATCCCCACATATCATTCAGCATACTAATAGCTGACTCTGAGCGGAAGACATGGTTGCGGAAGGTGATGATGCCTTCGGGTGCAAGGTGGGCTTCGAACGAATTAACCAGGAAATCTGCTTCGAGCAGAATGCGATGATCGAGGCTGGTTACATCCTTATAAGTATGATGATGGGCAATGAGCCAGCAGATTCTTTCTGTCTGCGCGGCTGTGAATCCATCTATTTCTGATAGTACTTTTCTTGCCTCATCGGGCCCCAATTCTTCCTGGTGCTTGCCATCGCAGTTGCCGTATCTGGCTTCTGAAACGTGAATGCCCACATCGTGAAGAATGGCTGCTGCTTCTAGCACGAAGAGGTCTTCTTCATTCATTCCCTCTGCTATCGCAATCACACGGGCAAAGTCGTGCACCTTCACGAAATGCTGGATGCGTGGCGCATCGCCACCATCGTACTTAATCATCGCCCTCATCAATTGGGCGAGTATCAAATCCTTATTTGTCATTATCTTATGCTTTTAAAACTAATTACTTATATTGCACAAAGATATATATAAAAGTTGATTTTTGCAAGGATTTCATGTTAAACTTTATTTTTATGTATATCTTTTTATGATAGCAGACATTATTCCCATTTGCTAAATATGTTCCTCCAGCTTCTTTTTTAGCTGCATGTATTTCTGATGCAAGGCAAATTTCTTTTGCGGCTGCTGCACTTTCAGTTCTTTCTTTCTGATGGCTGCCATTTCCTTTTTTATTGCTTCTATATGGATGGTCTGGGAAACGGCTTGATGCAAATCCTGCTGTGTGGAAGTAATCTGGGTTGATGCAATCTGGCGAACCAAGGACTCATAGAGCGTATCCATATTAGAAGTACTATTCAGACGGAGAGATAGTTTTTCTACTGATAACCAGTCTGTAGAAAATGACTTGATGATGTCGAATGTGCCAGCAGAAGCATCCTTCCATTGCTTGTAGTTTACCAATAAGCGATAACGATTATCCTGCTGAATGATGAAAATCGTATGTCGGGGTAGCTTGCTATCAATATAACGGAAGATGTCTGTACAGTCAGAAATCCCCTTTTTAAGCTTAATAAGAAAGATGGTGAGTTCGTGAACCTCCTTTCCGTTGTGCGTTCTTCTGCCTTCAGTTTCATAACAGCATGAGCAGTAGAGGCACTTCCTGAGAAAAAATCTAATACAATAGAATCATCTTTGAGATTTGCTAATGTCAGCAAACGTTGTAATAAACGTACAGGTTTAGGACCATCGAATACACCTTTGTCACCAAATAAGGCTGTAACTTCTTTTGCACCTTCTTGGCTATGACCAACTTCTTTGTAAAAAAGTATAGAGGTTGGTGCCATTCCTTCAAACTTTAATTCCCTAAGGAAACGTTTTATACATGGAACACTATTACCATCAGTACCAAACCATATGCGGTTGTCTTGGAGTCTCTCACGGAATGCGTTCCGTGAGAGACTCCAGCAGCGTCCTGCTGGAGGCTCTACGACTCTTCCCGAAGGGCAGGTGATAGGATAATCGCATTCTGCATTATACGTTTTTACAGACATATCGCTTGGTTTCCAGTCTCCTCTTGGGTCGTTGTCAGGATTAGAATATCTCGCATTTGCTTCTGCGGTTCTTTCTAATCTACCAATGTGGAAAGAATCTATTCTTTTAGCAAACATTAATATGTAGTCATGGCTATTGGAAATAAATTTGGCATCATTTTTAGGCGAATAAGCTCTTTCCCAAACTAAAGTTGCGATAAAGTTTTGTTCTCCAAACACTTCATCGCAAACTTTTCGAAGATTCTCAACCTCATTATCATCAATAGAAATAAATATCACACCATCATCGGTCAACAAGTCTCTTGCAACCTTCAATCTCGGATAAATCATATTCAGCCAATCAGTATGGAATCTACCATTGCTTTCAGCATTGGTAAACATACGGTTGCCCTGCTCGTCAAACTGTCCTGAGTTGGCGAGATATTCTTCTGAAGACTGAGCGAAATCATCTTCATAAACAAAATCGTTTCCGGTGTTGTAAGGTGGGTCGATATAGATCATTTTCACCTTATGGAGGTAAGTCTCCTTCAGACATTTGAGAACATCGAGGTTATCGCCCTCGATATAAAGGTTCTGGGTATTGTCGAAATCAACGCTGTCTTCACGGCAAGGACGAAGTGTGGCATTGATAGGAGAATTGGCAAGGAGAATCGCCTTGCTCTTGTCGGGCCAGGTAAACTGGTAGCGTTCCGCTCTTTCTGACATCACACTATCAGAAAGATTCTGCTTGAGTTTCTCGAAATCTATGAGGTGCTTTGGCTGACCGCTTCTTTCGTCCACGGTCTCCGTAACGCAGTCGGGAAACAGCTGCGCAATTTTCGTAATGTTGTCCTCGACACCATTACTACTCTGCATTCTTAATTTGTCCATTCGTAGCTCTTTTCATTGTTAGTCACTATATATAATAAGGTATAGCAACAAACATTGAAGCGAACTCCAATGTCTTTTGCTATAGCTGATAGGTGCGTTTGGAACTAAATTATTATCGGAGTAAAACGGGCAGCGGACAGAAGGATTAGCTGAAAGCCATCCAAGGAAAGCCTTGATGAAGTGAAAACAAAGAAGAAGCGTGAGCTTCCCTTATCTACACTTAGGCTTTTGCCGGGCCCATCCACACGATAAGTTCCGCCCACGCTATAGCGCAGGCGTTTACAGAACTTACTCTTTGTGTGGAATATAACTTTAATTCTGGCAAAATTTAAGTGTATCCGAACAAATTAGTAAACGCAAGTTTATAATCTTACTATGTTATATCTTTCTTTTCTGTTTCTTATATTTCTTCCTTTTTAAATTGTTATACATTCTATAAGTTACCGATTCCATTGATATATGAACTCAGTTATTTGTCATTGTAATGTCCTTCTAGCTCAATAATGGACACAAGAATTTCTTCATCAAGTATGTCATAGATAATCCTGTCCTGGGCAGTAATATGTCTAGAATACGTGATGTCGTTTCCACCTTTCAAAGGTTCTGGATGTCCTTTACCTGTTCTAGGGTGCTCAGAAAGTTCTGGAATCAACTTCTCTAGTTTTTTGAATAGAGGTAGATTTGATTTCTTCCATTTCTTAATGACCTTCTGTGCATCCTTAGAGAATTCTATTCGATATATCATAAAGCTTCCATCCATGCGATTGCATCTTGTGCTGTGTCAAAGCACAGAGTTTCTCCGTTTTTATGTTCTTCTCTCGCCTTGTCAAGCTTCGCTTGCAAATCGGGAGTAATCACATTTTCATCCATGGTCTTGTTCTTACTCATAAAATCCATAAGAATGGATTCTACATAATTGTTAAGGCTGCGATTGGTAGCCTTAGCACACTCCTTGAGCTCCTCAAGAAGCTCTGCTGGTAACCTAAATGAAGTAGGTACACGTAATGTTGATGTGCTCATATCCTTTGTTTTTAATTGTTATTTGGGGCAAAGATAATAAAAAATAATGAGAAACGAAGTAATTCTTGGGTTTTTAACACAGATAATAGCGATAATAATTATTTCTCTTACTAAGAAACGGATGGAAAGTCTGTAAGTTTCATGTGCCATCCTGTAGATTTCAAATGCGAATGGGGACATTTCACTTATTGCCTTACCAGGACACAATATTGCCCCTAGGCGGGCAATATTGTGCCGTCGAAAGATAAAAAATACCACGTCGGGATAGAGATTTCCACATGACTATAAAACGCTTCACCAAAAGCATAATGGCAGACGGAATTCTTCTGCGTGTAACCCCTACTTTCAAATCCACTCTTCACTCTTCACGCATGTGACATAAACATCTGAATACAAATCACTTACTGCGGTGAAGAGTTACGCCGACTCTTCACCACTCTTCACCACTCTTCACCATTTGGGCTTCTATTGTGACCAGCATCAAGCCTCTATTGTGACCAGCATCAGGCTTCTATTAAGCTTGGTTTAAGCCTCCTTTAAGTTTGGTTTAAGCCTTCTTTGAATTTGGTTTAAGCCTCAGATAAAGTTTACGTAGGGTTTTGTTAAAGTTTACTTGAGCCTTATTCCGATTTCTTGGACCTCCAATTTCCCTTATAAACAGCAGAAAAAAACAATCGGGTGAAGAGTGGTGAAGAGTGGTGAAGAGTCGGCGCAACTCTTCACACCCATAAACACTTCATTTTCAGTAATTTACACCATATACGTGAAGAGTGAAGAGTGGAATTGAGAGTAGAGTTTTTCCTTCGTTTCAGAACTTCTTTTAAATATAAGCTCAGTAATTTGTCATTAAATTATTGTTTTAGAAGAAAGATTATAAGAAATAACGAAAAAGAATATGATTTTTAACACTAATAACCGCAATAATAGTCGCTCCGCATAAATTTTCCTCTCAAAAATTGTAAATATCAAATAAATATATTATCTTTGCCATGTGTTTAAAAAAAATTATTATGGAATATCAATGGTTTGAAGAATTGCCACCGAGTTGTCCGCCATTTGACTCTGTTGAATGCGATGGTACTTATTTCCGTGTATCACATGGAAATCCTGCGGAATCAGAGGACTTCTTCTCTCAAAAACGCTTGGCACCAAACAAAGTTTTTAAGGGAGAAGGTATTGATGATTGTATAGTGAGAGCTGTATCCGTCTTTTCTTTATTGGAAGATGCAAAACGACTATTGAAACTTCCAAAGTTCAAACATGCCAATATAGCAGAAGTAAGTCTTCTACCTATGGATGGCAAAATCAAGAAAACATTCAAAAACTCTCATTATTCTTGGTGGAGAAGCAAAGCGTTTGATATTAAAAAGGCAAAAACAATAAAATTATGAATAAGAAACAATCCATACTAAAAGTAGATAGCATATTGGAGTACTACGACAATCCTCAACTGCTAACCGCAAGGGATTGTTTTGATACTTTGTATTTGTGCTTATTGTATGAAGATACTCCCGAATGTAAATATACAGCAATTCGTATTTCAAGTAAAAGATTGCAGGATTTTTGTACGGGAAAGAAGGACTTACGTTCTTTGTTCTTGTCGCCAGAAGGAGATAAGGAATATTTCAATGTGAGGAGTTCTGATAACAGCCTTGTGTTGGATTCGAGAATCAGTACAGCAATACCTGAAGATCGTTTGCCAGATGATGGCTATTATCTAGAAACTTCTGGTAAGGAAAGCATTGTGGTTAATATCCCTGTCAAGGATAAAGGTCTGTTTACTGAACTCGTCAGAAAGTTTGGTTGGGCATGTATGTAGCTATCCTCAGTAGCCACGCCTTTTCTCTTGGCGCTACTCCGCCCCCATCCGGTAATTCTTAGGCGACAAACCGGTATGCTTCTTGAAGAAGGTGCCGAAGGCGGAGGCGTTCGGGAAACTGAGATCACTGGCTATCTGCTGAATCGTCTTGTTCGTATTCTTCATCAGATAGATGCTGCGACGAATAATCGCCTTGAAAAGTAATTGCTGAACCGTCTTGCCACATACCGACTTCACGATGACGGAGAGATATTTGGGAGTGATGCAGAGCTGGTCGGCATAGAAAGCCACACTCCGCTCACGCATGAAATTATCCTCTATCAATTTAACCAGCGACTCGAAGACCTCTACCTTGCGCTCCATCTCCTTACCCGCCGTCTTGAACGTAGAAGAGAAGATGCTGCAAAGACGATAGGTCACAGCCATGAGAAGCAGTTTCTGCTCATGCTGGCTGTAGGTATCCGGCTCTTCCTTCTGCTCCAACTTGAGAAGCATCCGGGCATAAGACGACAGCATTTCCTCATAACCCGTATGTGCTACGGTACAAGCCGAAGGATAGAGCGTAGAATAAAGACGCATGCTGACAACGGTATTGCCCAGCATGTGGCGAATCTGCTCTACACGGTAGAAAAGCAAGGTAAACCGGAAATCTGGAGAGGTTTCCTGAACCTGCAACAGGATGCCGGGAGAGAGAAAAACCGACTCACCCATAGACGCAACAAAGGATGCTCCGTCTACACAGAAACGGAACATCCCTTGATGACAAATGACTATTCCGACATAATCAGAATAGAAAGGCTGCATGAGAAAATGAGGAATTTCCTGAGCCTCATATATGATGATATTATCTGTTATCTCCATTTTTTCTAATTGCTTGAAATGCGAAGATAACAAAAATATCAATTCCCTCGGATGATAACCTTGATTATTTATGATATTTTAGCAGAATCCTGCCGCTTCCGGCAGAATCTGCCTCCTCATCCCTACCTTCTTCCCAAGTTTTTCACATTCACATTCTTCAGCAGATACTCGCGGGTCAGCTCCTTGATGTTGCGCTTGCGCCAAGGTATCACGAGCATCAAGCCTGCACAGATTAGACAACCATAGAAGGTCCAGCCTGCCATCTCCTTGATGGATACCAGGGTGGCTTGCACCTGTACCTTTCCCTTCGCACTCATGGCTGCCATGTTCTGCGCCTCGGTCACACTCTTACCCTGATACTGCATACCCATCACCGTCTGGTCGTAGGTCTTAGCCGTCTCAATGCTGGTACGGTCGTAATCTTGTGCAAAGCGGGTTACGTAATACTGCTGGCGATGCTGAAGCACATTGGTGTAGAGAGCCGAACCGATGCAAGGGGCGATGACCATACGGACGGTGAGCATGATGCAGACCCAGGTGGACATGAAACGGTAAGGCATGCGCTGATTGGCTATCGTGGAGATGAGCGAATAGAGCAGCATCATTCCCGTAGAACGGATGATGATAGGCCATTTCATGCGCTCATACATGCCGTCATTCTGCACCTCGAAATACATGAAGAGGGCGTAGCCTCCGATAAAGAGGAAGCCCAGACAGTACATCCACTTCAGATGAACATTCTTGGCTCTGGCGATGACCGCGAAAATCAAGCCCACGGTATATCCCACCATCACCCAGTTGCCCAGGGTGGCATTCTGCCAGTTGTCTATCTTCATTCCCACATTGGTGAATACATTCACAAACATGGCGCTGGAGTTGCAGACCATCAGGAGAAAGAACAGCATGATGCCGTAATTGATAACCCTGAGCTGGAACACCTCCATGATAAAATAAGGTGAACGGCGGGTCTTCTCCAGATAGATGAACAGGGCGGTGAAGATGAGACAGACCACCGTAGAGTAACGGATGGTAGGATCATCAAACCAGTCAAGCGTCTTGCCGAACACCATCACATAGGCAAACGAGCAGAGCATGATGCTGAACACCGTGACATTGCCGAACTTCGACATCGTGATCGGAAACTTCGGCATCGGATACTTATGATAAGGCATGGTGAAGAACACGATGATGATGCCCGCCAGCATGAATGCCATCATGAAATGATACACATACTGCCACTCGTAAGCATAGGCAAGCCAAGCCGTGAGCCAGGTGCCCAACTGTCCGATAATCATGAAGAAAAGATAGATGACCGGCTGGGACACCATCTTCTCAGAATCCACCGCATCCCAAGCCTCCTCGGTGGTAGGCTCGCAACCCGGCGTGATATTCTTCGTTGCCTCAATGCCGAAGCCGTATCGAATCAATACAAAGAGATGCGCCATCAGAAGCGTCTGGCGAACAAAGCCCATCAGCAGACTGCACAGTCCGAGGATGAACAGCGAATCGGTCTGGGCGCAGACGAAACTGAGCAAAAAGAGAATGGAGAATCCCACGATACACATCATCTTCTCTCTTCGGATGCACACCAGTTCGTAGAAGAACGGCGAGAAAGCCGCCATTCCTATCGACGTGCAGAAGCCCGCAAAGGCGATGTATTCCGACTGGATGCCCAGTCCGCTCATCATCTCTCCGCTGTTGGCGGAATAGACACCACTCATCGTAATCATCGGCACGAAGAGGATGATCATGAAGATGATGCCCAGCGGTTTCGGCACCCAGTCATAGAACGGATAATTCTTATATTCTTCTTCCATATATTACTTCATTTCCTTCTAGCTACTTTTTATTTCTCTCAGCCTTCACTACCACCATCATACCTGCAGCCAGGCGGGCATTGTCTTCCTTGCTGAGGTTAGTGAAGTCGATTCTTACAGGCACACGCTGCTGAATCTTCACGAAGTTACCTGCCGAATTATCGGTAGGAACAAGAGAATACTTGGAACCGGTAGCACCGGAGATAGCGGTAACGGTGCCCTCAAACTCCTTGTTGCTGATGGCATCCACCGTCATGCGTACCTTCTGACCCACATAGAGATTCTCTACCTGAGTTTCCTTATAGTTGGCGATGACCCATTTTTGGGCATTAGGAAGGATATAGGTGATGGTGGTACCTGCATTCACCATCTGTCCCTCTTCGATAGAGCGGCGACCCAACTTACCATCGCATGGCGCTACAACCACACAATAAGAGAGGTTCAGCTTCGCCATCTCCACCGCAGCCTCAGCCCGCTGGATGGCAGCAGCCACATTCTGCTTGCGGGTAACCACCTCGTTCACGCCCTTATAGGCAGCAGCCTGCTGTCGCTTTACCGACTCCAGTTTCTTCTTGGTAGCCGCATATTCCACTTCGAGCTGCTCCAGCTGGATAGGTGTAGCCGCCTTCTTCTCTACCAGGTTGCGATAGCGCTCGCAGTCCTTGGCGAGTTTGGCAAGACGCACCTCTATCTCATCGATGGATGCCGAATAGACGGTAGCCGATGTCTGGGTGGTCTGCTGGGTAGCATCAATCACGTTGGCTCCCGCCTTGGCATCCTTCAGTGCCGCCTCAGCCTCCATCAGACGGATGCGATACTCACGGTCGTCGAGGATAAGAAGGGTATCACCCTTGTGAACCTCCTCGTGTTCCTTGAAGCAAACCTTGGCGATATAGCCCGATGCACGGAGGTTGACAGGAGAGATATACTGCTCTACCTGGGCATCATTACTGGTTTCATGGGCATTATAATCCAGGAAGAGGCAGACGATTTTCCAGAGTCCGAAGGCAAGGATGGCTACGCCAATGAGACTGGCGATGATCTGACGGATGCGCTGCTTCTTCAATTTCTTCTGCATTTCCTCGTGAGACATCTGAGTGGTTGCTGCATTTTCCTCGTGAGAAGTCTGAGTTGCTGCATTTTCCTCACAAGCGGTTTCTATCTTGTTGTTTTCGTTCTGTTCCATTGTTATATTCTGATTGATTATTACTTAATGATTCCTTTGCTATTTTACCTGATCCAACTGTCCGGTGAGTTTCAGGAGCGAGAGATTCGCCACCTTATATTTATAGTAGGCGGTGAGATAATTGTTCATTGCCTCGCTCATGCGCATCTCATCCTGAAGAACGGCGGTCATCGTTCCTACACCTTCTTTATACTGGTCGGCAGTTACGCTATATACATCCTGCGCCAGGGTATAGTTGTCAAACTGCTTCTTGTAGTTGCGCTGACTGTTGTTCACCTCGCTCACGGCGTTCATATAGTTTGCCTGCATTCCCTTGAGCGCATCCTCGTATCCGATGCGGGCATTCTCCTCCTCCACCTTGGCACGTCTGATTTTCGAACGCTTCTCGAAACCATCGAAGACAGGCACTCTCAACTGGATGCCGATGCCATTGGAACCATACCAGTGGTTGGATTCGCCCGAATGAATCCAATGTTCTATCTTATCGGTAAAGGCAGAATACATCAGGCTTCCGGTAAGGCTCACAGAAGGCAGATAGCCATCCTTGGCGAGTTGGGTCTGCTTCTGTGCAAGTTCCTTTTTCTTCTCCAGGAGCTGGAGTTCGTAGAGATTGGTGTTCAATCCGTTGGCATTCACCGTCTCTATCTCTCCCGGATTCACCTCCGTTACCTTGATCTGCTTATCCGCAGGATAATCTATCACATACTTGAGCATGGTATATTGCTGGTCGAGCATGGCGATGGCGTTATCGCGCTGCACGGTAAGATTCTCGATGTTGAGTTTCACTCGCTTCACATCCACCTCCAGGGTCATCTGATTATCGTAGAAAGCCTGGGTGATACCGTAGAGTTCTTCCAGACGCTTGATGTTGTCGTTCACCAGACGAATCTGCTCGGCAGTATTCTGCGCCATGTAATACATCTTAGCAGTCTGCACGATGAGGTCTTCACGTGCCTTCTCGTAAGAGAGCTGGTTGAGATGGTCAGCAATCTTGGCAATGTCGATGGCAGTATTCACCATCTGGTTGTAGAGCGGCATCTGGAGCTGCAAGCCTGCCGAAGCATTATACTGCAGGGTCTTGGTAACATTGTAAGGTTTACCGTAGGCAGAACCGTCAGTCACGGAAACGGGAGGCGTAAAGTTATCGTTCAACTGTGCCACGGCATTGATTTGCGGCAGCAGCTTCGCCTGGTTCTCGCTGATGGAATACTTTCCCTTTGCAATCTCGTTCCTGCTTTTTTGCAGCGACAGATTGTTATCCACCGCCATCTGCAGGCACTGGCTCAGCGACAGAGTTTCCTGCGCCATCATGGCAGAAAAAGCCCCGAGAGCCAGACAAAAACATAATATCTTTTTCTTGTTCATTTTTAATATGTTTCTTATGATATAAAATACAATTGAATTCCGGTGCAAAGGTACTGATTTTCTGCAAATAATCACTATTCACAAAATATCACAAAATGTTCAAAATTGCCGTTTCTTTTAGTATTAGGTTCCTGGAAACAAAAATCCCCCACAGATACTTTCTGTGAGGGAACTTTATCATATTCAGAATTTCATTTTATAGACGTTAGTTTCTCTCTTTTCAAAGCCCAGACTCTGATAAAGTTGGTTGGCAACGACACGGGAAGGGCGCGAAGTGAGCATCAGCGTCACATTTCCCTTGTTTCTGCATTGCTCAATCACCTTATCTATCATCACTTTTCCATATCCCTTGCCCCGATAATCCTGGTCAACCACCACATCTTCTATCCATGCCTTCCTTCCTGTAGGACATTGATAGATACAGAGGGTTACCATTCCGATGATTTTCTCATCATATTCCAAAGCATAGAGATGGCTTTGAGAAGAGGCGACAAGACGGTTCAATTCTGCCTCAGTAATGATATGCGAACTGGTACTCAGCTGCGAAATCAGTCTGTTAATAGCTTCCAGATAACCAGGCTTCAAATCTTCTATTTCTATAAATCTTGGTTCATTCATGGTGCAAACTTAGCACATATTTCGGAGATAACCAAGAATCAAGATGAAAATTCATATTTTTTAATAAACAAAACAAAAAGGCGATTGCTTTTCCCCACGCAAGGGATAAGCAATCGCCTTTATTCTATGAACTTAGTTCAGAATGAAGAGCAAATGATTTCTTCACTCTTCCCTCTTCACTCTTCACTTAATTCTTACTTCCAAGGATTCTCGGTTGGGTAAGGCAGGCTAGCTGGCTGGTTGTAAGCGATATCCTTGATGCCAAGATACTTGAATACCTCGAACAAGGTCTTGCCTACATGAGAGAATGCTACAGCACCGTGGTGTGGATAGCCCTTCTGAACCAAGACGTGGCGATAGAAGCGACCCATCTCGTTGATAGCGAAGATACCGATACCACCGAATGAACGTGTAGGAACATCGAGAACCTCACCCTCTGCGATGTAAGAACGGAGGTTACCCTCAGAATCGCACTGCAGACGATAGAATGTGATATCAGAAGCTGCGATATCACCCTCCAAAGTACCACGGGTGAAGTCTGGTGTACCACCATTCTCCAACAAACGGTTCTGGATCAACTGATACTTGATCTTACGGCTAGAGCACATCTTGCACTGTGGAGTGTTACCGCAGTGGAAGCCCATGAAGGTATCAGTCAACTTATAATCGTACTTGCCCTTGATGTCCTCATCATAGATATACTGAGGAACAGAATTATTGATATCGAGCAATGTAACGGTATCGTCAGAAGCACACATACCGATGTACTCAGAGAGTGCACCATAGATATCTACCTCGCAAGCTACAGGAATGCCGCGGCTAACGAGACGGCTGTTTACATAGCAAGGCTCGAAACCGAACTGGCTTGGGAATGCAGGCCAGCACTTGTCTGCGAATGCTACATACTGGCGAGAACCCTTGTGAGCCTCTGCCCAGTCGAGCAATGTCAACTCAAACTGTGCCATTCTGCGGCTGAGGTCAGGATAGTAGCAGCCTTCGCCCATCTCCTTGGCCATATCAGCGCAAACCTCGTCGATACGTGGGTCGTTCTCGTGCTCCTTGTAAGCTACGAGAAGGTCGAGCTCTGAGTTCTCCTCAATCTCAACACCGAGTTCGTACAAGCCCTTGATAGGAGCGTTGCAAGCGAAGAAGTCCTGAGGACGTGGACCGAATGTGATAATCTTCAAGCCCTTCAAACCGAGGATGACACGAGCTACTGGTACGAAGTCTGCAATCATCTTAGCTACTTCCTCTGCTGTACCAACAGGGTACTCAGGGATGTAACCCTTCAGGTGGCGCATACCGAGGTTGTAAGAGCAGTTGAGCATACCGCAGTATGCATCACCACGACCATTGATCATGTCGCCATCACCTTCAGCAGCTGCTACGAACATAACAGGACCGTCGAAGTTCTTTGCAATCAAAGTCTCAGGAGTCTCAGGACCGAAGTTACCGAGGAAAACCACCAAGGCATTGCAGCCCTGCTCCTTTACCTCGCTCACAGCCTTGAGCATATCTTTCTCGTTCTCAACTGTAGTCTGACAGTTGAAAATCTCACCCTTGTACTCTTTTACGATGTTCTCACGGCGCTGAGTAGAAAGCGCGATTGGAAAACAGTCACGGCTAACGGCAATAATACCGAGCTTTACTTGTGGAATGTTGTTGCTTACCATAATTATTATGTTTTTATATTAAGTTTTTGTATATATGCTTGTTTTTGCTGAGGGCAAAGGTACAAATAATTTTGGTTTCAGCAAGCGTTTTAAGATATTTTTTATAGCTGAAAATACAAAAAAACGCTCATTTATGCCCGAATGTAACATTTGAGAAAGTTCTTGAAACATTTTATACCCCTTAATGGACACGCAAAACAAATAAAAAGCAGAATGAATTGTGATATTTCGAATAAAAGTTGTATCTTTGCACCGATAAAAAACAGATAAGTTAATATGAATAAAATCAAAACAGTCTTTGCCGGAATATGGCATAAGCTATGTGCTTTCTGGACCTGGTACAAGAGTTTGTATCAAGGTAGGGCTTGGTATACCAAGACCATTGTCGCATTCGTCAGTTGTATCGTCGCCTTCATTATTTATCTGGGCGCAGTAGACATCAACTTTTTGTGGCTTTTCGGTAAGTCACCAGGCTATTTCTCCGGCATTCTGAATCCACAGACTTCAGAGGCGTCAGAAATATATAGTGCCGATGGAAAGCTGATTGGTAAATACTTCAACGAGAACCGTACACCAGTAAAATACGAAGAGGTGAATCCTGCCTTCTTCAAGGCTCTGATTGATACGGAAGATGAACGCTTCTACAAGCATATCGGTATCGACCCTATCGGTGTGTTCGGTGCTGCCAAGGATGCCCTCCTGCATCATGATGCCCGTGGTGCGTCTACAATCACACAGCAGTTGGCTAAGAACATGTTCCGCGTACGCTCGCAATATTCTACCGGCTTGCTGGGCAAGGTACCTTTGCTCCGACTGCTCATCATCAAGAGCAAGGAGTGGATTATTGCCGTAAAGCTGGAGACTGCTTTCTCAAAGAAAGAAATCATCACCATGTATGCCAACACGGTAGATTTCGGTAACAATTCGTACGGTATCAAGACTGCCGCCAAGACCTACTTTAATACGAATCCAAAAGACCTGACTACTGATCAGGCTGCTATTCTGGTGGGTATGCTCAAGGCTACTACCTATTATAATCCGCGCACCAATCCGGAGAACAGTCTGGCGCGCAGAAACACCGTATTATATAATATGTTGACTCATGGCGACCTGCCTCGTACCGAGTATGAAGAGCTGAAAGAGCTTCCTATCAAACTCGACTTCAAGGTAGAGGAGAATTATGACGGTCAGGCAAAATACTTCCGCGTAGCCGTAGCCAATTATCTGAAAGACTGGTGCCAGGAGGAAGGTTATGACCTCTACTCAAGCGGTCTGAAAATCTATACCACCATCGACACCCGCATGCAGAAGTATGCCGAGGATGCTGCCCGCAAACAGATGAAGCAGGTACAGCAGAACTTCAACAATCACTGGAGCATCCGACGTACTCAGGCAGGTAAAGGAAAATGGCTGGGCGAAGACCCTTGGCAGGACGAGAACCACAAGGTGATACCAAACTTCATCCAGGGCATCGCAGAAAAGCAGCCTTTCTATAAGAATCTGCTGGCAAAGTTCCCAAACAATCCAGATTCTGTCACCTATTATTATAAGGAGTGGGTTCACCCTGTCAAAGTGTTCGATTACGACAAGGGAAGCATCACTATCAACATGACTTCTGAAGATAGTATCAAGTATATGACTACCTTCATGCACAGCGCTTTCGTGGCAATGGAGCCACAGACGGGAGCCGTGAAGGCATGGGTGGGCGACATCGACTTCGACCACTGGAAGTATGACAAGGTAACTGCCGAGAGACAGCCAGGTTCTACCTTCAAACTCTTCGTTTATACCGAAGCCATGAACCAGGGATTGACTCCTTGCGACAAGCGCCGCGATGAATATATCTCTATGCAGGTATACGATAAGAAGAAGCACGAGATGACAACCTGGACCCCAGGCAATGCCAACGGTTCATTCTCTGGCGACAGCATCCCACTGAAGAATGCATTTGCCAAGAGTATCAACTCCATTGCCGTAAGACTGGGTCAGGAAATGGGCATCAAGCGCATCATCGAAACCGCCAAGAAGATGGGTATCGACAGTCCGCTCGATGACACTCCATCACTAGCCTTGGGTTCCAGCGATGTCAACCTGCTGGAGATGGCTTGCGCATACAGCACCATCTCTAACAATGGTAAGCATCACGACCCTGTATTGGTGACCAAGATTGTTGACCATGACGGCAAGGTGGTTTATGAAGGTCCTACTGCCGAGGAACAGGTTATTCCATACAAGAGTGCCTTCCTGATGCAGCAGCTCCTGCAGGGCGGTATGAGAGAACCGGGTGGTACCTCACAGAGTCTCTGGGGCTATGTAGGTAATTACCGTGATACAGAATTTGGCGGTAAGACCGGTACAACCAACAACCATTCTGACGCATGGTTCATGTGCGTGAGTCCTAAGCTGGTAGTGGGTGCCTGGGTTGGAGGAGAATACCGATGCCTCCACTTCCGAACAGGAGCCTTGGGACAGGGTTCCAGAACTGCATTGCCTATCTGCGGTTACTTCCTGCAGACGCTCTTTGCTGACCCGGCCTTCACTCAGTATCATGCCAAGTTTGACAAGCCAAAGGATGGTGACATCACACGCGACATGTATATCTGTGCCAGCTATGCACCAAAGCCAAAGGTTGATACAACCCGTGTAGACAGTACTGCTTTCACAGAGGAAATCATCCTCGACGAGAATGGCAACCCTATATCCAAAGAGGTTCCAACAGTGAAGACCGAGGGAGAGGCTACTGCCACCACTCCTGCAGCTACAGAAGAAAAGAAAGAGAAGAAAAAGGCTAAACCTACAGAACAGCCTATCAACTTCGATGACCTCTAATAGTATAATATGATTGATCTCGACAATGCGGAGTTGCAGAACGCACTCCAAATCATACAGTTTACCCGTCGTTCGCTTTTCCTTACCGGAAAGGCGGGGACGGGTAAATCTACTTTTCTACGTTACATCGCTGCCAATACCAAGAAAAAACATATCGTCCTGGCACCTACCGGCATCGCTGCCATCAATGCCGGTGGAAGCACCTTGCACAGTTTCTTCAAGTTACCTTTCCACCCATTGCTGCCCAACGACAGTATGTATTCGGTGCGCAATATCCGAAACACACTGAAATATAATTCTGAGAAAATCAAGATTATCCGTGAAGTAGAGCTCATCATCATAGATGAGATCAGTATGGTGCGTGCAGACATCATCGATTTCATTGATAAGGTTTTGCGCGTATATTGCCGAAACATGAGAGAACCGTTCGGCGGAAAACAGCTTCTGCTGGTGGGCGACATCTATCAGCTGGAGCCCGTTGTCAGAGAAGACGACCGCAAACTGCTCAATCCTTTCTACCGCAGCAGCTTCTTCTTTGATGCCAAAATCTTCCAACAATTCCAACTGGTCAGCATCGAACTCAAGAAAGTTTACCGCCAAAGCGACCCTGTCTTTATCGGTATCCTCGACAACATCCGGACCAGTCAGGTAAGAATGCAGGACCTGCAGTTGCTGAACCAGCGTGTTGGTGCCCGATTGGATGAAGGCGATTCCAAGCTTGCCATTACTCTATCCACCCGTCGCGATACAGTAGATTACATCAATGACAGTCAACTAAAGCTTTTGCCGGGCGAACCTTGCCTCTTCCGGGGACGCATACAGGGTGAATTTCCGGAAAGCAGTCTGCCAACCCCTATTGAACTTTACCTGAAGACTGGTGCGCAGATTATCTTTATCAAGAATGATATCGAGCACCAATGGGTAAACGGAACACTGGGCACCATCATCGGCTTTGACGAAGACGAGAATGCCAAGATTTATGTACGTACAGAAGAGGGAAAGGATGTGATGGTGGAACCTGCTGCCTGGAGCAACATGCGATACCATTTCAATGAGGTGGAAAAGAAGATTGAGGAAGAGGAGATTGGCAGATATGAGCAATACCCTATCCGACTTGCCTGGGCGATTACTGTTCATAAGAGTCAGGGACTGACCTTCAATCAGGTAAAGATAGATTTTACTGGCGGTGTTTTCGCGGGTGGTCAGACCTACGTAGCCTTATCACGCTGCACCAGTCTGGAGGGAATCAGCCTGCAGGAACCAATTCGCCAAAGCGAAATATTCGTCCGCAATGAAGTCAAGCAGTTTGCCCGCCATTACAACGATCAGAACACTATTCATACAGCTCTCACACAGAGTAAGGCTGACAAGCAATATCATGATGCTGTCAAGGCATACGATAAGGGCGATATGCAAGCTGCTCTGGATAACTTCTTCCTGGCCATCCATAGCCGATACGACATCGAGCACCCTCTTGCCAAACGTTTCATCCGTAAGAAACTCAACAAGGTGAATGAGCTGCAAGCGGAGAACGAGCGTCTGAGGGAAGTAATCAGGCAGAAGGATGAAGAGAAAAAGAAACAGGAGAAATTCCTCAAGCGCCTTGCCACGGAATATGTCATCATGGGAAAGGAATGTGAGAGAGCCGGAATGAAAGAAGCGGCAATTACCAATTATCAAAAGGCTCTCACCCTCTACCCTAGCCATCCCGAGGCAAAGAGAAGATTGAAGCATCTCACGGAATAATCATAAAAAAGAATGTGGTTGAAAAAACGGAAAACAAAACCGTTTTATCAACCACATTTTTTATTAATTAAAACTGAATCTCATAGGTCTTGCCCTTCCGGGTCTTCATCTTCTTCACCTTATCTCCATATCTTACCTGGCATGGTTCACCGGAACCGGAGAGGATGACAGCCTTGGTAAGGCGACCGTTGTCCCAATAGATATCTACCGTAAAATTACCCTTGGCACGGAGACCCTTGACGGAACCCTTCTGCCATGCATCAGGCAGGGCTGGAAGGAGATGGATAAAGCCCATGTGGCTCTGCATCAACATCTCGGTGATACCCGCTGTACCGCCAAAGTTACCGTCTATCTGGAATGGAGAATGCGTATCCCAGAGGTTGTCCAATGTACCATTCTTCAGAAGATTGCCATAAAGCTTGTAAGCATGGTTGCCATCGTGCAGACGAGCCCACTGGTTCAACTTCCAACCCATAGACCAACCGGTGGCACCATCACCACGATGCTCCAATACCACCTTGGAAGCCTTTGCCAGCACAGGAGTAGTGATAGGCGAAATGGTACGGCCTGGATGCAAACCGAAGAGATGGTTCACATGGCGATGCTCATCCTTAGGATCATCAATATCCTTCGACCACTCCATCAACTGTCCATAGCGGCCTATCTGATAAGGAGCTATGTGCTTCAAGGCATCTTCCCACAGTTTGCGATCCTTGGCATCCTTGCCCAGAATCTTGCTAGCCTCTACAGCATCAAGCAGAATCTCACGAATCACGGCATGAGCAAAGGTGGCACCCTCGTCTATCGGTCCGTGCTCAGGAGAAGTAGAAGGAGCCGCTGTATAGACGCCATCCTTGCGATGCCACAGATAATCTGTTGCGAAGTTGGCACTTCCCTTGATAATATCGTATGCAGTCTCACTCAGGAACTTCTTATCACGGGTATAGTCATAATAATCCCAGAGATGGGTAGCCAACCATGGACCGGCGAATGGAGAGAAGTTCCATGACATATCCTCACTGGATAATGGAGAGGTGAAACCGAAGATGTTGCTGGATACAGATGTTGTCCAGCCACGGGTACCATAATATGACTTGGCAGTCTTCTCACCCGGCTTCACCTGTGTCTGGATGAAGTCGAAGAGCGGAAGCTCACATTCGCTCAGGTTGGTGGTGCAGGCTGGCCAGTAGTTCATCTGGAGATTGATGTTGTTATGATAGTCTACACGCCAAGGACCATCCACGTTGTTGTGCCATACACCCTGCAGGTTAGCAGGCATGTTGCCAGGACGGGAAGAGGCGATGAGCAGATAGCGGCCAAACTGATAGTAGAGCTGCTCCAGATAGAAATCCTTTGCCCCCTTGCGATAGTTGGCCAACCGCTCATCAATAGGCATATCGTTGGCTTGAGCCGCATCATTCAGATTTAGACTCACGCGATTGAACAGACGGCTGTAATCCTTGTAATGCTCGTCCAGCAACTGTACGTAACCCTTGCCTTCAGCCTTGCTCACCCAGTCCTGGGTAGTAGCTAGCGGATTCACACCTACATAAGTCTTAGGATCGTTATAATCAGGGTTATTGTTTGCCTTATAATCGGTATCGGCAGAAATGAGGAATACCACCTCGTCGGCACCCTTCACGGTCAACTTTCCACCTTCGTTCGATAGGCTACCGCCCTTATTGATGGCACGGATACGGACAGCATACTGCATATCGTTGTTATCGAGACGTGCATCCCAAAGCAGACCGTTCTTGCCATCAGCCACCATCTTGCCCGTAGAAACAGGATTAGGCGCATAAGAGAAAACGAGATTCTGCTTGCCAGGACGCGAAGCCTTGTAACGGATAGCCATCACGTTAGCTGGAAAAGAGACGAAATACTCACGCTCATAGTTTACACCATCCTTGACGAAAGAAACGGTAGCCAAAGCAGAATCAAGCGACAGGGCACGGCGATATTTCGACATACCCACGGTGCTCAATCCGGTCTCGATATAAGCCTCACCCATCGTAGTAAAGCTACCGAAACGGAATGGATCCTCGGCATAAGACTCGTATGGCACCGGACTGTTAAAATTCTTGCGGGTGAGCTGCGAAGCCTTTTCCCAGTCGTTGGCAGCGAAGGCATCTCTGATTTCCTGCATCACATGGGCAGAATTCTTGTTCACATCCCAATAGTAGGCAGCACCCTTCTTAGTATTCGGACCGCCACGCCAGAGCGTCTTCTCGTTCAACGTAATGCGCTCAGCCTCCACGGAACCCAGAATATTGGCTCCAATGCTACCATTACCGATAGGCAATGACTTTGACTCCCAATCCGGATCTGGATTGTGGGCGGTATCACCAGCAGAAATCGGTTTCTTATGAGTCCATTTCTCGGGATGACCACCATACCAGATTTGCTGTCCCTTCAAGGTTACAGGCGTGTCAAACCAATAAGACAAAGGAGTCTTCTGCTGTGCTGAAGCATGAAGTGCTCCCAACATAGCCAAGGTAAAGATAGTTACGGTTTTCTTGTTCATGATGTATATAAATTTAAATTTCCAATTATTATTTTCAATTGATATTTTTGGAATTATCCAAAATATGATTTTTGATATCCGGTACAAATTTACGATTAATATCTGAACTAACAAAGATATATCATAAAAAAAACGAGAATAACCGGTATTTTTTTCAAATACCCGTTATCCTCGTTTGATTTCTTTTTTATTTCTATTTCCGGATCAATACCACTTAACGGCATTAGAATAACCACTACGCTTATCATACTTCAAGGCATCCGTCAATGTAGCTGCATTGCATCGGAAGGTGAAGTTATAGCTGGTATATGGCGCAAGTACTACTGAACAGCTCATGTTGAAACAGTGGAGATCTCGAGCCAGACTAGCAGTAGTCATACTGATCTTGGAATTCTCGAAGTCGTAACCGGAAGAGAAACTGATGTTCCATCCATCACTCAAGCGAACATTACCACTCATGTTAAGAGTCTGTGTAAACTTGTATGGATAGCGCATGGTCTTCTCGTTGAATTTCTCTCGTCGAGTATCCTCACACATAGTAACACCATATCCGAAGGTCAAAGACCAAGGCATCTTGAATGCCATATATCCATCATTGTCAGTCTTTGCTTTACCGCCGCCACTCTTCTTGGCTGCCGTCTTACCTTTTTCAATGCTGTCATCCACGTTACTCTCGATATCGGTATCCATTCCTTCATCGTCATCATCGCCCTTCCTGTTCTTGTCCTTATCGTCATCATCATCACCACCACCGAAGAGTTTCTTCAACTTTTCAGGATTCAGTGTGAATGAGAAGTTCTGTGACATTCCCTGGAATCGTCCGAATCGACCCTTACCCCACTCTGTGTGGTTGCCAACAAATACATTACCCTGATCATCCAGTTCGTATGCGTATGTAGCAAAGACGGCATTCATATTGAATGTATAGTTCTTCCACCACTTGAGACGGAGGTTGATGTTCATATCGCTCCAAGGGCGAACCTTGGCTGCGGTGTTGTAACTCATATTGATGTCGAACGCATCAATGAGGCTCACCTTCTTGAGACTATCGTTCTTATCTCTCCATTTCATTTCCAGGTTATTGCCCAGAGTAAATGATATATTACCACTCTTTCCCTTACCCGGAACACCATAAAGTGCATTCTGATATGGTGAATAACTTACAAGCGATACGTTGCCGTCGGCATCGGTTTTCTGATAAGTATCCCAGAATCCATATCGGGTTGCACCGAAGTCAGGTGCATAAGAGAAGTTGACAGTTGGACTGAGCACGTGGCGAATCCTGTCTATTCTGTTACCGAAGAGTTTCCGGCTAGGAATCCAGAATCCATACAGCTTGGTAGAGAGACCTACACTCATGTTCCAGTTGTAAACATTGTTAAAGCCATAGATGGTATCACTCTTCTCAACCTGCTTCTCTCTATCCCATGATTTCTCCACCTTGTTGGTATACATACGGTCGGTGAAATTGAACGAAGGCGAAACATTGATATACTTGAAGAGAGTGAACGAAGCACTCACTGGTATCTGATGCTGCCATCCGTTGCGCCAGTCCTTGATAAGGGAGCTGTGCATCAGCTTATCTTCCTTAGTATTAATACTGTTGGAAATATGTCCTGTATAGCTCATGGAGATTTTCTCGTACCATTTCTCATCACCCACCATCTTCTTTCTTCTGAACGGATAGAATCGGGAGATAGAGATATTGAGGTCTGGCAAGGTCATCGCTATCGAAGAGTCACGCATGTTCTGCGAGAGGTTGGCAGTAGAACTGAGCGACATACCGATGCTGGAGAATGTTGTACTCCAGTTGACGGAAGAGGTTCGCGTACTCTGCGTCATCGTCTGCGGATTATAGAGTGAATTCAGATTGTTTCGCTCATAGCTGGATGTGGCAAAGTTGACACTTGCCGACAACGAGCTGAACGGATTAGCCTTTGAGTCTTGCCTATGACTCCACTGCAACTTGAAGCTCTCCTGCTCCGTAAAGTCAGGCATTCCCTTGTCTCCATTCTTCGTATCCTGGTAGCTGAAGAAGAAGGAACCTGAATACTTATATCGCTTGCGATAGTTGCTTGCCGCCGAAAGTCCCCAAGACCCCTTTGTATAGATTTCTCCGAGAAGCTTCAAATCCCACTTGTCACTCATAGCGAAATAATAACCGCCATCCCTGAGATAGAATCCGCGCGCACTCTCATCACCGTAAGTCGGCATGATGAAACCGCTGCTGTAACTCTTGGAGAATGGGAAGAAACCGTATGGTATGGCAATAGGCAACGGCACATCGCACACCACGAGATGAGCAGGTCCAAAAACCACATCCTTACTCGGTCGCATCTTGGCACGTGAGAGTGAGATATAGAAATCCGGATGCGGATCATCACAGGTGGTATAGGTGGCATGTTTCAGATAAACCGTACCCGTAGAATCTCGCTTCGATTTCATACCTCTCAAAAAACCATCTTCCTGCTCTGTATATACATTATTAATAAGAGCCTTCTTACTCTTGAAGTTAAACTTGATGGTATCCGTATCGTAGGTGTCGCTTCCCATCTTGAAGATTGGCTTTCCCTTGACGCCTTCATCAGCAGAAGAGTCTGGAGTTCCCATTGCCTTCACATTGCTCTTATCGAGGTCCATGGAAATACGATCTGAAGAAAGGTCCATGTTCTGGTACTTCACATTCGAATTACCAAAGAGATGCGCCACCTTGTTATGAGCATCATAGACCAGTGAATCATCGGCCTGATAACTGACCGGAGCATCAATGCCACCCGACTTCTTACGGTTGATACTGTCCTGATGGATACTGTCATCCACCACCTTATTATGTTTCCATATAGCCTTCTGCAGCGAGTCCATCTGGGTGGTATCGGTCTCCGTACTGATGATTTCATTGCCGAGAGAATCGACAAAGACGGAGTCGCCCACAGCCACGGCAGTAGAATCCACCTGAGCCTTCTTGTCTTTCTTTTTAGAAGGCATACCCGGGTTTGCCACCATCATGCAAGAGATGGCAGCAAACATCAGTGCAGCTATAGTTGATTGTTTTCTCATTCAGAAATTATTGTTAAGAAGTCACCCAACTGAACTTCTATCCTATTTCAAACATCCGCTCCCATTCCTGGAAGCGCTTTACTCCTTCCTCGCCAAACTTAGCGAGACTTTTCTCTGCCTTTTCAATACTCTTTTCCTTGTCGAGATGAGTCTTGCTGAAGAACTTATCAGCATAGCAGATTACCTTTTCCTCCATTGTTTCGGGCAGAAAATCCTGGTGAGGCAGAGGCAGTTGCTGCTTCTCGATCTGCTCTTTTGTGATGCCGGCACCCGTATGGCGCTCACATACCCGAGCATGTCGCTCATAACCTTCCTTGCGCAAGAGTTCGGCACCCAATCTACCATGACAAATATATGGCTGCGAGCCAAAACACATGATGCCGGGAGCATCGGTCATGAAGATTCCTATATCGTGAAGCATGGCAGCTTCCTCGATAAACTGGGCATCCAAATGCAATTCAGGATGAGACGAAACAATCTGTAGCGCTTTTTGCGCTACAGATTGACTATGTGTAATGAGGATATGACGAAGCTCATTATCCTCAGGATAATACTTATCAATAATTGCTTGATAATTCATCTTCATTATATTAAATGTTGAATGTTGAATGTTGAATGTTGAATTATGGGGCTTACGCCGTAAGTGTCCTTGCTGTTTTGCAGAAAGGGACAACTCAACATTCAACATTCAACATTTAACATTATTCTGCGTTGCGCTCAATGTAAGCGATGACATCACCCTTGCGGATCTTGCTGCCCTGCTTAGCATTGATTTCTACGAGCTTGCCACCCAATGCGGCTGGAACTGTCTCAAACTCACCCCATGGAGCGAGGATGTAGCAGAAGGCATCACCTTCCTTATACTCCTTACCGATGAATGGCTCTACAGCTGGCTGGCACTCGCCCTCGCCCTGGAACTCCCAGAAAATCTGACCTGCAACTGGTGCTACGATAGCATCAGCCTTGGCGTGCTTGAATTCAGCGAGCTGAGCTGGAGTCAAGGTGCTGCCGAGCTTGGCATCCTTAGCCTTCTGGAGATCGGCAAGGAAGTTCTTCTTAGCCTGACCGCTCTTGAAGTTACGATACTGCTCTGGGTGCATAGCGAGTTCGAAGAGCTCCTCATCGTCCTGACCATACTCCCAACCGTTCTCGTCCATTTCCTTCTTGAAGTCGTCGAGTGCATTAGTAAGCAAAGTATGAGCATCAACATCTGTAAACTCACGACCCTGCTTCTTGGCAAGCTCTACGAGCTCTGGATCAATCTCTCCAGGAATCTTACCACTCTTACCGAGAATCATACCCCACATAGAATCGTCCATCATTACGAAGCGGCCCTTGCCCTGCTCCATGGTGAGGAGGTTCATCAATGAGATGTTCTTTACATACTGGCTGAATGGTGTTACCAATGGAGGGTAACCTACGCGTGGCCATACATACTCTACCTCGTCGAAGAGCTTGATCAGGAGGTCGTCCATAGACAACTCTTCCTCACCCTTCTTCTTGCGGATGTTGTTGATGGTCTGACGCATACCGCCGAGGTCTGCCATCATAGAACCCATCATACCGCCAGGGAGACCGCAACCGAGCAACAATGAAGACATGATCTTGTTACCTGGGTTGATGAAGTAGCCCAACCACTCGTCGATGAACTCCTGGGTCATGGCACGAGCCTTCATGTAAGCGCTCATATTGATCTCAGGAACCTCGAAGCCCTCGTTCTTCAGCATGCTGATGACAGAGATTACGTCTGGGTGAACCTTACCCCATGACAATGGCTCGATAGCAGTATCAATGATGTCGGCACCATTGTTGCAGACCTCAAGGATAGAAGCCATAGAGAGACCAGGACCTGAGTGACCATGGTACTGGATGATGATCTCAGGATACTTGTCCTTAATCATCTTGGTAAGCTTACCGAGGAATGCAGGCTGACCGATACCGGCCATATCCTTCAAGCAGATTTCCTCAGCACCTGCAGCGATGAGCTGGTCGGCGATGTTCATATAATATTCGAGAGTATGAACAGGAGAATTGGTAATACAGAGTGCACACTGTGGAGTCATACCACCTTCCTTAGCCCACTTGATAGAAGGAATGATGTTACGAACATCGTTCAAACCATCAAAGATACGGGTAATGTTGGTACCCTGCTTAGCCTTTACCTTGTACATCAAGGCACGTACATCGTCTGGCACAGGATACATACGAAGAGCGTTCAATCCACGGTCGAGCATGTGAGTCTTGATGCCCACCTCGTTGAATGGCTTGCAGAAAGCACGTACTGCATCATTAGGGTTCTCACCTGCCAAAAGGTTTACCTGCTCGAAAGCACCACCATTGGTCTCTACACGGCTGAAGCAACCCATTTCGATGATAACTGGGGCAATCTTAGCCAACTGATCTTTGCGTGGCTGGAACTTACCAGAACTCTGCCACATGTCTCGGTATACGAGACTGAACTGAATTTTCTTCTTCATTCTTATTTTTGATATTTCTTTATTCAATTTATAAAAGGGCATACCACCCCACTACAATTCAAGTGCAAAGTTACTCAAAATTAATGAAACTCCACTCGTTTCAATGTACTTTTTATAATATATTATATTTATTGGAGTAATCATTCCCCTGTTTATATAGGAATATTCTTATGTATGTAGGGGCTTTCACCTGGTCATCAATCTTCATTACCTGACAGCATAGACTATTTCCGCAAACTTCTGAATATTAGCGAAAAAGCTTTTTCTGGAGCAACAAGTTTCAAATTATTCTTTTTTATCTCATAAACATCAGGCATAGGTAAAATATAATTTTCTTTTGTGTATCCACGAGCTCCTGCTATACCCCCATTAACTAACCTTACAGCTGCTTTATCGTATTTACAGTTTGCAGGTATTGAAGTTAGTCCAGATATAACTACCAGATGCCCATTTCTATAAAAATAAGCATCCGATTTGTCCTTATCATAATAAAAATTTCCACTTATAGAAACGTACGCCTTTTCACCAACATAAAAAAAACGCAATTCATACAAAGGTGCCAATTGAGTATTTATAAAACTATTAATCTTGACATTTATATCTGTTCTAGAAAAAACATCAGTGTCCTTGGCCGCATTTGAAGCAAAAGATTTAGATGTTAAGGGATATATAGAATCATTATTCACGACTAGCATGCTGTCATTATGGATGCAATTAGCCAAAAAATCAACCATTGGATAATCCAGCTTGTCTCCAGAATGACACTTTGTCATTTCTTCCACATTAATAAGCTGCGAGTCAAATATACTATCAATAGAATAATACGTAATTAAAATGCTATCTTTTTCAGTATAATAATCTGTAAATTTATATGAATATGAATTACTTGTCCCTAATGTAACTATCATATCATTCCCCATTCTCCACGATAAAATGTAATAAATCTTAGAAGGATTTTGGGAAGCAAATTGAGCAAAGCTTTCTGAGAGATTAGGATGCAGAAAATCTTGCACTACCATTTTTTGGCAGCTTGTCAATGTTAAAAGTAACAGCCCTAATATTTTTCTCAAGTTCTTCATTTTCTAAAATATTTTATATAATCTCTACGATTTGATATCAATTGTTTTAAGATTCCTTTTACTAAAGCTATTTGTTTTTTTCCGAAACTTAATAAGCTATAGTATGGTTACTGGCAGGGAGCGCTGTCTTGTAGCTGGCTAGGAGTTTGTCTCCAGAGGCATCATATACATACGTTATCGTCTTGTCATCACCAAATGTTATTGTCGATGGCAAATTTAATAAATTATATTCAATCTTGCTAATATTTTTGTTTAAATCTTTCACCAGATTGCCATTTTTGTCGTATTCGTACTCAATTTCCTCGTTAGCGCCATCCATAAAGTTGAAAACGACCTTGTAAGTAGGATCTTTCACTTGGTCATCAATCTTCACGACTTGGCTACCTTGAGTTGTGTTCATTAATCTGTCTGCATGATCATAAAAATAGGTATACGTTTCATTTACAGAAGCATAATCTGAATGTTGGTGGGTGACTATTTCCATTCCAATGGCTCCAAACTTCCTATGTATTTATCATTATAAGAAACGCCAAAAGTATGATGTCCCCAATCACTATCTCCATAGAAACCGAAATAATGTGTCTTTACTTCAGGGAATATAGGAATGACTCTCTTTATTATAACTGTTTTGTGAATCTGTTTATATTTAAAATTCTTTTTAACGATTCTATGAAAGGAAAGATCAGGTGGGAGATAAACGATGTTGGAAGTATCATTTAAATAAAATTCAATCCCCAGATACTGCCCTCTTCGCGAATTGAAGAAGATAGAATCTCCTTCACCCAAAACCAAGATTGTCTCCTTATCTTTTTCTTCAACAGAAAATGTATAATTTCTTTCCTTTAGGTAATAAGTAAAATGCGAACGTCCACAAGCTACCAATAGTAAACTTACCCAAACAGCCAAATATAATTTTATCGTTTTCATAACTAAAACATATTAAGAACAGAATTATATATCCTTCTAAACAAACTCTTTATTGAGACCTTTAGATTAGTTGCCTCATATCCACTATTAGAATGTCTGTACATTTGTGACCAGCCATAATATTCTGCATTTCTTGTAGAAATACCTTCAACTTGCAAGCCATTCCTTGATTGATATGCGTCAAAAGCGGCTCTAGGCGCACTCCATGGGATACCATTTTTTGCCGCTACAATTCCAGCTGCCATATTTCCGATGTCTCGGGCAGATGAAAATAGTGGCGTATTCTTTCCACCAATGACCATACCACGATATACATAAGAAGTATCTCTTGACAGATTCGTTGGTGCTTTCAGCCATGATGCCACCATAAGGGTAGTAATGGTTCACTTGCTCCACTTCGCCCTCTTCCTTTTTATCATCCATTCTGGTTCTGGCGCATATCGCTTATCATACAAGAGTTCAACTGTTCCATAATTTTTCACCTCAATTTTCGGAACTTTCAAATGATTTGGTACTTTATCTCTTGAATCATACTTATAACAGACTGTTATCATTTTTTCTAGATTCTCTATGTCTACATTCTTTGCGATATGCAATTTCTCAAGTTGGTCTTGCCAAAGATTTATACCTATGCGAGTGTATTCTCCTGGACCTACAATATGCGTGTTATGCTGGTATCCCCAAAATTTGGCATCACAGCTAATCTCAAATCCTTTATACTTAATATAAAATGCAGATTTGGTATCCCCCCAACCATAAATTCCATAAAACGGGAAAAAAATAGAATCTTTGCTTCCATTTCTAAATTTTAATACATAGGTAATTTCCCTACTATAATCCAAATGTTTTGCTCCTTTTGGATAATTATCAACTAAATTTGCACACACACAAATAAATCTTGGTTCATTTTTATCGCAAGATATAAACAAGAAAAGACCTAATATTAAAACAATAATGTACTTCATATTTTTT
Organism: uncultured Prevotella sp.; assembly: GCA_934196725.1. Classification (GTDB taxonomy): domain Bacteria; phylum Bacteroidota; class Bacteroidia; order Bacteroidales; family Bacteroidaceae; genus Prevotella. The sequence goes on from CAKPWR010000012.1 coordinate 44,013, forward strand.
GTTTTTAGTAATGTCCCAAAAATAACTTCTGCAATTTTCATATTGCAGTCTTTAGACGACATTGTTCCCAAACACCCCTGAAAACAAGTCACCACTCCGATATGCATTGCATTCGAAGGATAAGCAGTCCATAGCTTTTGCATCTTGCGCCATACTGTTTACGCTAAAATGCAACGAAACAAGAACAAGTAGAAAAATGTAAATTCCCTGTTTCATACCGAAAAGTATTAAAAAATTAATAATTTGTGGCAAAATTACAAAAAAAATCGAAAGAGACTTTGCGTAGTATAATAAATAGTATGTCTAGTGTAACATTGTAAAAGAAAAAATCTAAAACTCTATTTAAATAACGATTTTAACCTGAAAATTTTAAAAAACAATACAAAAATATTTGAAAGAGCCAAATCATGAAGCCCCAAATAGGAAAACTAAACAATTATCTAAAAAAAACGACTCGAAATTTTGTTTTGTCTGCTTTTCTCAGTACCTTTGCACCCGTTTTTGGAATAACAGAGAAAAAAAAATATCTAGTTACAAAATTTATAGACTATTCAAGAAGAATATGGCGAACAATACGAAAAATCATCAATTACCTATCTGGACAGAGGTAGAGTATACTGCATTATGTAAAAATCCATTCATCGATACTCCTTTCTTCATCCCAAAGGAGTCGAAGGTTTTTCTGTGCCGTGAAGACGGAAGCAGAGAGGAACAGCGCATGATTTTCCTGGTATTCAAGTCTACTGCTGCAGCAGAAGATGCAGAATGGGAAGACGACCCAATACCAGGAGAAATGTGGGTAAAGCCTTTGGAGGATGACGACACAGAGGAATATGAACCTGCTAAAATCATCTATCTCGGACAAGATATTGATGACTTTATCAATGTGGTTAGCGAGGATGACAATACCATTACATTCGACTTCTACTGGCGTCACGGTGAGGTAAAAGTAGAGAAAGCTGAAAAAACCGACGAAGGATTCGTATGCAAGAAGGAAGACTTCGGAGAGGAGGGGCTGCGCCTGACTCTCATCCCAGAGGAGGACGGCAATCCATTCTCTATCAACCTGCAGATTCCATACATCGGATTCTCTCTCTATGACGCTGAAGACCACAAAGTACATGGAGAGATTGAGGTGGCACACGACCAGATAGACAACTATCGCTACGAGTTCGTAGGCAATGATACCAACGACCGTTTCTCATTGCATCTCGACAATGACAAACTGATTTATATCTGCGTATTGCGCCCTGAGAGTGCACAGCTGGTGGTACGCAACCAGCGCGAACGCCTTTCCGTGGTAGATCAGATTCCGTCAGAAGGTAAGCTGAGCCAGCTGATGATGAATGCTCATTCTGCACTCATCAAGAACAAGAACTACCGTTGGCGCGTGAACATCTCAGGCAGTTCCATCGCTCAGGAGGTTGAATTGGAAATCAATCCAGAGTGTCTCGTTGCATTCATCAAGGAGCAGATGGCAAAGGGAACCGACATGGATACCCTCGGACAGCAGCTCATCGCCATGGAACAGAAGTATGCCTTCCAGTGGTTCTGGTTGAAGGACAGCGACTGGAGTCATGACGACCCGATGTTCGACATGTTCATGAACCAGCTTGTAGCATTCTCGTTCGTCACCCAGAAGCCAATCCAGGGCGACCAGCTGCAGGCACGCAACAACAAGCGCAAGATCAAGCGTTGCGCCAAACTCATCAAGGCTCATCAGAAGGGAGAAATCAGCCTTTGGGAAGAGGAAGAGGAACAGCGCAAGGAGATTCTCCATCTCTTCAGCACCTTCCACGGTCCTTTCACAGAAATGCTGGAATCATTGAATGATGAGTCTGAAGAAGAATAAAATATATCCTCGGATTATTTTATAATATATCGAGGAGTTCCTCGAATCTTGAGATACGTCGGAGCTTCGGATGTTCAAATTCCTCTATTTTTTCATGTGCCCATGTGGTATGAAAAGGAATATGGACAGCCGAAGCTCCGATTTTTAATGCCGGAGCAATATCGCTCTTGAAACTGTTGCCCACCATCACCAGCTCATCGGGAGTTACATCCAGTTCCCTGCAGAGACGATGATAAGCCTTGGGCGTCTTGTCGCTCACGATACTCACCACATCGAAATAACGCTGCAAGCCCGAACGCCAACGTCGTCAATATCTTGCATGCAAAGCAGACTCCTTGAGTTGCCAAGGGTCACCTTGGTGTGCGAAATTGTTGGTATTTGTCTGTGACAATTTTATTCAGGTTTGGCACCACTTGGTCATCAATCTTCATTACCTAACAGCATAGACTATTTCCGCAAACTTCTGAATTTTGCAAGTGAGCCTTTTTATCCTATTATTCTTTTTGGGGAAACTTTAGTGTTTTTATATGACTGTAGTCATCAAATTCAACAAATATAGTTGCCCCATAAATATAATCTATCTTTTCTCTCTTGGTAATATTGATTGGTGGAGTTTCTAAACGACTCTCCACAGCATCCGCAGGATCATATCGATAGTAAATTTTGATTTTTCTATCCAAATCTTTTATATCTATATATTTATCTAAATGCAACTTATATAAATTCTCAGCATATATGGTTACACCTATTCGCACACTATCGTGAGGTGGTACAATGCGCGTCCCCAAATGGGGATACCAAAATCTTGCAGGACATTCCATTTCGTACTTTCCATTTTTAACGATAAAATGAGACTTCAGATACATGCCTCCACTTAATCCATTACAAGGTATATAAACAGAATCACTGCTACGATTGTAAAATTTTAAGATACAACAAATGTCCCTACTTTCAAAATCCATCTCTTTTACACCTTTTGGAAAATTATCTAAAATACTATAATAAACACAAGAATATTTTGGCAAATTGTCGGTGCAAGATGTGATGCAACCTAAAATGACTATAAATATTATTTTTTTCATACCTTAAATCTTTATTATTATTTTTGAATACCGATATATCAAGAATATCCTATAGATATAAATTGCATATTAAATATCAATGTTGTAAATATTCATTAGCTCGATGCATTTCCAACCATTTATATAATCCCTTGAGAGGAGTCGTCATTTTATCCCATGTAGGATCATTTCTTTGCATTTTAAGTATTTTCCAATGCTCGTCCTCTTTCATCCCCATCAAGCCATGTCCTAAAAGTTCATGAATACCTAAGAGACTGACTATATTAGATGTTGTAGAATAATAATTTACTCTTTCTGCTTCACATAATATAATATTAGCAGTAATATTATTCATGTCCTCCTTAGAACGAGTTACCGCCAAAGGTACATCCTTATAAGGAGGTCTCTTCGCATTGTTATAACTCCCAAGGATTTGATAAGGAAATCCATCAGGATGTAAATTTCGTCCCAAAATATTGACCGAAATTTGCCCATTTTCCAAATTCGAAGTATCAAAACCATTTCGAGATAAAATATTCGTGAGAATATTAGAACATGCCTCCGCTGTTATCCCTTCACAAGGGAAAGCTCGCTTACCGAAGATTTCTACAAGTTTGAGATTTTTGGATATATCCTTTATATAATTATAGCTATCAACAACATAAATATAATCTGTCTCTTTAAGATTGTCAAACAAATATGTCCCATCAGTCAAGTAATATGAATCCTCGCCATTCAAATCTATTGCACCAATAGGATTTCCCCCACAATAAGCATAAGGACTTACATCCGCATACGTTTCGGCATGAGGGTCGATGGTGGCAAATCTACCATCCGCCATCCATCTTGCCCCATAATCATACCAATCCAAGCCATGCATTCTGTCCAACTCCTTGCCATTGTACTTGTATCTCTGGACAGACTCATTGGTGCTTTCAGCCATGATGCCACCATAAGGGTAGTAATGGTTCACTTGCTCCACTTCGCCCTTGCTGCTTACCACTATCCGATTGTTACCAAGATGGTCCTTGAGATAATAATGATACATAGCTCTATTGTCGGTGAACGTGATGTATCCACCGTCAAACAATACTTGCTTAAATGTATCATCCTCATATATCATATTACCACAATAAGCTATAGTATGGCTACTGGCAGGGTGCGCAGTCTTGTAGCTGGCTAGGAGCTTGACTCCAGAGGCATCATATACATACGTTATCGTCTTGCCATCACCAAATGTTATATTCGATGGCAAATTTAATAAATTATATTCAATCTTGCTAATATTTTTGTTTAAATCTTTCACCAGATTGCCATTTTTGTCGTATTCGTACTCAATTTCCTCGTTAGCGCCATCCATAAAGTTGAATATCGAGTTATAAAATATCGAGGAGTTCCTCGAATCTTGAGATACGTCGGAGCTTCGGATGTTCAAATTCCTCTATTTTTTCATGTGCCCATGTGGTATGAAAGGGGATATGGACAGCCGAAGCTCCGATTTTTAATGCCGGAGCAATATCGCTCTTGAAACTGTTTCCCACCATCACCAGCTCACCGGGAGTTACATCCAGTTCCCTGCAGAGGCGATGATAAGCCTTGGGCGTCTTGTCGCTCACGATACTCACCACATCAAAATAGCGCTGCAGCCCCGAACGCCACAACTTATTCTCCTGATCCATCAGCTCTCCCTTGGTAAAGACGGCAAGCTTGTATCTTCTTTCACCGGAAGAACCATCCTCCTGCACGGTTCTCATTTCACGGATGCGGGCAAGGGTTGCCTCAACACCCTCCAGCGGTTTGGCATCAAGATGCAGGAGACTCTTGCCCAGATCCAGAATCTGAGCAATGACATTCGCCTCCACCTTGCCATGACTCACCTTGATGGCATTTTCTACCAGCGAAAGGGTAAAAGCCTTGCAGCCATATCCCAAGTCTGCCATATTCCGGCTCTCCGTTTCAAAGAGGGCAGCAGAAATCTCCTTCTCCTTGCCATAAGCAGAAAGAAGCTCACAATATTCATGCTCTACATCCTCGAAGTAATTCTGCAATGCCCAGAGCGTATCGTCGGCATCGAAGGCTATCGCCTTGATATTCTTCAGTTTTTCCATACTTTTCATTTCTTTTAGTTGCAAAGTTAATGTTTTTATCCGAAAAGGAAAACAAATTATTCTGCTTTCTTTTGCATATACCAATATTTTTCGTAACTTTGCCAAAAATTCAATAAAAGCAACAATATGAAATACCCTATAGGAATACAAGACTTTAGCGAAATTATAGATGGCGGTTATGTTTATCTCGACAAAACCAAAATCCTCTATGATTTAGTACATAATGGGAAAATATATTTTCTGAGTCGTCCAAGACGATTCGGAAAGTCATTGTTGATTTCTACCCTGGAATGCTACTTCCAAGGAAAGAAAGATCTGTTTAAAGGACTTGCCATCGAACAATTAGAAAAAGAATGGAAGCAATATTCTGTTTTCCATATAGACTTCAATGGCAAGAATTTCACACAAGCAGGCGAATTGGAAAAGACCTTGAATGAATTTGTTGAACAACAAGAATTAATCTATGGGCGAGATCCAATTGCATCCACTTTGGGTAGCCGTTTCATGGCTGTATTGAGAACTGCCCATGAAAAGACAGGACTGGGCGCCGTTGTCTTGATCGACGAATATGACAAGCCTTTACTGGATGTTTTGGACACAGGGTTAAAGACCTTCGATTCTGAAGGCAACGAGCGTTTGCTGGAAGATAGGCATCGTGAGATTATGAAAGGTTTCTACAGTGTCTTCAAGGCAGCTGACAGAGATTTGAAATTCGTGCTATTGACTGGTGTCACCAAGTTTTCTCAAGTTAGTGTGTTTAGTGGTTTCAACCAGCCTAACGACATTAGCATGGACGACCACTACGAGGCACTTTGCGGAATCACGGAGGAAGAATTATACTCAACCTTCGATGAACAAATCAAGGCAATGTCCGTAAGATATAAAGTATCTGAGGATGAGATGAGATATCGACTCAAGCGCAAGTATGACGGTTATCACTTCAGTCCAAGCATGCTCGACATCTACAATCCTTTCAGCATTTTGAACTCACTGAGCAAGAAAATCCTGAGTGATTTCTGGTTCCGTACAGGTTCGCCAACCTATCTGGTTCGCTTATTAGCTCATTCTGACGAAAACCTCAACGAGTTGACAGGAAAGTATTATCCAACGAGCAGTTTCATTGACTACAAGGCAGATATCGAGGCTCCCCTACCAATGATTTACCAGAGCGGTTATCTCACCATTAAGGATTGGAACATGGATACCGATTCCTATCTCTTGGATTTTCCAAACGACGAGGTAAAAGCTGGTTTCGTAACCATGGTGGCAGCCAATTACCTGAAACCCAAGACGCAAAAATGACGAGCGGGAAAAAGAGCGCTATTTCCAATATACCTTCTACTTGGTGATTCGCATGATAAGTTGCTTTACTGTCTTGATTGAGAAAGAGCAAAGCGAGGGACGAGTAGACTGTATCGTAGAGACCCCTAATTTTGTTTATATCTTTGAGTTTAAACGTGATGGTTCAGCACTTGATGCTTTGAAACAAATCGAAACAAAAGGATATGCCCGTGAGTATGCCGCCGACAAAAGAAAGATATACCAGATAGGCTGCAACTTCTCATCTGAGACAGGTACAATTGATGGCTGGAAGCTTCAGATTTCTTCAGAGGCTTAAGAACAACCTCAAATCCGCAACCTATAGGGTTTAGTGGGATTTTGCTTGCAAAGCGACAAAATTCATTTTATTGTACATATT
>CAKPWR010000013.1 GCA_934196725.1 uncultured Prevotella sp.
GCCTACAAGGCTTTCTATCCTGCGAAGATTCCATTCCCGCTGCTCCATATCGACACGGGACATAACTTCGAGGAAACTATCCAGTATCGTGATGAACTGGCTAAGAAACTCGGAGCCGAACTCATCGTGGGCAGCGTGCAGGAAAGCATCGACAAGGGAAGAGTAAAGGAAGAAACGGGCTATTATGCTTCCCGCAACAAGTTGCAGACCACTACCCTGCTCGATACCCTGGAGGAATATAAATTCGATGCAGCCATCGGTGGCGCACGAAGAGATGAGGAGAAGGCTCGTGCCAAGGAACGCTTCTTCAGTCATCGTGACGAATTCGGACAATGGAACCCGAAGAACCAGCGCCCTGAGCTCTGGAACATCTTCAACGGCAGAAAGAACATGGGCGAACACTTCCGTGTGTTCCCTATCTCCAACTGGACCGAGATGGATGTATGGCAGTATATCTTCCTGGAGAACATCCCGATGCCTTCGCTCTACTTCACCCACGAAAGAGAAGTATTCAACCGCGACGGACAATGGCTCGCAGCCCTGCCTTGCATCAAGCGCAAGCCTACAGAAGAAGTGGTAAAGAAGCTGGTTCGCTGCCGCACCATCGGTGACATTACCTGCACCGGACTCACGGAATCGAAGGCAACAACCGTAGCGGATATCATCGACGAGATTGCTTCTACACGCGTGACAGAACGTGGAGGAAGAGCCGATGACAAGCGAAGCGAAACGGCAATGGAAGACCGCAAGAAGGCGGGATACTTCTAGGACTTTGAACTTTGAGCTTTGAACTTTGAACTTTATGATTTGTACTTTTAAGTTTGAACTTTCAAGACTGAACTTTCAAGGCTGATGTTTATTTACACTTAACATTTAAAAGAGAACAAAATGGAATCTACAAGAGGTTATTTAGATATGGAGCTGCTCCGCTTCTCCACTGCGGGCAGCGTGGACGATGGAAAGAGTACTTTGATAGGAAGATTGCTTTATGACAGCAAGTCGATTTTCGAAGACCAGTTGGAGGCGGTGGAGGCTGCTAGCAAGAGCCGCGGTAATGAGGAAGTGAACCTGGCTTTGCTCACGGATGGTCTCCGTGCTGAGCGCGAACAGGGCATCACCATCGATGTGGCTTACCGCTATTTTGCTACACCGAAACGCAAGTTTATCATCGCCGATACTCCGGGACATATTCAGTATACCCGCAACATGGTAACGGGTGCTAGTACTGCCGACCTGAGCATCATTCTGATTGATGCACGTCATGGCGTATTGGAGCAGACCGTACGCCACAGCTATATTTCTTCGTTGCTCGGTATACCACATATTCTGGTGGCTATCAACAAGATGGACTTGGTTGATTTCAGTAAAGATGTATATGATAAGATTGTTGCCGACTACAAAAAGATGTCGGAGGCACTGGATATCAAGAACGTGGTGTTTATCCCTATCAGTGCCAAGGATGGCGACAACGTGGTGAACAAAAGCGATAAGACTCCTTGGTATGAGGGACCTACCCTGCTGAACTATCTGGAGACCGTTCCTGTGGGTCATAAGACGGTGAGCGATTTCTTCCGCTTCCCGGTACAGTATGTGATTCGTCCTATCAGCAGCCAGTTCCCTGACTACCGTGGTTATGCAGGCAGAGTAAGCGGCGGCATCATCCGTCCGGGCGATAAGATCAGAGTATTGCCATCGGGCACGGAGAGCACCGTGAAGAGCATCGACTTCGTAGAGGAACACCTGGAGGAGGCGTATGCCCCAATGAGCATTACTCTGACGCTGAACGATGACATCGACATTTCGCGTGGCGATACCCTCGTAAAGGCAGATGAGAAGCAGCCTAGCATCGAACAGGACATCACGCTGGATGTCTGCTGGTTTAACGAGCGCCCTGCTGCCGTAAGAAACAAATACGTAATCCGTCAGGCAACCTTCGAGACCCAGGGTTTGATTCGCAGCATCAACTATCGCCGCAACATCAACACGTTGGAAAAGGAAGAGGGTGTATCGGAATTGAAGATGAACGATATTGCCGAGATCACCATCCACACCGCCAACCCATTGGTATTCGATAAATACACGGAGAATAAAGTAACGGGCAGCCTCATCTTCATCGACCCGGATACGAACGAGACCGTGGGAGCAGGACTTATTAAATAATGTTGAATGTTGAATGTTAAATGTTGAATGTTCAATGTTCAATGTTCAAAGTAATATAGGGTAATCATAAAGTTCAAAGCTCAATGTTCAATGTTCAAAGTAATATTGGGTAATCATAAAGTTCAAAGTTCAATGATCAAAGTTCAAAGTAATATAAAGGATTTGGTTCCAGAACTCAATAAGAAATTCAGCGATGCGCCTGCCGAGGATATTGTCGGTTATTTCCTTCAGGCATTCAAAGGGCGCATCGCTCTTTCTTCTTCCCTCAGCATTGAGGACCAGACGCTTACCGACATCATCGTGAAGATAGATAAATCTGCCCGCATCTTCACACTCGATACAGGCAGACTCTTTCCGGAAACCTACCAGTTGATCGACAAGACCAACATGACGTATGGCATCAACCTGGAAGTGTTCTTCCCAAACTATGAAGCGGTGCAGCAGATGGTGAAGGAAGAGGGCATCAACCTCTTCTATAATTCGATAGAAAGCCGACACCGCTGCTGCCAGGTAAGAAAACTGGAACCCTTGAAGCGGGCGATGCAGGGACTCGACGTATGGATCTGCGGATTGAGAAAGCAGCAGAGCGTAACCCGCAAGGATATGCAGGTGGTGGAATGGGACGACATCCATAACCTGATTAAGGTGAACCCGCTCTTCAACTGGAGCGAAGAGGATGTGGAGCAGTATGTAAAGAAGCACCATGTGCCTTATAACAAGCTGCAGGACAAGGGATATCCGAGCATCGGTTGTCAACCTTGTACAAGGGCCATCAAGCCAGGCGAGGATATCCGAGCCGGAAGATGGTGGTGGGAATCGCCGGAGCATCGCGAATGCGGACTGCATCAGAGAAGCTAGGAGTTAAGTGAAGAACGAAGAGTGAAGAGTGAAAAATTCAAATGTTTTAGGAAGGGAATGAGCATGAAGAATTTGATCATCAATATTTTAGAGGCAGCGGCTCTCCTGCTGCTGGGATTGGGCGTTAGCCTATTCGGGTAATAAAATACGAGTATGAATTATAGAATAGCAAAGGATAAGATAGCAGGACAGGTGATGTTTCTCTTGACCATCGCCTCCATATTCCTGGTAATCATCATGGCGGTGGGACTGTTTATCAAGTCGGAGCCGATATTGAGCCAGTATAATCTGTGGGACCTTCTCACAGAGAGCAACTGGCGACCGATGGAAGGCAAGTTCGGATTTCTACCTTTCCTCGCCGGCACCTTCTGGTGTACGGCACTCGCCATCCTCATCGCCCTCCCCATCTCCCTGCTCATGGCCATCTATCTCACGGAATACGCCCATCGCAGCATCCGGAAATACGTTTATCCCCTACTCGATATTCTTGCCGGACTTCCCTCCGTCATCTATGGCGTATGGGGCACCCTGCTCATCGTGCCTTGGGTTTCGAAGCATGTTGCTCCCCTCTTCGTGGAGTTTTCTTCGGGATATACGGTTCTGGCGGGCGGCATCGTATTGAGCGTGATGATCATCCCGCTCCTGGTGAGTCTGTTTATGGAGATATTCGATAACATATCAACAGATTTGAGAGAAGCTTCGCTCTCGCTGGGCGCTACGCAATGGCAAACCATCAAGTATGTTGTGCTGAGGAAGGCACGACCGGGAATGATTGCCGCTGTAGTCTTGGCGCTGAGCCGAACGCTGGGTGAAACGATAGCTGTACTGATGGTGTGCGGAAACCTCGCCATCGTTCCGGGCAGCGTGCTCGATGCCTGCTATCCGATACCGGCACTCATCGCTAACAATTATGGTGAAATGCTTTCGGTTCCACTTTACGACAGCGCCCTGATGTTTGCCGCCTTCCTGCTGTTTTTCGTGGTAGTGATATTGAATCTCGGCTCAAGAATCGTACTATTAAAGGTAAAAGAGTAAAAAGAGTAAAAAAGGCTTATGAAATACTTGGAAGAAAGAATCGTGAAAATCTTGATGCTCGGCTCGATAGGCATTGTGGGCTTCTTCGTACTGAGCGTTCTCTGGACTATCTTCAGGCGAGGACTGCCGGTGCTCTCTTGGGAGATGGTGAGCCAGTTGCCTAGCGGCGGCTTCTATCTGGGCGGCAAGGGCGGATTCCTCAATGCCATTGTGGGCAGCCTTTATATCGTGGGCGGCTCTACCTTGCTCGGTCTGCTTATCTCGCTGCCCGTGGTATTCTATATGAATGTATATCTCAAGCCCAACTCGAAATTCGGATACATCGCCCGTCTGGCTTATGATACGCTCTTCGGAATTCCTAGCATCGTCTATGGTTCCTTCGCCTTCACTTTGATGGTGTGGCTGGGCATCAGGGCATCGCTGGGCGGAGGTATTCTCGTCACCACCCTACTCATCGTTCCGATACTCATCCGTTCGATGGACGAAGTAGCGAAGACGATTCCACAGGAGATACTCGATTCCTCCTACAGTCTGGGAGCCACGAGGATAGAAACTATCGGTGTGGTACTGAGACAGATAGCGCCAGCCATCGCTACCGCCACCTTATTAAGTATCGGTAGAGCCATCGGCGATTGCGCAGGAGTAATGTTTACGGCAGGATTCTCCGATCATATTCCCCATGGACTAAACCAGCAGGCAGCCACCTTGCCATTGAGTGTGTTCTTCCAGCTAAGCGCGCCTCAGGAGGATGTGCAGAACAGAGCCTATGCTGCAGCTGTGGTACTCACCATCATCGTATTGGTGTTGAGTTTCGGAGGCAGGTTCATCATGAGTCATTTCTCGAAGAATAAAATATAATCGCCCTGCAAAGGCAAAAGCTTTGGAAATTTTAAAGCTTTTGCCCTTACAGGGCGACATTGTTGCTTGCATGTTTACCCAGGGTGATGCCCTGGGCTAGGAGCTTCTGCCCTTTCAGGGCGTGTGGGGAAAACCGAGACGCGATGCAGGGCGTGTGGGATTAAACCTTATTTCCCTCTTTTGGGAAAACCACGGTTGGCTGGAAGGTCTTAGCCTCCTCAAAGTCCATCAGGGCATAAGCGATGATGATGACGGTATCGCCCACCTGCACCTTGCGGGCTGCTGCACCGTTCAGGCAGATACAACCGCTGCCACGCTCACCCTTGATAATATAGGTCTCCAAGCGCTCACCATTGTTGTTATCTACAATCTGAACCTTCTCGCCTGCTATCAGATTAGCAGCGTCCATCAAGTCCTCATCGATGGTGATGCTACCCATATAATTCAGGTTAGCCTCAGTTACGGTCACACAATGGAGCTTACTCTTCAATACTTCTATCTGCATTGTTCTGTTATTACTTGATCTGTTACGGATTAAACTTAATAAAGAAATCTATCGAGGAATTATCCCTTATACTTGATATGGTCGATGAGACGGATAGGAGTCTTGCCGCAATATACGGTGATGCAACCTACCACATAGGCACTATCCTCCCATGAAGCCACATCCTGCAGGCTGTCGCCATCCACAATCTGGAAATACTCCACCTCCAGACCATCCACGGCATTGATGTCGCTAACCACCTTGTCATGAGTCTCCTGCACCGTATGGTTCTTGGCATACTCCACGCTAGCCTTCAGGGCCTTGTAGATATTTGGCGCAATGGCACGCTCATCGGGAGCCAGCAAAGTGTTACGGCTACTCTTAGCCAAGCCATCCTCATCACGGATGATAGGACACTCCACAATCTGCACATCGCTGTTGATATACTTCACGAGCTGCTTGATGACAGCAATCTGCTGCCAATCCTTCTCACCGAAATAAGCTCGGGTAGGACGAACGATATAGAAGAGGCGGCTTACCACCTGGCAAACACCATTGAAATGCCCCGGACGCTTGGCACCCTCCATCACGGTAGAAACCGGAGGAAACTCGAAGTGACGGGTATCAGGTGTAGGATACATCTCCTCTACAGAAGGAGCAAAAACATAGTCAGCGCCACAAGCCTCGATGAGCTTGCAGTCGGCATCAAGAGTACGAGGATAACGTTCCAGATCACCCTTGTCATTAAACTGAGTAGGATTCAGGAAAACCGATACCACAGTAACACCGTTTTCCTTTACACTGCGCTTCACCAAAGAGGCATGACCCTCATGAAGAGCGCCCATAGTTGGCACGAGGCCGATTTCCTTTCCCTCCTTGCGACGATCGAAGAGTTCGTTCTGGAGGTCAACAATCTTATTGATTACTTTCATCTTCTTAATTCTGTTTCGGGGTGCAAAATAACAACTTTTTTCTGAAATAAGAAAGAAAAAACCTAAAAAAAAGCGAATAATCGTCGAAAAACTCCTTTTTAAAAGAAAAAATGCCAATATTTGGATTTTTTTTTGTACCTTTGCACGTAATTCGTAAGAATAAAATTTAAGTTTTATGGCAAAGAAAGTACTATTTATCAATCAGGAGGTCGACCCATACGTAGCCGAGACTCACATGTCAATCATGGGACGCGAACTACCTCAGAAGATGCAGGAAGCAGGTTTTGAGATTCGCACCTTTATGCCTAAATGGGGCACAATCAACGAGCGTCGCGGACAATTGCATGAGGTAATCCGCCTGTCTGGTATGAACCTTATCATTGATGATTCAGACCACCCTCTGATCATCAAGGTAGCATCTATACCAACAACACGTCAGCAAATCTATTTCATAGATAACGACGACTACTTCAACCGTCGACAGATGAGTACCGACGAGAAGGGCGTGGAATACACAGACAATGGTGAGCGTGCCATCTTCTTCGCACGTGGTGTACTGGAAACAGTCAAGAAACTGCGCTGGCAGCCAGACGTCATCGTTTGCCAAGGATGGGTAAGCGCAGTGGTTCCTTTCTATATCAAGACTGCATATGCAGAAGAGCCTTCATTCGCAGAATCGAAGGTGATTTGCGCATTCTACCCTAGCGAATTGAAAGGCTCTCTGGGTCATAACTTCAAGCAGTGCGTGGAGTATCGTGACGCAACACCAGACATGCTTGCTGATTACGGTGACGACTTCGACTTCCTCGAATTGGCCAAAATGGCCATCGACTACAGCGACGGCGTAGTAGAAGCTGCAGAAGGCGTCAATCAAGAAGTCATCAAGTATGCAGAAGACAAGGAAAAGCCTTTACTCCGTTTCCCTGGCGATGACTTTGCTGAACCATACGCAAAGCTCATCAACGAGGTATGCCCAGACGAAGATTAAAGTTTAGGTATTAGTATACAATTTTTCAAGGATAATGAAAATTCTTAGATTATTAACGGTTATGATGATAGCAGCGATGACTTTCGCTGCATGTGATGATACCACCGAGAATATCGGTGGTAGCATCACTAATAATGTAGACAACATCAACATCTCTAACGCTGTTTTCGATGTGACTACCAATTCTCTAGTTGCAGGTCCGGTGCTCAACAGAAGCAATTCCGGTTTGATAGGAAAAGTAAAGGATCCGGAGACGGGTACATACGTTTCTGGCGATTACATGAGCCAGTTTGGCGTACTTCCTAATTTCAGCATCGATACCCTGCAGTATATCCAGAATGCCAATGGTGGCAGAATAGAGGCAGACTCCTGCTTCCTGCTCGTCTCTTACAAGAGCACATACGGCGACACCCTCGCCCCTATGAAGGTGACTGCTTACGAGATGACCAAGGCGATGCCGGAGAATTCCAACTATCTCTCCGACTTTGATGCCTTTGCCGACGGATATGTCAGCAAAGACAATTACCAGGCAAGTGCCACCTATCAGCTCAGCGATTATGTAACTAACTTCAAGATTTATCTCAACAAGCCATATACCAAGGACGGCAAGACCTATAAGAACTACGGTTCTTACATCATGCAGACCTATTATGAGCATCCAGAGTATTTCGAAACCAGCTACCGCTTCATCCACAATGTTTGTCCAGGCTTCTACATCAAGAGCGTGGGCGGTGTAGGCAACGTGGCCAACATCTGGAACACCGAGCTTCAGTTCTATTGGACCCGCAAGAAGCAGATCAAGGCTTCTGATGGCGTTACAGACAGTACGGCCGTAGGTCATGGCTATCATCGTTTCGATGGAACCGAGGAGGTATTGCAGCTGAACAAGATTACCAATGATGCCAGCAAGCTGGCTCAGTTGGCAGGAGAGGAGTCCTGCACTTACATCAAATCACCTGCAGGAATCTTCACAGAGGTAACCCTGCCTGTAGAGGAAATCATGAAGGGACATGAGAAAGACACGCTCAATACAGCCACCATCTCGTTCCCAAGACTCAACAATACTGATAACAACAACAAATATCAGTTTGATGTGCCTTCTACCATCCTGATGGTACAGAAAGACAGTCTGAACAGTTTCTTCGAGAAGAACAAGATTACAGACAACCGTACCTCGTATACAGCCAGCTACAGCAAGACTGGTTCTACCGTGAACAATGCCTTTACATTCAACAACATCAGTAACCTCATCTCTGTGATGTATAAGAACAAGGGCAAGGGCGACAACTGGAACAAGGTGGTACTGGTACCGGTAACGGTAACAACCAGCACACTGAACAACGCTACTGTAATCACCAAGATCAATCATGACATGGCACTTACCTCTACCCGCCTCCAGAAGGGTACGAAGCAGAACAGCCCTATCAAGATCAAGGTAATCTATAGTAAATTTAAGGAAGAATAATCAGACGACATGGCAGATAATTTTCTTGAGCGACATCGAGAGGACTACGAGAAGCGAAAGGCAGCATGGCTCAGAAGGAAGAAGCACCTTCCAAAGATAAAGCAGCCAGCCCTTCAGCGACCTGACGATGAAGCACTGTAAAATACAAAATAACATTCAACATTAAAATGAAATCCCGATAAGCGATTACGAGTGTTGCTCGCAACTGCTTATTGGGATTTTTTGTTGCCTTATCTTCCAACCCAGATGTCATTATTTCCCTATTTACGATATCAGTTTTTCCTATATATAATAAGGTGTACGTACACAATTATACTACATTAACCTTTACGAAAAGTTAAAAAGGTGTCTTTTTTCTACTTTTTCTTCATTTTTTCTATCTTTTTGTTGGTTATTTCAAGAAAAAGCTATATCTTTGCAAACAGAAATAGGAAAAATAGATTTAAACACAATAAAAGATAAAAAGATTATGAAAGCATCTGAAGTAATCGCGAATCTCCAAAGAAGATTCCCAAATGAGCCTGAGTACATTCAGGCAGTTAGTCAGGTTCTCGGTACTATCGAGGAAGAGTACAACAAGCACCCTGAGTTTGAGAAGGCAAACCTCATCGAGCGCCTTTGCATTCCAGATCGCGTGATTGAGTTCCGCGTATCATGGGTAGACGATAAGGGTAACGTTCAGACTAACATGGGTTACCGCGTACAGCACAACAATGCGATTGGCCCTTACAAGGGAGGTCTTCGCTACCACAAGTCTGTAAACTTGGGTATCTTGAAGTTCTTGGCTTTCGAGCAGACATTCAAGAACTCTTTGACAACTCTCCCTATGGGTGGTGCTAAGGGTGGTTCTGACTTCTCTCCACGAGGTAAGAGCAACAACGAGGTGATGCGTTTCTGCCAGGCTTTCATGACTGAGCTTTACCGTCACATGGGTCCAGACGAGGACGTTCCTGCTGGAGACATCGGTGTTGGTGGCCGTGAGGTTGGTTATCTCTTCGGAATGTACAAGAAGTTGACTCATCAGTTCCAAGGTGTCTTGACCGGTAAGGGTCAGGAGTTCGGTGGTTCTCTCATCCGTCCTGAGGCTACAGGTTACGGTAACGTTTACTTCCTCTGCAACATGCTCGCTACAAAGAACATCGACATCAAGGGCAAGACAGTCTTGGTTTCTGGTTCTGGTAACGTTGCTCAGTACACCATGGAGAAGTTGCTCCAGTTGGGTGCTAAACCAGTTACATGTTCAGACTCTGACGGTTACATCTACGATCCAGACGGTATCGACCGCGAGAAGCTCGACTACATCATGGAGCTCAAGAACGTAGAGCGTGGACGTATCAAGGAATATGCTGAGAAATACGGCGTTAAGTATGTAGAGGGTGCTAAGCCTTGGTTTGAGAAGGCAGACATCGCTCTCCCATCAGCTACTCAGAACGAAATCAACGAGGAGGCTGCTAAGGCATTGGTTGCCAACGGCGTTATCGCTGTAAGCGAGGGTGCTAACATGCCTACTACTCCAGAGGCTATCAAGGTATTCCAGGATGCTAAGATTCTCTACTCTCCAGGTAAGGCTGCCAACGCAGGTGGTGTTGCAGTATCAGGTCTTGAGATGAGCCAGAACTCTGAGCGCTTGAAGTGGTCTCGTGAGGAGGTTGATGCCAAGCTCCACGATATCATGAACGATATCCACGCTAACTGCGTGAAGTATGGTACAGAGCCTGATGGTTACATCAACTATGTAAAGGGTGCTAACGTAGCAGGCTTCCTGAAGGTAGCTAAGGCTATGATGGCTCAGGGAATCGTATAAAACATAATACATAAGAGAGATTAAGGTCAAATCATCAACATAAGATAGCTAGTCTATCAAAAAAATAGATAGTGAAAATGGATAGTAAGTCACAAGACTTACTATCTTACAATAAAAGCTCCACCTGCGCATTGCGGATGGAGCTTTTATTTTTTTTCAATAGAAGTATCTTATTATACCGGAGTATCCTCTGGATTATCCTTGAAGAGCTCATCGAGGGCAGGGATTTCATCCTCATCAAACCATTTGGAAAGCTTTTCCTGTGCTTTCTTTTTGGCATCCTCAGATACATCTCCCCAAACCTTATGGAGCACATAGAGCAACACGGCCAGGTCATCGCCTAAGCCGGCAATAGGAATGGCATCAGGAATTACATCCAGCGGACTAATCAGATAACCCAAGGCTGCAATAATAATCGCCTTATCCTTCAAAGCTACTTTATCGCTCTCTAAAGTATAATAGAGAATAAGTGCGGCATATACCATCTTGGCACCCGCACGCTTAGCGATATGCGAAATCTTCTCGACAAATGCACTCTGAGTGAACTTGTCCTTATAATCCATAAAATCTGGTAATGTCATATCATTTACTTTTAAAGTTTTTCATAAAATAATACCGCCTTGATGTAGGTCTCCATCTTTGCCTCCTTGTGCTTGTTGACACGGAAAAGGATGATCATCTGGAGCAACGACTTGGCAAAACAAGCCAGCAGCAAGCCGATGATGATGGCAATGACGGTGGTAAGCACCTTGCCATTCTCATAAATAGGCGACTTATCCGGGAAACATGACAATATCAATACAGGAATCACGGTGATGAAACCACCCACGGTAAGCTGGGTACGCTTTGAACCGCCCATATCAAGTATCGCCTGCTTATCAAAAAGATAATCATCCAGATCCATGCGGGTGATACCGTAATTCTCCAACTTAGGAAAATCAGGTTCATCGCCATACTTGGCAATCTTTCCGGTCACCTTATGTTCAAAATCATCTAATATCTGCTTTTCTGGTTCTTTGAGTTCCATAATCTTGTAGTTGTTTAAAATGTTAGAAATATCACATCATACATATTATATAAATAAGGTATTGTGCACCTTTAGATATAAACAGGTAACGATGCAAAAGAACTAAAATAAAGAAAGCAGTGCCCCTATAAGCCGAGTTCTGTGCCTGCAATGAATGGTAAGAGAACAAAGAGATGCAGGCGCTTGTCATTTATCTAGTCCCAGAGTCACCCCTGGGCTCAAGCACTCTACCCTCCACAGCAGTTCCCGAAGGAACAATCGGACGAGCCGCCCTCAATCTGCGGTATACATGAGCTTACAGCTCCCAGATGGTACAGCCTGACGATCACCCGCCAGCTGGTGGTCTCTTACACCACCTTCTCACCCTTACCCGACACTAAACCACGATGAAGCAAGCCTCATCGCTACGGAATAAGTTTCGGGCGGTTATTTTCTTCTACCGACACCTACTGTCACCAATAGCTTCTAGTTTCGGAAGTGGGATGCCCTATGCTGCCCGGACTTTCCTCTCGCATCCCCATAAAGGAATGCCAGCGACAAGCCGGAGCACTGCTTTCGATATGCAAAGGTAAGAAAAAAAAAGAAGAAAGGAAAATTTATCTCCATTTTTTTTATCTCTTTTGCCTTTTTTGCCTATCTTTTCGAATAGTGATAACGGAAGGAAGAGGAAAGAAACTCAAATAAACAGAGACATTTGCGGGTTTTAATTTGCAAATATTAAATATTCCATATTTTTTAGTTCCGTATACAGAAGTAAGACAAGTGACTTAAGTACTGAATATTTGTAAAAATAGAGCTTTTCTTGTTTAACAGCCGTTAAAGTGTTAATTTTAAATGTTAAAACCGAATAAAAAACGAAGCGGAAATGAACGTATATCAGAAAATGACTCTATATTTGCAACCGAAAAGCAACAGCTATTGCCACAGAAACAGATTGGCACACTTTTAGCTGACTGCTTAAAAACAAAGAATAGAAAATTAAAAAAATAAGAGACATGAAAAAAGTAACAAATTACGTAATCGCTGCATTGTGCGTAGGTTCACTCGCATTCTCTGCAGGTTCATTCATGAAGGTAAACGCAGCAACATCTGCTACAGCAACAACTCCTGGTCAGCCAGTCGACTTAACATTCGCAGCAGAAAAGGCTCTACCTGCCGTTGTACATATCAAATACGTACAGAATTCCAAAGTAAAGACTGTAGACGTACAAAGCGATCCTTTCGGAGGATTCTTCGACCCATTCGGATTCTTCGGAAATCCAGGCCAGGGAGGTACCCGCAAGCAGCAGGTCCAGACTCCTAAGCGCGAAGCTACAGGTTCTGGTGTCATAATCAGCACAGACGGTTATATCGTAACCAACAACCATGTAGTAGAAGGTGCTGACGAATTGACAGTAACACTGAACGACAACCGAGAGTTCTCTGCCCGCATCATCGGAACCGACAAGACCACCGACCTTGCCCTGATCAAGATTGAAGGCAAGAACCTCCCTACACTTCCTATCGCCAACAGCGATAACGTAAAGGTAGGTGAATGGGTTATTGCAGTGGGCAATCCATTCGGTCTCAACAATACAGTAACAGCAGGTATCATCTCTGCCAAGGCACGTACACTCGGTGCCAACGGTGTAGAGAGCTTCATCCAGACCGATGCAGCCATCAACGCAGGTAACTCCGGCGGTGCTCTGGTTAACACTCAGGGCGAACTGGTAGGTATCAATGCCATGCTCTATTCACAGACCGGCTCATACGCAGGTTACGGTTTTGCCATCCCAACCTCTATCATGAACAAGGTGGTAGATGATATCAAGAAGTATGGCAGCGTACAGCGCGTCATGTTGAGCATTCAGGGTAGCGATGTCCTCAATTACATCAATGCACAGAAGGAGAATGGCAAGGAAGTGGATCTCGGAACCAACGAGGGTGTATATATTGCCAAGGTAGACGAGGACGGCAACGGTGCAGCAGCCGACTTGAAGGAAGGCGATGTCATCACCAAGGTAGACGGCAAGAAGGTAACCAAGATGGCAGAGCTGCAGGAGACACTTAACGGCAAGCGTCCTGGCGACAAGATGAGCATCACCTACCTGCGCAACAAGAAGACCATCACCAAGACCATCACTTTGAAGAATGCCCAGGGCAATACTTCAGTCATCAAGAGCGCAGACCTCGATGTTCTCGGTGGAACCTTCCGTCCTGTCACACAGAGCATGAAGGATCAGCTCAACATCAAGTATGGCGTAGAGGTAATGAAGGTGAACAGCGGTGCCCTGAAGGATGCCGGCATTTCACGCGGATTCATCATCCAGCGCATCAACGACAGCAATATCAGTTCACTCGACGACCTTCAGAAGGCTGTGAAGAGTGCATCTACAAGCAAGGATCCAGTGCTCTATATCCAGGGTATCTGGCCAACAGGCAAGAAGGCATACTTTGCTGTTCCATTGCAGAAAGACTAATTATAGCAAACAGCTTTTAGAAGAAGAGACTAGAAATAACCTCTTCAGAAATGATAAAAAATGACAAAATAGCAGGTATTTTCAAAAATATCTGCTATTTTTTTTGTTATTTCAAACAAAAAGCGTACTTTTGCAACAACATAAAATTAAACTCTACCATGAGACAGCTTAAAATAACAAAATCTATAACGAATCGCGAAAGCGCATCGTTAGAAAAATATCTCCAAGAGATTGGTCATGAAGAGCTTCTTACTACAGAACAAGAAGTAGAATTGGCTCAGAAAATAAGGAAAGGTGATAAAAAAGCATTGGAAAGACTATGCAAGGCTAATCTGCGATTCGTTGTATCAGTAGCCAAGCAATATCAAAACCAAGGTTTGAGTTTGCCAGACCTTATCAACGAAGGTAACCTTGGTCTCATTAAGGCTGCCGAAAAATTTGATGACACACGCGGCTTTAAGTTCATATCTTATGCTGTATGGTGGATCAGACAGAGTATTCTGCAGGCTATTGCCGAGCAGAGCAGATTGGTGCGCTTACCTCTCAATCAGGTGGGAAGCATGACGAAAATCATGAAAGAGGCGCATAAATTTGAACAGGAGTACGAACGTAAACCTAGTATTAACGAGATGGCTGAACGCATCGACATGCCGGAAGACAAGATTGCGGATGCCATGAATGCCAACAGCCACGAAGTGAGCGTAGATGCTCCATTCGTCAACGGCGAAGAAGGAAGCATGGTTGACTCCATGACAAGTCCTGACAACCCTTCTACTGACAAAGAGTTGGTAAAGGAATCACTCAGGCTGGAAGTGGAACGCATGATCAAGCTTCTCGGTGACCGTGAGCAAAAAGTGATCAGAGCCTTTTTTGGCATCGGAGAACCCGAACTGACACTGGATGAAATAGGCGTAAAGTATAACCTGACCCGAGAGCGCGTACGTCAGATCAAGGAGAAGGCTATTCGCCGAATACGTCATAATACGAAAAATAAACTGCTGAAATCTTACTTGGGATAAGCATGAGAAAAGCTGAATCCTATAGAAGACAGCATCTGAAATAGGAATATGAAAATGAATATTAGAAAATTAGCTTTAGCAGCATTGATGATGGCTTTGGGATTCTCTTCTCTGGCTAACGCTGCAAAAAATGATCCGAAAACCGCATATATCTTCGGTTTTGCATCATCGTTCAACGATTCTACAGTATACATTACTGGAGTTCAGAAAGTAGACTCAGCCTACTTCGTAGGAAAAGCAAATTTCCTGGTAAGCAGAGACAACTATTCTTTCCAGCTGAGAGACTATCTGGAGCAGCAGGGAGCCGGATACAGAACCTGCGCTGTCATCTATGACATCAACCAGAAGAAGGCAGAAAAGAAGTGGATGAAGCTTTACAGCAAATACACTCGCAAGCCTAAGGCAAAGCGCCTGAAGAGCGGTGAGAAGCCAAAGGATCTCCCTACTCCTTGGTTGGTCAAGACCATTGACAATGCAGATTTCCATTTCGCAGGTGTTACCCCAACTTCCTTTGAGGAGCCAAAGACCAAAGCAGAAATCAAAGCTGAAAAACTGCAGGCAAAGGCAGAAGCTAAAAAGCACAAGGAAGACATGAAGAAGCAGAAGCAGAAAATCAAGCAGGCTAATGCTGAATTGAAGAAAGCCAAAGCTGAAGCAAAATGGGAAAAGAAGATGCAGAAGAAAATGCAGAAAGAAAAGAAATAATAACAAAATACAAAAAGAAAAGCCCAGGGTTCTTTGCCCTGGGCTTTATTGTTTTGCCCATTCAAGGGGCACTTACTTCTGCATATTCTGCTTAAACCAATTGCAAATCTGGCGCAACAGATGATTGCGGGTATTGCCACCAGAGATACCGTGGTTACGGTTGGTATACCAGATTTCCTTGAAGTCCTTGTCTGCCTGAACCAACGACTCAGCATACTCGAAGGTATTCTGTGGATGAACATTGTCATCGGCCAAACCATGACAAAGCAACAAAGCTCCATGCTGCTGGGCAGCGCGCTCCATTGGATTCACCTTATATCCCTCCTCATTCTCCTGAGGAGTGCGCATATAACGCTCGGTATAAACACTGTCATAGTAACGGTAACAGGTAGGAGGTGCTACAGCCACACCTGCCTTGAACACAGGACGACCCTCGCTCATACTCATCAAGGTATTGAAACCACCATAGCTCCACCCCCAAATACCGATATTATCCTTGTCTACGTATGGCAGACTTCCCATATAAAGAGCAGTCTCAACCTGGTCTTTAGACTCCAGGTCTCCCAAACGGAGATAAGTACACTTCTCAAATTCTGCACCACGGCCACCGGTTCCACGACCGTCAACACATACAACGATGAAGCCTTCCTGAGCCAGGTAATAATCGAAGGCACCTCCGCCACCCATACTACCGGTACTCCATGCATCAAGAACCTGCTGATTGCCCGGACCTGAATACTGGAAGAGGATAACAGGATACTTCTTGCTGGCATCAAAATCCACCGGCTTAACCATCCAGCCATCAAGCTTCACACCCTCAGAAGTTGTGAATGAGAAAGTCTCACGCTTACCCCAGTTATACTGCTTGGTCTTTTCCAGGAGTTTCTTGTTATCTTCCAGCATCTTGATGACCTTACCCTTGTTGCTGCGAACTGTGAAGACATAAGGATGGGCATAAGAGCTCCAGGTATTCACGAAGTAACGGTAATCACCGGAGAAGATAGCAGCATTGGAACCCTCGGCATCAGTAAGGCGTTCTACCTTGCCATTCTTGTGCGCAACATAAACCTGACGGTCGTGAGCATTCAACTTGGCTGCCTGAAAATAGACATCGCCAGTCTTCTCATCCATACCATAAATACTGGTTACATCATAGTTACCCTTCTCAACCTGACGGATCAGTTTACCGTTCATATCATAGAGATAGAGATGCATATATCCATCGCGGTCGCTAGGAAGCAGAATGTTCTTCTTGCCCACGATGCTGTTCTCTACCACTTCTTCCTTCACAAACTTAGGCACGCTTTCCTGAATCAGCTGCTTGCTCTTTCCCGTGAAAGGATTCACTGAATAGAGACGCATATCGTCCTGATGACGGTTCATGGTGTAAACAATCAGACTGTTGGCATCAGGAGATGTCTTGATACGCGGATAATAGCCGTCTGAATCAACAGGAACATCAAGCGAAATCACCTTACCGGTCTTCAGATTATAACTCCAGAGACTCACCTTGGAGTTATCCTGTCCAGCCTTAGGATACTTGTAGGAATACTCACCTGGATAGTCATGATACTGGCTGTTGGTTGGATGACTGCCCTCGAAAAGCTGCAGCGAATAAGTCTTCACATGACTCTCATCAAAGCGAATCCATCCGATAGAAGTACCGTCAGCATTCCATGCAAAAGCTCGGTTAAAGGCAAACTCCTCCTCGTAAACCCAATCAGGAATACCATTGATCACCTCATTAAACTTACCATCCTTGGTAACCTGTACTTCCTTATCTCCATCCGAGATAAAGATGTTGTTATCCTTGACGAAAGCGATATGACGTGAATCAGGCGACCATGTTGCTACCTGCTGTTCAGCACCTTCAGAAAGTTTTTTAAAGTTCTTTGCTGCCACGTCATAGATGAAATATTCAGCCTTGAAAGAACGGCGATATACCGCCTTTCGGTTTGTCATCACCAGAATCTTCTTGCTATCAGGACTAATCACATAGCCGTCGATAGACTTGAAAGGAGCATTGGAAGCATCCAGATCGAGCAATACTGCCACCTGCTTACCAGTCTTGAATGAATAACTTACCACCTGCTTGCCATTGCTGCTGATATTAGCATACAAGTCGGTGCCCTCAATTGGGTTGATACCTGATACATAAGCAGGAGTAAATGCGCCGGAAGTAATTGACTTCAAATCCAATTTATCGGCTGCCTGTATAGCAGATACCATCATGATTGTTGCGATAAAAGTTGTTATTTTCTTCATTTTAATCTTTATGTAAAGCCTCGATTGGCGAGTAATCCTCGTCTTCGAGCAACTGTTTTACGGTTACCTTTGGATAACGTTTTGTATATGAATTTACCGTTCTTACGTATTTTGACTTAAACACCTTCTTACCCATTGCCTTATTCACTACCCACATGATCTTGCCCATGTGCAAGTCACGGTCCAGCTGCGGACGGTTATCAAAGTTTGCCATCGGATACAGACTGAGCAGATAGAACGTCAGACAGTCTGGCACGATATATTCTCTTGTCATCGTACTGCGCTGCTGTTCTGTATAGTATTTCTTATAAAGCGGATAGTCACTTCCCATATACTTATCGAGCGAGATTCCTACCGAATGCTCCCCCACGACAATACTCTGATCCAATGCACCTATCTGGGAATAGAAGATAGGCGGATGAATTTCCGGAATCCAATGTCGCAGACGTTCGAAAGAGGAAACCAGCTGACTGTTGATGTCATCCATATTGGCATAGGCAGCCTCGGCATCAGCTATCAGCGACTGAAGAGTGGAATCCTGATAGAACATCAGGAAACGGTTGCTGATGTTGGCATCGGTAATGGTACCAAGCTGCAACATCTTCTCTATCAGGGTACGGGTCTCTATCGGATAGTCGGTATTCATCTGCTGGAGTGCAGAAAAATCACCGGTAGTCAGGTATCGGCTTTGCAAACGGTCATAGCGTTGCACCGTCAGCGGTGCAGCGTCAGCCTCCTCATTCGACTTAAACTTAAATTCACAAGCCGAATGAAGAAGCACAATTGCTAATATGACAATATAATTAAATAATCTTTTCACTTAAATTCACAGTCTTATGGTTACGACTGCAAAAATACTAAAAAAAATGATAAAAGCCAAGCGTTTTAGCTAAAAAAATAAAAAGAAATGCCTATAATGGACAAAAACACTTACATTTTTACCCATTATAGGCTATCTGTGCATCATTCTGGCTATCGAATGGTACAAGATACAGAAACCTTGACAGGTTCTTCTATCTGCTTCTTCCAATCTTTCAGCCACTGATACCATTCCTTTTCACCCTTGAAACCATAGGTTTCGTTGGCACTGGTATAGGCGAGTTTATAACTCAACCGGTTGCCGGTTGGTTTGACCACCTGGGTATAAACTTCCTTATTGGCAGGCACCTGACTTACCAAAGCCGTCTGAGGAACATAGATGCCCAAGCCTACTGTTTCCAGTTTATGCTTGCCATCGTCCTTGCCTGTTGGCCAGTCGCTTCCATAGCAGCCTCGCAAGCCCTTGTTGTCAGAGAACTCACTGGAACCCTTCACATTGATAAGTCCTGTAGCAAACAGATAATCCGAGGCATCTTTATTGAAAAATACATCCACATCGAAATCGCGATGCCCCGCATAAATGGTATATCGGATGGTAGCATTCACTGGCTTCAAACCAGGAGCAGGAACCCAACCATTATCTACCACCTCTACGATGGCACGAAGCGGACCCTCTGAGATGACACGCTGCTCCTGATATTTCACGTTGTTCAACAATACCTGATTGGTTCCATCCCATCCACGCAAGGCACCGAGACCGTAAGTATTACCTACCCAGAGACAGTCATCACCCGAACCGGCAGCCAGTTGTTCATCGGTTGGATAGAACTGGGTATCATAGACAACCAGTCCCTTGTTAATCTTACCATAGAGGTCGATAGTCTGACGATTATCGAAATATACGCGCATAGCCACCAGATCGCTCTCAAAGCAGACGCCATGAGAATGAACATAGTGATAGCAGTCCTTGGTTCGCTTATCGAAGGAGATGCTGCGCAAATAGATATCCTGCTTGTTTTTTGCCAGCTTCTTGTTCTTGCTAGGCAAGCAGAGTTCTGCAAAGGTACGGGCTGGATACTGTGCCTGCTCACCCTCCCGGAAAAGCTGTACCTGATAGGTCTTGGTCTCTTTCTTGCCGAGATCAACCAGGAAACAGAGTTCATCGTTGGTACAATCACGGTTGGTGTCATCAAGCTGAGATGGAATCTCCTTGCCGTCAACGGTTACCACGGCACGCTGAATGTCGCCAATAGCTCCCAACTTACTGAGGTCGATAACCACCGGAGCATCGGTCTTAGCCGACTTGGAAGGATTGGATACCGACACTTCGAAATTAGCCTGTGCCTGGACTGATATGGCAAAGAGCGATACCAGCACCAGCATCATTTGTTTCTTCATTGTTTGTTTCTTCATCATAGATTCTTATTTTAAGTTTGTTTATAAATTCGTTTATAACTGCGAGAAGAACTTCTTGCCTCTGGCATAGTATTGCCACAGAATAGAACAGTCTAGAATCTGAGAAATATTCTCCTCCACCCTGCTTTCCTGAATCTTCTTTCGGTCCTGATCAAAGTCATGCTTCCATGCCTGGAATGCCTTACGCGCCTTGAAGATTGCCTTGCAGTCACCCAGGTTACGATTCAGGATGAGCGTCTGGAATGCAGCAAGATAATCCAGGAACCAGCGTCTGCGCATCACAGACTTCAAGTCCTTATCACTCAGATTCTTATAAAGCATCGTTAAATTGTTTCTGAAATTCAGATAGGTCTTCATCGGATTGCTTTTCGGCAAGGTTCCACCACCTACATGATAAACCTCACTCTCGGGAATGCAGTATATTTTTCTACCCATCAGGCGCAATCTCCAACAGAGATCAATCTCCTCATTATGAGCAAAGAATCGACCATCAAGTCCACCGACATTCCAGTAATCTTCCGAACGGATCATCATGCAGGCTCCTGTAGCCCAGAGTATCTCCTGCTGATAATCATACTGCCCGTTATCCCGCTCTACGGTATCAAAGATTCTACCCCGACAGAAAGGATAACCCAACTTATCCAGATAGCCACCGCATGCACCGGCATATTCAAACATATCCTTGTCGTATTCTGCCAGCAACTTAGGCTGGCAAGCAGCCACCTGAGGATGGGCATCCATAAACTCGATGAGCGGAGTAAGCCAATGATGCGATACCTCTACATCACTGTTCAGGAGAACATAATAATCAGCCTCTATCTCTTTCAAGGCACGGTTATATCCCTCTGCAAAACCAAAGTTCTGTTCCAGGACGATGGTCTTTACATGAGGAAACTGAGTCTCCAGAAGATGCATGGATTGGTCTGAAGAACTGTTGTCTGCTACCCATATCTCAGCATCCTGCCGTGAATACTCCACGACATTAGGCAGATACTTTGCCAGCATCTTCTGCCCATTCCAATTTAATATAACGATTGCTACCTTTGCCATATTTTATTGTAAACTCTTTAACTTATTATTCAGGAGATTCGTGAACTCATAGTTCTTGAGTCCCCATTTGGGTGCGACAAGCAGGTCTTTAGGCGATTGACTGACGAACCGTTCCAATACCAGATCCTTTCTCAAGAGTCGGATGTACCTGACGATGACATCAATGTATTCCTCTACAGTATATACATGAAAAGGATGCTCGGCATACTCCTGCGCCAATCGGGTACCCTTGATGATCTGCATCTGATGAATCTTCAGGATATCAAGAGGAAGAGAAGAAATGACAGGTGCCTGCCTGAGACTTTCTTCCGCATCTTCTCCAGGCAGTCCGATGATGATATGACCGCCCGTCAGGATGCCTCTCGCATGCGTCCGCTCTACCGCATCACGGCAGCAGGCAAAATCATGACCGCGATTGATTCGCTTCAAGGTCTCATCATTGGCACTCTCGATGCCATATTCCACAAGTACGAAAGTACGCCTGTTCAGTTCCTCCAGATAATCCAGGAGTTCATCACTCACACAGTCGGGACGGGTACCAATCACAATGCCTACCACATCCTCAACACGTAGCGCCTCCTCGTACATTTCCCGCAGAAGTTCTACCTTGGCATAGGTATTGGTATAAGCCTGGAAATAAGCCAGATACTTCATATCTGGATACTTTCTGCTGAAGAATGCCTTTCCCTCTTCCAACTGTTCGGTTATCGACTTCTTCCTATCACAATAGCTGGGATTAAACGTACGGTTGTCACAGTACGTGCATCCGCCGTTCGAGATTCTTCCATCCCTGTTAGGACAGGAAAAACCTGCATCTATCGAAATCTTCTGAACCCGGAAGTCAGGAAACTGCTTCCGGATCCAGGAACCAAAATCGTTGTATAATGACATAGCTATTAATAATTTGCAATTAATAATATACAATGAACATTATTCTTTATCCAGCAACTCTGCCCTCAATGCAGTCTTATCGTGATTGAAATCACCCAATCTTACCTTGAGAAGCTGGTTATCATATTCTTCCTTAGCCAGCGCAGGAGACAGTTCTACGCGCACATAGTTCTTGGTAAAACCATGCATAGCCTTTCCTCTTGGCGCCTTCTCGAAGAGCACCTCAGCCTCTGTACCGATATACTGGGCATAGAACTCCTGTGTCTTCTGGTCGCTCAACTCCAGCAGACGCTTAGAACGCTTCTTCTTCTCCTTCTCGTCTACCACGTATGGAATCTTCAATGCTGCCGTTCCCGGGCGCTCGGAATATGGGAAGACATGGAGCTGCGTAACAGGCAGACTCTTCAAGAACTCATAACACTCCTCAAAGCACTCAGGAGTTTCGCCACGACAACCCACCATCACGTCAACACCGATGAAGGCATCCGGCATCTTCTCCTTGATGAGATTCACCTTGTGGGCAAAGAGCGCCTTGTCATAACGGCGATGCATCAGCTTCAGCACCTCATCGCTTCCACTCTGCAACGGGATATGGAAGTGAGGCATGAAGGCACGGCTCTCTGCACAGTAAGCGATGAGGTCATCATCACAGAGATCCGGCTCCAGACTGGAGATGCGATAACGCTTGATACCCTCTACCTGGTCCATCGCCTTCACAAGATCCAGGAATCGCTCATGGGTAGTCTGACCGAAATCACCGATGTTAACACCGGTGATGACAATCTCCTTACCTCCCTCAGCAGCCGCCTGCTCGCACTGAGCCACCAATGACTCGATGCTAGGATTGCGGGAATTGCCACGGGCGAAAGGAATGGTACAATAGGTGCAGTAATAGTTGCAGCCATCCTGTACCTTCAGGAAGTAGCGGGTACGGTTGCCACGGGAACATGAAGGTTGGAAGGTCTTGATCTCCTTCGTCTTCACGCTATGATGCTGATGAAGGGCAGAATCTGCCTGCTCCAGAATTTCAACATCGGTTGGCAAACCATTCTCAGCAGCAAACTTCTGCGCCCAGGCATCACTGAGATATTGAATCAAGTTTGCCTTCTCATTGGCACCCAACACCAGGTCTACTCCCTCAATCTTGCTCACATTTTCCGACTCCAGCTGGGCATAGCACCCCGTAACTATCACGAAAGCACCCGGATTATTACGAACCATACGATGGATAGCCTGACGGCACTTATGATCGGCAACCTCAGTCACCGAGCAGGTATTGATGAGACAAATGTCAGCTTTCTCCCCCTTTTTAGCAGTAATCACGCCCATATCTTCGAGCAGTTTGCCAAAAGTGGAAGTTTCCGAGAAGTTGAGTTTGCAGCCCAGTGTATAGTAAGCTGCCTTTTTGCCTTGGAAGGCACTTGAATCTATCATATATTTATCTTTTTCTTTGGTTTCTTTAAAGCTTTTGCCCTTACAGGGCGCATTGTTGATTGCTTTTATACCCCAGGGTCTATAAAACGAAAAAGCCGCTAGACCGAAGTCCAGCGGTTGTTTCTCTCATTTTTTCGTTCGCAAGTAATTCTAAATTACTTAACTGAATCAGTGTTAGCTGAATCATTAGCAGTTGTATCAACCTGAGCTGTGTCAACCTGAGCTGTGTCAGAATCAGCAGAAGCTGTATTCTGAGCTGTTTTGTTACCATTGCATGATGCGAAAGAGATAGCTGCGATAGCTACGAACATAAAAACTAATTTCTTCATTTTCTTTGCTTTTTAAATCTGTAAAACAATCATTCGTTTATTAAAACTGATGCAAAGGTAAGCATTTTTTCGATATGTTGTTCTTTTTTTTGCGACTTTTTTTAGGGGTATTTTGTAACAAAATCACAAGTCACTAATATTCAGTAACTTATAGAATGCTAACAAAGGTTAAAGTTTTTAGTGTGCTCGGAAACACCCCGATTTTAACACTTTTCCTGCATTTTAAGCGCATTTAGCAGATGCTATACTTCCACCTCTAAAAGCCACCAAAATCGTTAAATGTGTGCCCGAACATCGATTTTTTCCTTCCGAAACACTTTTCTGTCGAAAAGATCCGTATATATAATAAGGTACGCGCGAGGGAAGCAGACTGAAACGGAAAGAAGAATATACAACGGAAAAGACATAAACAGCCAGCAGATTTTTGAGAAAAGAAAAAGTTTTCGTAACTTTGCACTATGTTTCAGAGGTATTTTCTCTGAACGCAAACAGATTTCGGAACAGAACACAAGAAACAATTGAAAGAAAATGATACAACTGAAAGAAAACAATGGAATACCACGCAGCCTCTTACTGACAATGGCTGTCATTGCTGGACTGACTGTAGCCAACTGCTACTACAACCAGCCCCTACTGGAAATGATACGCCATGACCTGGGCATCAGCCAGCATAGTGCCAACCTCATCACCGTTGTCACGCAGATAGGTTACGCCCTGGGCTTATGTTTCCTCATTCCCATGGGTGACCTCTATTCCCGTCGGCGCATCATCGTTACCAACATGACGGTGGCAGCCATCATGGCCATCATCATAGCCTTGGCACATAACGTATGGCTCATCTGGGGCGCTTCCCTCTTTCTGGGAGCCTGTTCGGTGATTCCACAATTCTTCATCCCTATCGCCGGACAGTATTCTGCGCCCAAGAACAAAAGCAGGAATATGGGAATCGTGCTTTCCGGACTCCTTACCGGCATTCTGGCTTCACGAGTCATCAGCGGATATGTAGGCGACTGGCTAGGCTGGAGAGAAATGTTCCTCATCGCTGCTGTCGTGATGCTGATCTGCATGGCACTCACCCTTAAGATCATTCCAGAGATGAAACGCAACTATATCGGAAGTTACAAAGGACTGATGATTACCGTCTTCGAAATCTTTGCCTATCATCCCCGCATCCGCCTCTACTCCATCCGTGCAGCCTTTGGTTTCGGCAGCATGATGGCAATTTGGTCCTGTCTGGCTTTCCGTCTAGCCCAGGCACCTTTCTTTTCAGGTAGTGAGATGGTAGGAACTTTGGGTGCCTGCGGCATCGCCGGAGCCCTTGCAGCCAGCGGTATCGGCAAACTCGTTCCGCGATACGGCATCAGAAAACTGAGTCTTTACGGAGCAGTACTCCAGATTATCGCCTGGAGCATTGCCAATCTCTACGGAGATACATACGCAGGCCTCATCATTGCCATCATTCTGGTAGACATCGGTCTGCAATGCCAGCAACTCAGCAATCAGAGTGGCTGTATCCAGGAAATCCCAGAAGCAGCCAACAGAGCCAACACCATCTTCATGACTACCTACTTTATAGGTGGATCATTAGGCACCTACTGTGCCGGCATTGCCTGGACCCAGATTGGATGGTTGGGAGTCTGTGCAGTAGGAACGGTCTTCGCCATCATCTCGCTCTGCATCTCTGTCTGCAATAGCAAATAAAAAAAAAATGAAATAGCAAATAAAACAATAGCAAATAAAAATGCAACAGCAGATAGAAGAATTCAGTCTATCTGCTGTCGCAAACAAAGAAGTTTAATCCAGAATGGTATACTTCGCATACTTCAGGAGCAACTGCTTGGTACCTGAATTCTGAAATTCTACAGTAGCCTTCGCATTCTCACCCTGTCCTTCCAGTTTCCGAACGACACCTACCCCGAAGCGCTGATGCTCTATCTTGCAGCCTTCCTTCAAATCCCCAAAAGAAGCTACAGAAGAAGATATCGAAGAGGCAGAAGATACCGATGAACTTCTGTTATTCCCCAATATGCGATGAGCAGCATCCAAAGCTCTTACCGATTTGAAATTACCGGAAGACAAAGACTCTCGGGAAGAAGAGGACAAGGTATCCGATGTCGGTTTAGGATCCGGACGGAACTGCGATGTTACACGCTTCCATTCCGGAACATCCTCTTCTCTATCGCTTACTCTACGCTTCTGGTCCCAAGGCATCCGTTTGCCATATCCACCACCATAAGAAGAACTTCTATCATAAGAAGAGCCGCCACCAAAGTAAGAACCCCCCATTTCATCCTGTGCCTCTATCAGACTGTCATCAATCTCATCAATAAAACGGCTAGGATTATCAAACTCCATCTTGCCATAACGGAAACGGTTCTTGGCATTTGTCAGAATACAATGTTTCTCGGCACGGGTGATTGCCACATAAAGCAGACGGCGCTCTTCCTCCAGTTCCCTGACAGACATGGCAGCCAACGGACTCGGGAAGATATTCTCCTCCAATCCTACTATGAAGACTGTAGCAAATTCCAAGCCTTTAGCCGCATGAACAGTCATCAGGGACACACGAGGTTCATCCTTGGCTCCCTCACTATCTGCATCCGTAAGCAACGCCACATCCTGCAGGTAATCAGTAAGAAAGGCTTCATCCATCCTACCCTCTTCCCTGCGCTCCTCGACGAAGGCAGACATACCACCCAGGAATTCCTCCAGGTTCTCCTGTCTTGCCAGATCATCAGCATCCCTGCCACTCATGATATCCTGACTGATGCCACTCTCCTTGATGATAGCATCACCCAGTTCGTATACATCCGTAGTATGCGAACGCTCGATAAACGAAGAAATGAGCAGTCGGAAATTATCCAGTTTCGTCAATGTACCCTTGTTTACATTGAGTCCATAATGCGTTGGTTCGCCTATCACCTCCCAGAAACTCACCTGGTTCAGATGCGCACAGTCAGCAATCTTCATCACCGTTGTTGCACCGATACCGCGAGCCGGATAGTTGATGATACGCTTGATGGCTTCCTCATCATCCGGATTAGCCACCAGTCGGAAATAGGCGATAATATCCTTGATTTCCTTGCGCTGATAGAAGCTCAATCCACCATAGATGCGATAAGGAATGCCCTGCTTTCTGAACTCCTCCTCAAAGCTGCGGCTCTGGGCGTTGGTACGATACAGGATGGCGAAATCATGATATTCGCAATTATCCTGACGCTTGATGCGCTTGATGTCCTTAGCCACGATTACCGCCTCTTCCTTGTCGCTGTAAGCCGGCTTGTACTGCAGCTTCTCGCCTACCGCATTCTCGCTATATACATCCTTCTTGATCTGATTGCGGTTATACTTAATCAGACTGTTGGCTGCCTTCACGATGGTCTGGGTAGAACGGTAGTTCTGCTCCAGTTTGAAGAGCTTTGCTTTTTGCCCTTTTATATCTTTGAACTCATCACAGAAATTCAATATATTATTTACTTCAGCTCCACGAAAGGCGTATATACTTTGCGCATCATCACCCACAACACAAATTCTCTTTTTAGGCATCTCTTCAAAAATCAAAGAAAGAATTTTCTGCTGTAACTTATTCGTATCTTGATATTCATCAACCAAAATGTATTTAATCTTAGAAGCAAAATCTCTACAAACTTCATTTGATTTATCAGCGAACAGAACATAAGTATAATAGAGTAAATCGTCAAAATCCATAACATTCGCCAAGCGGCAACTTTGCACATACTCAACATATATATTATATAAGGATTCGTAACTCAATCCTTGGATTTTATCAAATTCTCCAGAATGAGCACTCAGAAATTTAGCAGGATCTTGTAAATTATTTTTAGCTTTAGAAATAATACTATGAACAAGAGCAGGTTTATATGTTCGCTCATCTAATTGCAAACCTTTAACGATAGCTTTAATTAAAGAACGAGAATCCGCTTCATCGTATATAGTAAAGTTACTATCAAAATTTTTAATGCCAAGTCTTTTCGCATTTTCACAATGCAAAATTCTAGCAAATACACTATGAAATGTTCCCATATAAGGCTGCCTTCCAACAAAGTCATCACCCAACAAAGCAGAAAATCTTTTAACCATTTCTTTAGCAGCCTTATTGGTAAATGTCAAAACCAACAAAGATTTTAAGTCTTCATTTTGTTGAACAAGATAAGCAATCTTATAGGTAAGCACACGCGTCTTACCCGAACCGGCACCGGCAATCACCAGCGACGGTCCGTCAATATATTCTACCGCAGCACGCTGCGCTTCATTCAAGTCGTTCAGTAAATCCATCAATCAATATTTAGCCGGAAATATAATCACTAATAATTAATCACTACTCACTCTTCACTTCCCCCTATATCCTCCTACAGCAGTACCCGGGTCATAATCCTCACCTTCCCGTGGAAAGGAAGGGATAAACTTCATCTGATGCTCTATCTGGCGCTGACGCTTCTTCATATAGGCACTCGGATGAAGAGAGCTGAATTTGCGGGGATTAGGCAATGTTGCAGCAATCAAGGCACACTCGCCGCGGAAAAGATCCTGCACTTTCTTGTCGAAATGATACTCAGCCACAGCATCCACGCCATAGATTCCAGGTCCCATCTCGATACTGTTGAGATAAACCTCCATGATACGCTGCTTGCTCCACATCATTTCGATGAGAAAGGTGAAATACACCTCGAAGCCCTTGCGGGTCCATGACCTTCCCGGCCAGAGGAACACATTCTTTGCGGTCTGCTGACTGATAGTACTGGCTCCATGTACCTTTCCACCACGGGCATTGTTCTTGGCAGCATGCTCGATGGCATTGAAGTCAAAACCGTGATGCTTCAGGAACCGGGCATCCTCACTCGCCATCACTGCCACAGGCATGTGAGGTGAAATCTTATCCATCGAAACCCAATGATGATGCAAGGTAACACTCTCTCCATCAGCTACTTGCTGGAAGCAGCGAATAAACATCAAGGGAGTGAAATACACCGGAATGAAACGATAGGCTACAACAGCAAGAATGGTGGTACTGAAAAACAGTACCACCACCCATCTTACGATATTTCTAATCTTCTTGAGTATCATTATTTCAATGTACCATTGTTAGCAGCATTGATCATTGACTGAGAAGCATACATGTATACCTCTACACGACGGTTAGCCTGGCGGCCAGCTGCTGTTGAGTTGTCAGCAACAGGATTAGAAGAACCGAAACCCTGAACAGACTTGATCTGTGAATTCTTTACGCCGCAAGACATAAGATAGTTGTATACAGACTTGGCACGGTTCTCGCTCAAAGGCAAGTTGATGCCATCGTTACCAGTGCTGTCAGTATAACCCTGGATAGAAACCTCGCAGTCGGTATTATTCTTCAATACGGTAGCAAAATTAGCCAAATCGTTCTTTGCATTGGCATTGAGAACATACTTGTTGGTCTGGAAGAGGATACCAGAATCGAAGGTAACCTTTACAGCAGCCAAGCCATTGGCATCTGTTACAGTCTCAACCTGGGCATTCTTTACAGCCTCAGCCTCAGCCTTCACCTTATCCATGTGCTTGCCAATCAAGTTACCAGCAGTACCGCCTACAGCAGCACCGATAGCAGCACCGACAACAGCACCAGTACCATGGTGGCTACTATTCAACAATCCACCTACAAGTGCACCCAAGGCAGCACCTGCACCTGCACCAGCAGCTGTACCTGTCTTCTGACTTGTTCCACAACTTCCAAAAACGAGCAGCGCAGAGAGTGCTACTACAGTTAAATTCATCTTTTTCATGACTTATTCTCCTATATTTTATGTTATTTAAATGCAAAGATACGTATTTTTTCTCCAATAAGGAGAGATTTCTAATATTTTTTTGTATTTTTGCATGCAAAATTAAAGGTATTTGTCCAAACAGGGCAAGGAAATCTCCTATTTGGGGGTGGAAAATCCCTATATGTGACGAAAAAAAAGACGATACCTTATTATTAATATAGAAAGAATAAAAAATAAAATATAAAATAGTAATATGGCTAAAGAACTTAAGAATTTGACCAAGCGCGCTGACAACTACAGTCAGTGGTATAATGACTTGGTGGTAAAGGCTGACCTCGCTGAGTTGTCTCCTGTTCGTGGTTGTATGATCATCAAACCATACGGTTACGCTATCTGGGAGAAGATGCAGCAGCAGCTCGACAAGATGTTTAAGCAGACAGGTGTACAGAACGCATACTTCCCTCTCCTCATCCCGAAGAGTTTCTTCTCTCGTGAGGCTGAGCACGTGGCAGGTTTCGCCAAGGAGTGTGCCGTAGTTACCCACTACCGCCTCCGTTCTACAGAGGATGGCAAAGAGGTTGAGGTGGATCCTAACGCAAAGCTCGATGAGGAGCTCATCATCCGTCCTACTTCTGAGACTATCATCTGGAACACCTATAAGAACTGGATTCATTCATGGCGTGATCTCCCTATCCTCTGCAACCAGTGGTGTAACGTGATGCGTTGGGAGATGCGTACCCGTCCGTTCCTCCGTACTTCTGAGTTCCTCTGGCAGGAGGGTCATACCGCTCATGCCACCAAGGAAGAGGCTGAGGCAAAGGCTCAGGAGATGCTGAAGGTTTACGCTGATTTTGCAGAGAACTACATGGGCGTTCCTGTATTGCAGGGTGTGAAGAGTGAGACTGAGCGTTTCGCCGGTGCTCTCAACACTTATACCATCGAGGCAATGATGCAGGATGGCAAGGCTCTCCAGAGCGGTACTTCTCACTTCCTGGGTCAGAACTTCGCCAAGAGTTTCGATGTAACATACTTGAACAAGGAGAACAAGCCTGAGTATGTATGGGCTACTTCATGGGGTGTTTCTACCCGACTGATGGGTGCCCTCATCATGGTTCATAGCGATGACAACGGTCTCGTATTGCCTCCAAAGCTGGCTCCTATCCAGGTGGTTATCATCCCTATCAACAAGGGCGAGGAGCAGTTGGCTCAGATTACAGCCAAGTTGCAGCCAGTCATCGACCAGCTCCGTGAGCTCGGCATCACTGTGAAATATGATGACAATACAGCTAAGCGTCCAGGCTTCAAGTTTGCCGACTACGAGTTGAAGGGTGTACCTGTTCGTCTCGCTATGGGTGGCCGTGACTTGGAGAACAACACCATCGAGATCATGCGTCGTGATACATTGGAGAAGGAGAACGTTAGCTTCGACGGTATCGTAGAGCGCGTAAAGGATATGCTGGAAGACATCCAGAAGAACATCTTCGAGAAGGCTCGCTCTTATCGTGATGCTCACGTATATGAGTGCGACAACTACGAGGAGTTCAAGGAGCGCGTAAAGGACGGCGGTTTCTTCCTCTGCCATTGGGACGGTACAGCCGAGACCGAGGCTAAGATCAAGGAGGAGACTCAGGCAACCATCCGTTGCGTGCCATTCGCTTACGAGCAGACTCCAGGTGTAGACATGGTAAGCGGCAAGCCAGCCGTAGCACGTGTCATCATCGCAAGAAGTTATTAATAATATATAAAAACATGAGGCAGTTGATACTATACATCATTTTTCTGTTTTCCATGGTCTTCGCAGGCTATGGAGAGGTATCTGCTGCCTCTGTTTCTTATACCTCCGACGCTCTTCCCAAGAAGGATAAGCTGGCTAAGGTAGAGTACGACCAGCATCAGGGTGATGCGCAGCTGGAGAATGCTTCCGAGCTCGCCTATCGCATTTGCAGCAGTCGTCCGCAGCGCTTATTGCCTAGTGGCAATATGCAGGGAAACCAATCGGCAAGTAGATTGCTTTCTTATAAATTTTATTTAATATCCACCCTTTTATCCGCTTTAGATGGTGCGATGGAGCCTTTCCGTCAGGAGACCGCCCCTATCCACTTTGATGTCGCCAGCAAATATTATGTCATTTGCCTGCGGCGTCTCCTCTGTTAGCGCTTGTTTTTCTCTTATATACATATCATATCGTATGTCGCATCATCTCTGCAAGATGCGATAAGGGTAATCATACCCCTAAAACAATAAAAACAGTTCAATATATATACATTTAAGATTAAAACAAGTAATAACATTATAAGATTATGGCAAAGATCAATCATATAGAAATGGGTGAAGACGTAATGGCACTCAATGACGTACAGGTAAAGAAGGGTTTCATGGGTTGGAGCGTCAAGCTCACCTACAAGCCAACACAGAGCAAGATCCAGATCAAGGAGAAGGAATATACTGCTGAGGACGGAAAGAAACTTCAGAACATCCTCACTGCAGCTCCTGCAGAAGTGGAAACTGCCATCAGCAAGTTCCCGGTTTCAGCCATCAGCATGGGCAACTTCAAGTTGCAGGCATGTCTTTCTGACGATTCTCAGTTTGCTGCCCTCCAGCTCCTCGCCTATAAGGATTTCGGCTACAAGCCTGTTACCGACATGAAGGTTTATACCGGCAAATCTGCCGAAGTATTCTCCAGACTATTCGCATAGGAACTGGAGATAATATCA
Organism: uncultured Prevotella sp.; assembly: GCA_934196725.1. GTDB lineage: Bacteria > Bacteroidota > Bacteroidia > Bacteroidales > Bacteroidaceae > Prevotella. The sequence continues at coordinate 32,475 of CAKPWR010000013.1, forward strand.
GAGAGGTTCACCATCTTCACAGATGGAAGAGGACTTCATTTCATGTGTTTCATGTGCTCCACTTTGCTCCCCGCAAGTGGAGCATTTTTTATGCCATCATTCTCAATCCGCAATATATTCTGACGCCACGCCTTCTTTCCAATCACGGTGCAAAGATACGACTTTTTTCCAGTACCGCCAAAAAACGCCCTGCAGAGTTCTGTTAAATGGATTTAATATTTATGGCGGATCCAGTTAATAAACCCAAGTCATAGAATTAGTTTTGAGAAAACTATATTTTGTAAATAGTTTCTGAATGTTTTGTCATTTCCATCTGTATGAATGCCTCCACGTCTTTTACCCCGATTATACCCCAAAAAGTGGTTACGGTTACAGAAGTTACAGTTTTTTCTGAGCCCCTACCACTCCTTCTTCCTTAGAAGGAGATAATAATATATATATATTATTATCTATTATTATTACTTACAATCTGAAAGTACTCCGAAAAACCTATACCCCCTCCGAAGAAAACTGTAACTTCTGTAACCGTAACCACTGTAACCATCTTCGCGAAATGCCATTTTGTTAAAATTTTGGTCACACAGATTTGAAGTTTTGGTCACGCAGATTTATCCCCTTACTCTCTTTTCCAATACCTTCTGCAGATTACCAGATGGATTCATCCCCAGCTTCTTTCGGATATTGCCACGCTGGGTGGTAATGTTTGATTCTGTCTTATTGAGCAGGACACAGATTTCACTCAACTTCTTATTCTGCAGGATGAGATAGCAGATTTCCCTTTCAGACGAACTCAATTCGGGGAAGACACGTTCAAGGTTCTGCTTGCTCAATTCCCGGGTCTTGATATACTGCAATACATTATCTATCACATTCTTCTGCGATGCCTCGCCCATTAAATCCAGCAAATGCTCTGTCAGCTTCACATCATGCTTCTCCTTAGCCAAAGCCACGTATGCCTTAACCTGTCTCTTGTTGATTCGCAACACCTGAAGCAGTTCTTCCTCTTCACGCTGCAATATTTTGTTTACATTTACCAGATACTCGCCGTTTCTGGCAATACCCAGACTCAGCAGACTTATAAACAGCATAATCAACATCAACATAAAGAAATAATTACGCAGCGATTCGTTGCCCGTCACAATCACACAGACCAAATAAACTCCCAAGGCTATTCCCACCAGCCAACGGGTAAGACGAGCCTGATAAGCAGCCAGCGAAAAAAACATGTTGCCGGCAAGGATGAGCATATTGATGAGAATCACCATTGTATGATCCTTCAATGTCGGAACGAAGGCACTATACAGGATGTCAAGACCTATGAAGATCTGGGTAGCAACAGCAAGGAAGACTATCCCCTTCACCACCCCGATTTTACCCAAGAGATAAGCTAAGAACGAGGACACGACAACGATGAGAAAGACGATGTTGGAAGCCGTAAAAAAAGGATCAAAGGCTCCCGACAAGCCCAGGATATTAGACAGGATACCTAGAGAAAGCATCACGGCAAAACATACCAGAAGCCACTGGCGCTGGCGATCCAGGTAATTGGACTCTCTCTTCAGCAAGGAGAATCCAAACCTACGCAACTTTGTTCTTATTGAGTTCATTTCTTTCATACTCATAGTTAATTATTTATTGATAGATGGATTTCATTGCAAAGATAACAAAAAAAGGTGATTTTGATGTTTTTTGAGGTTGTTTTTTTATCATTTTCTTCAAAAATCAGTATTTTTCAGGGTAGTTTTCCCCACTCAAATCCTTTTTTTCTGCTACTTTTGCAGTAAAATAATTAATAAATCATCAATCTTTTAATACTATTTATTATGAAAAGGAACCATACTTTCAACAGCAAGAGCATCCAGTGGTTACTGTTTGCATGCTTAACTTTCAGCTTTTCTTTCTTCATGCTCCTGATGTCATCGTGCAGCGATGATGACCATGAAGAAGTATACAATCAGGCACACTATCAGGACGTACCAGCCAGCCTGCTGACCGATGCCAAGAAACTGGAGATGGTCCGGTCAATCCAGGACTTGAAAGACGGAAGATTCTTCTATCTTGACTATACGGAGGATTACAAACTCTCTACCATATCAGGCTATAATCTTACCGACAACACCCAACTGATTGGTGCCGTATTGAAAACCCTCTGCGACAAAACACCATCCTGGCTCAAGACAAGAGTCAAGCTGGATGCAGGCTGCAGTGCCTTTGCTGTTACGACACCAGATACTGGTGATTATCTGATGGGGCGCAACTTTGACTATTCTCACGATAATGAACCGATTGCAGCAGCCCTGGTTCGCACGGCTCCAGAAGGTGGACTGAAATCCATCAGCATGGTGGATGCCTACTGGATAGGTTACCGCCAGGATCTGTGGCATTACATTCTATATAACAAGGAACAGTTTGAGAAGTATAAGACACAAGACCTGTCCTATATCATGGCATTTCCATATCTCCTGATGGACGGCATGAACGAGGCTGGCTTTGCCGTTTCCGTACTCCATCTCGACGGCAAGCCAACCCAGCAGGCTAGCACAGGAAAGAAGTTGACAACAACAGTTGCCTTACGTATGATGCTGGATCATGCCAAGACGGTAGATGAAGCTCTCAAGATTCTGGACGGATATGACCTCTGGATACCGGATAATGACGGCAACTATCATTTCTACATGGCAGATGCCACGGGCCGTTATGCCATCGTAGAATTCGTATATGACAAGGATCACCAAAGCAAGATTTACATCGACGATGAATATACGGGTGAAGACGGAAAGACTCATTTCAAATATCCTGACGTATTGCCAAACACCCGCGAGGTGATAGAAAAGCGCTATGCCAGCAACTTCTATGTATCTGAAACCATGGCATGTTCTGACAAAGGACCGAAACTCTCGAACCACGGCAAGACCCGCTACGACATGATGGAATTCGTCATCAAGCAGAACAGTAACCAGTTGTCAGAGGAAGGAGCCATGAATCTGCTCAATGGTGTGAGTCAGGCAGAAACTCCAGGCAATCCAACGAGCCATACCCAGTGGTCGGTGGTATACAATCTCTCCCAGCGCAAGGCAACCGTCTGCGTGAACAGAGATTACAAGAACAAGTTTACGTTCTATGCGAAATAAGAGTTTGTATGAAATAAAATAACATTTCAGAAGAAAAGAGAATGTCACCATTTTGAATTAAGCCATAAACGGAGTTGATTTAAGCCTAACGTAACCGTTATTTGAGGCTTAAACCAACTCCGTTTAAAGCTTATTTGAAAATCAATTATCCGCTGAAAAAACAGCAAAAGAGGCTATTTTACCTTACTCAGCGTCAGCAAACTCTTCCAATGTATATGCGCTGCTGCCATCAAAACAGTGGGTACATACCTGACACTTTGGAAGACCGATAGCCTCAACCAGCTGCTCGATGGTATTGAACTTCAAAGTAGTCAAGCCCAGCTGATTGGCAATCTCATCTACCATCTTCTGATACTCAGGAGAACCGGTGGTAGCGTATTTATCAAGATTCTTGTTGGCATCACCCTCAAACTTCTCGATGATACGGCGGGTAATCAGCTCCATATCACTCTTTGAAGAAGTGAAGTTGATGAACGGACAGCCATATACCAATGGAGGACATGCAATACGCATGTGGCACTCCTTCAAGCCTGCCTGGTCGAAAAGCACCTTCACGTTGTCGCGAAGCTGGGTACCACGAACAATACTGTCATCGCAGAACAACACACGCTTGCCCTTGAGCATCGCCTTGTTAGGAATCAGCTTCATCTTAGCTACCAATGAACGCATGCTCTGGTTGCTTGGAGTAAAGCTGCGAGGCCATGTAGGAGTATACTTGGCAATACAGCGCTGGTAAGGCACACCCTTGCCGGCAGCATATCCCATCGCCATACCAGTACCAGAATCCGGAATACCGCTGCAGCAGTCTACCTCAACATCATCTGTCTTGGCGAGATTGAAACCGTTGGTAAAACGAGCCTCCTCTACATTCTTGCCCTCATAGGTAGATGTAGGGAAACCATAGTAAACCCAGAGGAAAGAACAAACCTGCATCTTCTTGTTGGCAGGACGAAGCTGCTCCATCTTGTCGGCAGTAATCTTGACGATTTCGCCCGGACCCAGCTCGTATTCCGTTTCATAATCGAGGTTAGGGAACGAGGTGGTCTCGCTGGAAGCAGCATAGGCACCATCCTTCTTACCTATAATTATAGGTGTACGTCCCCAACTGTCGCGAGCGCAGATGATACCATCCTCGGTAAGAATCATCATGGTGCAGGAGCCCTTGATGTGGTGGAATACATTCTCGATACCTTCGCGGAATGTCTTGCCCTGAATAATGAGTAATGCAACCAACTCGGTTGGGTTGGTGCTGCCTGAAGACATCTCTGCAAAGTGCATGTTCTTGTCTAGCAGGTACTGGGTCAGTTCATCCTTGTTTACAATCTTAGCTACAGTACAAATGGCGAAACGGCCAAGATGTGAGTTCATGATTAATGGCTGCGCATCCGTATCGCTGATTACGCCGATACCTGATGTCGCTCCCTCAAACTTGTTGAGTGTAGGCTCAAACTTCGTTCTGAAATAAGAACTTTCGAGGTTGTGAATTGAGCGCACGAAGCCTTTCTCACTACTGTAGGTTGCCAAACCGCCTCGACGTGTGCCGAGATGTGAGTTGTAATCGGTGCCGTAGAACAGGTCTGCGACACAACTTTTCTTGGAAATAGTTCCGAAAATACCTCCCATAAGAGTATAATTCTATGTTATTGTTTGTAATATTGGGTGCAAAGGTAATAAAAAGATGTAAATTATGCAAGAAAAAATAGTCGATTTTCAGAATTTTAATGTATCTTTGCGCTCAATATAAGGTGACTTTGCACATGAATATCAGAATGAGCATCATACTGAGCGCGGGTATTATCATGGCCAGATATGGCTATGACCAGATTTCTCCGGCCCTTTGGCTTATTCTTCTACTGATTATGACAAGCATGGCTATCATCCTGCGGAAATGGATACAAAGTCAGCACATCCTACTCTATATCTGCCTGTTTCTTCTGGGCGGTCTTCTCACTTCCTATCAGGAATATCGGGAACAAAAGCCTACTAGCTATTTTACGACGAATGAACTGTCGGAACTGGACCGGTTTCAGATAACAGCTCAAGAACGGAGAGCGGAAACAGAACAGAAGATGAAGGGATTGGGCATTGAGAATGAAGACTTTGGGGTCATTGCAGCGATGGCACTCGGCGACAAGACGGTGCTGAACAAGGACACCAAAGAGATTTATTCCATAGCCGGAGCAAGCCATGTATTAGCCATAAGCGGACTGCATATCAGCATCATCTTCCAACTGCTTATCATGCTGCTAGGTGGCAATCGCCGCCATATCTTCATCATTTTTTCTGCCCTTCTAGCCATCTGGATGTATGTTCTGTTCATAGGCATGCCAGCCAGTGCTGTCCGTTCTGCCACCATGCTGAGCGTATATGGTTTCACAACCATATCAAGGCGGAACAAGAATTCGCTCCAATCGCTCTCCTTCTCTTTTACCATCATGCTATTATGGAATCCGCTCTATCTCTTTGACATCAGTTTCCAGATGTCGTTTGCGGCAGTTGGTTCCATCATCGTGTTTATGCCGTTGCTCAGTTCACTTTACCATCCTACTCATCGCCTATCCCAATGGATTTGGGGGATGCTCTGCGTATCGGCGGCTGCCCAGATAGGTACGCTTCCACTCATCACTTATTACTTCGGGCGCATCTCGTGCTATTCCCTTCTCACCACTTTCATCGCAATACCTGCAGCTACGGGCATTCTTTTCCTCTGTTGCATGCTGATGCTGCTGAGCCCCTTCCTGCTTCTGTCGCCAACAGTCGCGCTCGTCTCCTGGCTGACAAGCTGGATTGCCAAGGCATTGGTATCCATCACTCATTTTGCCAACACAGCCTTCCATCTCATCTCCCTGGCTCCCGGTGCCTGCATCGATGGAATCCACCTCTCTCTCCCTATCCTATTCATCATCTATGCCATCATGGGATTAGTATATGCCGGATGGATGAAAATGAGGAGGATAAAAAACAAAATGGCGAGAAGCCAGGAAGACTTCTCGCCGGAGAATGCATTATTTACGAATCATAGATAATGCTCAAAAAATAGGGTTGTCGGGAGATACCACTGAAGACATCTCCCAATCATTTCATTCATTAATCCAGGTTCAAGCTCTTCTTGATAGCCTCGATCTTATCCATGGCTGCAGCTGTACAACGGTTGTAGCAGCCAGCGCACTTGAATGAAGGATCCTTTACCTCGATATAGAACTTGATCTTAGGCTCTGTACCTGAAGGGCGAACACTTACCTTGGTATTGTCATCGCAGAACCACTGGAGTACGTTGCTTGTTGTAGGCATATCGAGCTTCTCTACACTGCCGTCAGCATGCTTAGCCTCCAAGCTCTGGTAGTCCTTCCAGGTAACAATCTTGCTACCACCCAACTCCTTTGGAGGGTTAGCACGGAAGTCTGCCATCATCTGCTTGATCTCGTCAGCACCAGTCTTACCTGGGCGAACCACGTTTACAGTAAACTCCTTGCTGAAGCCATACTCTGCGTAAATCTGCATCAAGAGGTCGTAGAGAGTCTTGCCCTGATCCTTAGCCCAGGCTGCAATCTCGCAGATGAGGCAGATAGAAGCAGGAGCATCCTTATCACGTACCTTATCGTATGGCAAGAAGCCGAAGCTCTCCTCACCGCCACCAATGTACTGCTGCTTGCCCTCAGAGATAGCAATCTCGCGTGCAATCCACTTGAAACCTGTGTAGCAGTCGCGCAACTCTACGTTGTTCTTCTTGGCAATCTCAGCGATAACCTCTGTAGTTACGATGGTCTTTACGAGGAAGTCTGTTGGCTTCAACTTGCCCAACTTCTTCTTGTTCTCGATGATGTAGTAGCAGAACATCATGGCTGTCTGGTTACCATTGATGATCATCCACTCGCCCTTGTCGTCGCGGCAAACGATAGCCAAGCGGTCAGCGTCAGGGTCGGTAGCAACCACGAGGTCAGCGTTCAACTTGGTACCGAGCTTCATACCGAGGGTCATAGCCTCAGCATTCTCAGGGTTAGGAGAAACCACTGTTGGGAAGTTGCCATCTACAACCATCTGCTCAGGAACTACATTGATGTTCTGGAAGCCCCAAGAACGCAGGCAGAGAGGTACGATGACACGACCTGTGCCGTGCATAGCAGAGTAAACGATGTTGAGGTCCTTCTGGCGGTTGATCACATCCTGGTCAATCATGGCAGAGTGAACGGCTGTCATGTAGTCGTAATCCATTTCACCACCGATAATCTGAATCTTATCCCAGTTAGCCTCGAACTTCACCTGGTCGATAGTCACCTTGTTTACCTCCTCGATGATACCAGTATCGTGTGGAGCCAAAACCTGAGCACCGTCGCTCCAGTAAGCCTTGTAACCGTTGTACTCCTTAGGATTGTGAGAAGCAGTTACGTTCACACCAGCCTTGGCACCGAGCTCACGGATGGCAAAAGAAATCTCTGGTGTAGGGCGAAGACCCTCGAAGAGATAAGCCTTGATGCCATTGGCAGAGAAGATTGCTGCTACAGTCTCAGCGAAGAGACGGGAGTTGTTACGGCAGTCGTGACCAACCACTACAGAAAGGTTCTTCTCACCTGGGAAAGCCTTGAGGATGTAGTTAGCGAAGCCCTGAGTAGCCATACCAACGATATATTTGTTCATACGGTTGGTACCTGCGCCCATGATACCGCGCAAGCCACCAGTACCGAACTCCAAGTTCTGATAGAATGCATCAACGAGAGCAGACTTATCCTCTGCGTCGAGCATTGCCTTTACTTCTTTACGAGTTTCTTCGTCAAAAGCAGGTGTGAGCCACTGCTGTGCTCTTTCTTCACACTGCTTGATCAATTCTGCGTTATTAGCCATAGTTTGATTCTATTTTGTTATTAATAATGTTCATTCAGAGTATTGTGCCCGAAAACAGCACAATATATCTCTTTTTGCGTACAAAGTTATATAAAAATTTTGATAAACCAAGCAAGATTGAAGTTTTTTTTGTATTTTTGCACATTGAAAAAGAAATGAAATAAAAAGTAGGTTATATGGAATTATATTATACGGGCGTCATCATCGCCATTTCCACCTTTTTAATAATAGGTATCTTTCACCCTATTGTTATCAAGACAGAATATTATACCGGCACCCGATTCTGGTGGGTGTTTCTTGTGACGGGTATCATCTGCATAGGAGCAGCCTTTCTGGTTGCCAATGTCCTCGGCTCTGCTCTTCTGGGCGTAGCAGGAGCTTCATGCCTCTGGAGCATCGGTGAACTGTTCGAGCAGAAGGAAAGATGCGAGAAGGGATGGTTCCCGAAAAACCCGAAACTGGAAAAGAAAGGATACTATAGGGACGAAGTGAAGAGTGAAGAGTGAAGAGTGAAGAATTCAAGTAGGAAGAAAAATTCAACGAAATGAAAACAGAATTGATATTGGTCGGAAAGACTGTGAATAAGCATTTCGTGGCGGGCATCAAGGACTATGCCGAGCGCATTACCCACTACATGCCGTTCAATATAACCACGATTCCTGAGCTCAAGAACACCAAGAGCCTCAGCGAACAGCAGCAGAAGGAACGGGAAGGAGAAATGATTCTGAAGCTCCTGCAGCCTTCTGATACCGTGGTATTGATGGATGAGCATGGACAGGAATTCCGAAGCATCGAGTTTGCGAAGTGGATAGAACGCAAGCAGGCTACGGCTAGAAGGCTTGTGTTTATCATAGGAGGTCCTTACGGTTTCTCGCAGGCGGTATATGACCGCGCCAATGAGAAGATCTCGCTTTCCAAGATGACCTTCTCTCATCAGATGGTGCGCCTTATCTTTACTGAGGCGCTCTATCGCGCATGTACTATTATAAAAGGTGAGCCTTATCATCACGAATAAAGGTAAAAGGGTAAAAAAGTAAAAAGGTAAAAAATGGGGAAAGAGAAATATATAGAGATTAAAGGGGCGAGAGCCAACAACCTGAAGAATATCGACGTGAAGATACCACAGGGCAAGTTTGTTGCCATTACGGGTGTCTCCGGGTCGGGCAAGTCTTCATTGGCTTTCGATACCCTATATGCCGAAGGACAGCGCCGGTATGTGGAGTCGCTGTCTTCGTATGCCCGCCAGTTTCTGGGCAGAATGAGTAAGCCGGAATGTGATTTCATCAAGGGATTACCTCCTGCCATCGCCATCGAGCAGAAGGTGATTTCCCGCAACCCACGTTCTACCGTGGGAACAAGTACAGAGATTTACGAATATCTCCGACTGCTCTATGCCCGCATCGGCAAGACCTATTCGCCTATCAGCGGACAGGAAGTGAAGCGCCATACCACAGAGGATGTCTTAGCCTGTACCCGTCAGTATTCGAAGGGTACCAAGTATGTCATCCTTGCACCTATCCATGTCATCGAAGGCAGAAGCCTCAGCAAACAGCTGGAGATGTACATGCAGGAAGGCTATGCCCGCATCATGGAGAAGAATGAGTTTGTACGCATCGAAGACTTTCTGGAAGCTGCCGACAAGGAACTGCTGGAAGCCAGCGGAGAAGACATCAGTAATATCATTGAACAACAGGGAAAGGAGATTTATCTCGTCATCGACCGTGCGTCGGTAAGCGATGAGAAGGATGACATCAGCCGTCTCTTCGATTCTGCCGAGACAGCCTTCTATGAAGGTGACGGTGCCTGCCGCATTCTCTTCCTGCCTAGCAATATCAGCTATGATTTCTCTACCCGTTTCGAGGCCGACGGCATCACCTTCGAAGAACCGACAGACAACATGTTTGCCTTCAATTCTCCGCTTGGTGCCTGCCCTACCTGCGAAGGCTTCGGAAGCGTGATAGGCATCGACGAGAAGCTCGTGATTCCTAACACATCGCTCAGTCTCTATGATGGCTGCGTGGTTTGCTGGCGTGGAGAGAAGATGGGCATGTGGCTCAAAGAGTTTATCCGCCGTGCCGAACCATTCCACTTCCCTATCTTCAAGCCTTACTATGAGTTGACCCAGAAGGAAAAAGACTGGCTCTGGCATGGTCTGCCGACAGAGAAGGACCGTGATCCGCACGACCGTGTGAGCATCGACGAATTTTTCAGAATGGTGAAAGAAAACCAGTACAAGATACAATACCGAGTGATGCTGAGCCGATTCCGCGGCAAGACCATCTGTCCTGACTGTCATGGTACCCGACTCAAGAAGGAAGCCAACTATGTAAAAATAGGTGGCAAGAGCATCACAGAACTGGTAGATATGTCAGTAACCAATCTGAGTGCATGGTTCAAGAAGCTGGAGTTGACCGATCACGAGAAAGAAATCAGCAAGCGGCTGCTTACCGAGATAACCCATCGTCTGCAATTCCTTCTGGATGTGGGACTTGGATATCTTACGCTCAACCGTCTCTCCAACAGTCTTTCTGGCGGTGAGAGCCAGCGCATCAACCTGACCACCAATCTCGGTTCATCGCTCGTAGGCAGCGTCTACATCCTCGACGAGCCTAGCATCGGTCTGCACAGCCGTGATACCGACCGCCTCATCAAGGTTTTGAGAGAACTGCAGGAACTGGGCAATACGGTAGTGGTAGTAGAACACGATGAAGAAATCATGCGAGCAGCCGACTATCTGATAGATATCGGTCCGGATGCAGGACGCCTTGGCGGAAGAATGGTATATGCCGGTCCTGCATCGGAATATTCCGTAACCGACCAGGAAGAACAGGAAAAGCTTCTGGCGAAATATCCAGAGAGTTATACCATCAAATATCTCACCCATGCCGAGAAGATAGAGCGCCCAGCCAGTCATCGTGCCTGGAACATGGCGTTAGAAATCAAGGGAGCACGCATGAACAACCTGCGTGGCATCGACGTAAAGATTCCGCTCAACGTATTCACCGTAGTAACCGGAGTATCAGGTTCGGGAAAAAGTTCACTCATCAAGGGTATTCTCTACCCTGCCATGCGCCGCAAGCTGGATCTGGTAGCCGATGCACCAGGCGAATACACATCGATAGAAGGCGACCTGAATGCCATCAACCACGTAGAGTTCGTAGACCAGAATCCTATCGGCAAGAGTACACGAAGCAATCCTGCCACCTATCTGAAGGCATACGATGCCATCCGTACGCTCTTTGCCAACCAGCCACTTGCCAAGCAGATGGGTTTCACCGCACAATACTTCTCCTTCAATACCGAGGGAGGACGATGCGAAGAATGTAAGGGAGCTGGCTATGTAACCATCGAAATGCAGTTTATGGCTGACCTTACCCTGACCTGCGAAGCCTGCAAGGGCAAACGGTTCAAGCACGACATCCTGGAAGTGAGATACGGAGGAAAGGACGTGAACGAAGTACTCAACATGACCGTAAACGAGGCCATCGAGTTCTTCAGCAACGAGAAGCTGCAACACAATGAAGAGGACTTTGCTATCTGCCGCATCATCGTAAGCCGTCTGAAGCCATTGCAGGAAGTAGGTCTCGGATACATCAAGCTGGGGCAGAACTCCAGTACCCTCTCCGGCGGTGAGAACCAGCGTGTAAAGCTGGCATATTTCATCGGCAAGGAAGAACAGTCGCCAACGCTCTTCATCTTCGATGAGCCAACTACAGGACTCCACTTCCACGACATCAAGCGACTGCTCCACGCCTTTGATGCACTCATCATGCGTGGTCATTCCCTGGTAGTCATCGAGCACAACCTCGATGTCATCAAATGTGCCGACTATATCATTGACCTTGGACCAGAAGGCGGTGACAAGGGTGGCAGTCTGGTTGTGGCAGGAACACCGGAAGAAGTGGCAGTCTGCCCAGAGAGCCTGACAGGCAGATTCTTGCAGAAATATCTATAAGAAAGAAGCAAAAGAAAGTTAGGTAAGCAACTATTAATATAAATAATGTAAAAAATTAGCGTTATACTAAACTTTATATGTAATTTTGCATCGAATTATATAAAAAAAGCAAGAAAAATCAAAAGAAAACAATAAAAAGAAGAAAGGAAATGAATATGAAAAGAATCATATTGGCATTGACTATGCTCGTAGCTATCACAGCCACAGCCTCTGCCCAGGCAGAGATCAAGTTTGAAAAGCTCGTTCATGACTTCGGTACATTCGAGGAGAGCAGCCCTGTGCAGAAAGCAACATTTACTTTCACCAACGTGGGCAACAAACCTCTTATCATCAACCAGGCTATTGCCAGCTGCGGATGTACAGTACCAACTTATACCAAGAAGCCTATCGCTCCTGGCCAGAAGGGACAGATTAGCGTTACTTACAATGGCAAGGGTATGTTCCCTGGTCATTTCAAGAAGAGCATCACTGTACGTACCAATGGCAGCGTAGAAATGTCTCGCATCTATATCGAAGGTGTGATGTCTGAAAAGAAATAAACATGATATTCTATTTCTCAGGAACAGGAAATACCAAGTGGGCGGCTTCCAGACTGGCATCCGCTACACATGACAAGCTGGTATCCATAGCCCCCTATATGAGAGCCGATGATACCAAGCATGATATAGCCGAGCCGTTTACCCTTGAAGAGGATGAACGGCTTGGTTTCGTTTTCCCGGTACATGGCTGGAGAGTACCGAGACTGGTAAGAGAGTTTATCGCAAACCTCAAGATTCAGAGAACAGAGAACGTGGAAGAAGACGAGAAGGAAGAGAAAAGACGGCCTTTCGTTTATTGCGTCTGCACGGCAGGTGACAGTATCGGCCTAACCATTGAAAACCTCAATGAAATCATTTCCTCCAATCCTTCTCTTGCAGCTCTAGGCATTACAGCGGCAGATTCGTCTTACTCCCTGATTATGCCGGAATCATACGTTGGACTTCCTTTTATGGATGTAGATTCCAAGGAACGCGAAATCCGGAAAAAGGAAGAGGCAGCACAGGAACTGGCAGTAGTCTGCGAGGAGATCTTCAATCGCAAGCAGGGAGTTAACCGACTCGTCAAAGGTCCAATTCCTTGGTTCTTCACCAAGATTGTAGGTGGGTTCTTCGAGAAGGTACTCATCACCGACAAGCGGTTCCATGTAGTGAAAGACCGTTGCGTGAAGTGTGGCATCTGTGCCAATGTCTGTCCCGTAGGCGATATCAAGGGCGGTCATGGAGCCTATCCGGAATGGCTGCATCACAAGGATTGCCTCACCTGCTTCACCTGCTATCACCATTGTCCCCATCATGCCATTGAGTTTGGAAAACAGACTCGGAAAAAGGGACAGTATTTCTTTAAATAAAGAACATGATACGATTAAATAACAAGGATATAAAACAAAAAACATCCTAAAACACTTAACAACATGAAGAAAATCTTACTAGGTCTATCATTGTCATTGATGGCTACAACATCTATCTTTGCAGCCAAAGCCAAACCTGGTATCTGCCAACTGATGCTAAGCGATGGAACCTACGTTTCTGCTACACTGAACGGAGACGAGAACTTCCATTATTATACGCTCTTGGACGGCACTCCGCTACAATTGGCAGCTGATGGTAAATACGAAAAACAGAGCCACGAGCAACTACAGGCAAGATACCAAACGAGTCTGGCGAGAAAAACCAGAGCCAGTGGTATCAATAACAATAACAGCTATTTTCCACATCTCGGAACACCAAAGGCATTGGTTATCCTGGTAGAGTTTCAGGATGTGAAATTCAAGAGCAGTTCACCTGTAGCTACCTTCAACCATTATCTGAATGCAGAAATGGGAGAAGCTGCGCCAGAAGCTGATGCAGAAATCTTCTCTACATCAACCCAAAAGTCCAACTATGGTTCGGTAAGAGAATACTTCAGACATTGCAGCTTAGGCAAGTTTGTTCCACAATTTGACATTGTCGGTCCGGTAACACTCAGTCAGAAATCAGCTTACTACGGAAAGAACAGAAACTCCAACGACATGGACCTGAAAGGAGACCAGATGCTGGGCGAAGCCTGTGCCCTGGTTGACAACCAGGTAGACTTTTCACAATATGACTCAGATGGTGATGGTTATGTTGACCTGATATACGTGATTTATGCCGGTTATTCGGAAAGTATCAGCGGTAATTCAGAAGACTGCCTCTGGCCTAAGTCGGGTACAACCACATTCTACCGATACGACCTGGCAGGAAACAAGAATGGAAAACTCGTCTGCGATGGAAAGAAGTTCTCACGCTACGGCATCAATAATGAATTGAACGGTACACCGGAAGATACCCAAAACGGGAAATATCTTCTCAATGGTATCGGACTTTTCTGCCATGAATTCTCACATACTCTGGGGCTGCCAGACCATTATCCAACATCCTATCCGGCTGCCAATGCAGACAATCAAAGTCCGGAATACTGGGACCTGATGGATGCTGGAGAATATACCCAGGACGGCTACCGTCCTACCCCATACACTCCATGGGAGAAGATGATAATGGGCTGGGTAGACCCTATCACCCTATCACCAACTCAGGCAGAGCAGCTGACACTGGAACCATACGATGTGGCATCAAAAGCTTACAAGATAGAGGCTGATGTTGACGACAGCAACTTCTTCATCAACAAAAACTACTCTACCGGCACTATCAGTGAGATGACCAAGCAGAACCTCAAGAAGAGAGCACAGGGGGAATTCCTGCTGCTGCAGAATATCAGAAACGAAGGCTGGTATAAAAGTCTGCCAGGTTACGGTATGCTGGTTTGGCGCATAGATTATGAAGATAAGAATTACGTATCATTATTCGATTATCCAAACGACACCAAGGGAATATCCAGAGTGATGGTAGTACCGGCAGACGGCATTGTTATCAACCAGATGAACTGTGGAAATAACAACACATATACCTGGAGCGATTATGACACCAGTAATCAAAACGATCCTTTCCCTGCTTATGGCATCGGTAAGGATGGCAGCGATGTAAACAGTCTGACCGAAGTGAAATTCAACTGGAGTACCCTGACCACCCGTCCACTTTATAATATCAAGAAGGACGAAGCAACAGGTATGGTAACCTTTGATTACCTCAAGAACTTCGCTTCTACAGGCATCAGCAAGCCAATCATCAACATTACCGACAAGCGACCTACAGAATACTACGATATGGAAGGTCGTAAGGTGAAGAATCCTATCAAGGGACACCTCTATATCACCAACAAGGGATATAAGATGATATTCTAGAGAAAACAGAAATATACATATAAAATAAGGTGAGGGAGACCTCACCTTATGAGAAAAACCACAAAACTATTTACCTAGTGGATTGTAAAGTCTAAAAGTTGCATAAAACAACATCCATTTTTGTTGATATTGAATGATGCAGTATATATATATTACCCAACTTTTAGACTTTACAGACTACTAGCCATTCCACATATTATTACCTCCATAATGGTTCCATTTCCCATCCCTGCGGAAAGCCGAGACTCAAACACATTGATAGGTAAACCAAAACGTTTAGCTATGCGTTTGCGTATGCGATTTTGTCTGATGTTACGATAAATGGCATTGACATTTCCAATAGTAAGCAGCTCACCTAAAATCCACGATGGCGGATATGGCTCAGAATAGGTTCGCTTGAAATGAAGAACGAACTCTTCTTTGGATTTGCCATATTCAAATGTGTATAAATAAAAAACGCCTCGCACGATTTGAGCATTGTTAAGAGGCTTGGCGAGGACTGACGCTGCAAAAATACGAATAATTATTGAAAGCACAAACTTTTTAACAAGAAAATTCACAAAAAGAGGATTACTTTGATATATTTATATTTAATAATGTTAAATCTCTCCTTAAAATCATATTTTGTACTTGCAAGACTGTTCCCAAATATCTATTGATATACAACTACATTCTTGCCAAAGCATTGCTTATATATTCAAGTTTCGCAAGTTCAGAAGTTAAAGGAGTTAAAGAAGTTATCACTCCCTACGGTCGTTCGGGAAGTTAAGAGACAATAGTCTTCTAGCGTAAACTTAGGACATTTGTCCCTTAACTTCCCTCTAACTTCCCTAACTTCCCTTAACTTCCCCACATGCGAAAGTTCAGTAAGGTGTAAATAACCCAAAAGCAACATGAGTTACAAATTAAAAAGTTAGTATTATGGCAACAGTAAAAGTAAAATTCAGAGCATCCTCAGTGCCGGGAAAGGAAGGCACATTGTATTATCACCTCATTCACCAGCGCAACCTGCGCTGGATCAGTACCGACTATCATGTCTTTCCTGACGAGTGGAACGACAAGAAGTCGGCTATCATTGTTTCTAACCGCAACAACCGACAGGCACATCTACAGCTCATCCAGTCGCAAATAGATTGGGAGATAAAGCAGATGCAGCGTATCATCCATGACAAGGAGATGGATGGCATCCCTTATACCATTGACGACATAGCTAAGGAGATACAGCAGCTGCCACCGAACCAAAGCGTTTTTGCTTTCTTCCGCCAACAGATAGCCAAGAAGGAGCAGATGCAGTGCATTGGCACCAAGAGCAACTATACCAGTGCTGCCAACCGCTTCATGGAGTTTCGTA
>CAKPWR010000014.1 GCA_934196725.1 uncultured Prevotella sp.
GTGGAAATCCTCATGTCTTGTGGAAATCCTCATGTCTTGTGGAAATCCTCATGTCTTGTGGAAATCCTCATGTCTTGCGGAAATCCTCATGTCTTGCGGAAATCCTCTTTTATCGGGTAGTGTTTCTGAAATCAGATGGCTTCATGCCGGTCTGGTTCTTGAATTTAGCCGAGAAATAATCAGGGGATTCGAAGTTGAGGCGATAGGCAATTTCCTTGATGCTCTCATCGGTGGTAGACAGCAGTTCCTTGGCTCTCTGCAGTTTCAGATTCTGCTGATAGAGGGCAGGAGCGAAGCCGGTATGCTCCTTGAAGAGCTTGCGGAAGGATGAATAGCTGACGCCCAGTTCCTGGGCTATCTCCTGGATGGTGAGCGTATCTTCCAGACTCTCACGGATGCGCAGACGAGCCCTGTTGATGATGTCCACATGCTTGGAATCCTTGCTCAGGATGATGTTTCTCTCCAGGGAATACATCTTTCCGATGAGATGGTTTACGATGCCCGCCAGAGTCTGCTGCGCGTATGCTGCCTCCTCCTGTGCCGTCTTGTAAGCTTCCTCATAAAGAGCGATGATTTCATTGCTGTAGCCCACGTGATAAATCGGTTTTTCCGGTGAAAGGAATCCCGCCTTCACACGGTCGTTGATATTCTTTCCCTTGAATCCGATCCAGTAGCTCTTCCATCCCTTTGTGCTTGATGGGTGATAGGTATGCCATTCTCCCGGAAAGAGCAGGAAGATGTCTCCAGCCTTGATTTTTGTCTCCGGAAGATGGGCCGAGCGGAACACACCTTCTCCTTCCGGCTGATAGAGGAGCTGGTATTCATCGAGGGTTCTTCCCTTCTGGAGGTCGAAATAATATCCATCGGCATGTCCCTTGGTAGGATATTCTTCCCCTGGTACGATTTCCTCCCGTCCCACGGTGCTGATGGTGAGACCCCATTCGGCGTCTCTTTCTGTTGCTAAAAGGTATTTACTGGTTTGCATATTGTTTATTCGTTTCTGTATAATCGCTTATAGGCGTTTTTATGTTCAAATCCGCCTTTTCGCTAATTCATCGGCAAAAATACACAAAAAAATCCACTATACCTTATTATATATGTAAAAAAGTATTTAAGATTGTACTGAAATGTATAAAAAAGCCGAGATTTGGATAAAAATAATGATACTTGAACAATTTTATTCTTTAATGAACGGCACATTTTAATAGCTTTGCAGCAGAAATCCTTTTCAAGAGGATTTGCGACTAACAAATTGAGATCATCAGAACCGAAAGTGAGATTATTGAATTCCCAAACAAGATTTTCTGAACCGGAAGCAGATGGTCGAACCGAGAAAAAGAAAGTAAAATCTTAACGTCATAATAAACAAAATGAATAACAAGCTATTTATGAAAAGTTCGGCATTGCCTGCAACTTTGTTTTGCACGGCATTGATGCTTGCTCCTCTTTGCGGAGGTGCAGGTTCTGCTAAGGCGAGTGTAGCTGTTGCTCAACAGACAGGTATCGTCAAGGGTACTGTGGTTGATGCCAATGGTGAAGCCGTTATTGGAGCTAGTGTCGTTATCGTGGGGCAGAATGCCACACAGGGAACGGTGACAGACTTTGATGGTAACTTTACCATCAAGGCGAAGTCTGGCACCAAATTGAAGTTCAGTTACATTGGATACGAAACCCAGACAGTCGTAGCCAAGAATGGTATGAAGGTAACCATGAAGGAAGACCAATCTACCAACTTGAAGGCCGTAGAGGTCGTGGCTTACGGTGTACAGAAGAAGGTGACCGTTACCGGTGCACTCTCCAGTGTAAAGGGTGAAGATTTGGTACGTACTCCTTTAGGTAACGTAAACAATGTGCTCGGTGGTCAACTTTCAGGTGTTACTACCGTGCAGTATTCCGGTGAACCGGGAGCAGATGCAGCAAGCGTATTTGTTCGCGGTAAGGCTTCCTTCAATGGTGCCGATCCGTTAGTGCAGGTAGACGGTGTAGAGCGCTCCATGAGCGATGTTGACCCAGAGGAAATCGAGAGTATCACGGTATTGAAGGATGCTTCCGCCACAGCTGTGTTTGGTGTACGAGGTGCCAATGGTGTTATCCTGATTACCACCAAGCGTGGTCAGGAGGGTAAGACCAAGATCAGCGGTTCTACTTCATGGGGTATCCTGACTCCTACCAAGATGGTGGAGCAGGCTAGCAGCTACGAGTATGCCACCTTCCATAATCAGATGAGTTTGAACTCTCATGATAAAAACGGAAATGTTCGTGTTCCACAATTCTCGGATGTAGTAGTTCAGAAATTTAAGGATGGAAGTGATCCTATCCGTTTTCCTAGCACCTTGTGGGCTGATTATATCATGAAGGATGCTACTCTGCAGAGCAAGCACAACTTAAATATCAGTGGAGGAACCAAGAAGGCACGTTATTTCGTCAATGTTGGCTATTATACCCAAGGTGGTTTGTTCAAGGAGTTTGGACAGAGCTATGACTTCGGTTATCAGTATAATAGTTTCAACTATCGTGCCAACCTCGATTTGGATGTTACCAAGACCACGACCATCTCTTTTAACTTGGCAGGTAAGGTGGATAATGCAAACAAACCTTATTCAGGTCAGGGATCTGCGGGTTTGATTCGTGAGGCTTATCAGGCTACTCCATTCTCAAGCCCTGGCATTATTAATGGTCGTTATATCTCTACGGAGACTCAGTATGATGATTGCGGAACCGATCAGCTTCCTTTTGTTGGTGGTAGCGGTATTACTTATTTTGGCAATAGTTCTGTGAATGGTGGTTTTATGAAAACTACCAACAATAAGTTGCAGTTTGACCTTCAGTTGAAGCAAAAGCTTGATATGATTACCAAGGGTCTTCTGTTTAAGGTCAAGGCTTCTTATAATGGAACATATGCCATTTATAAGCAGGCATACGCCAAGAAAGCCACTTATACTCCTGTGCTCCAGGATGATGGAAGCTATAAGTTTAAAAAGTCTGGTAACGAGGAACAGTTGAAGTATTCTGAGAGTACAGGTCGTAGCCGCTATTGGTATTTTGAGGCAGCCCTCAATTATAACCGTTCGTTTGGCTTGCACAATGTGGGTGCCATCCTGCTGTACAATCAGGATAGCAGCTATTATCCGAGCACCTATTCTAATGTTCCACATCGCCAGGTAGGTTTGGTGGGTCGTGTCACTTATGACTGGAACAGCCGTTACATGGCTGAATTCAATATCGGTTATAATGGTTCCGAAAACTTTGCTCCGGGCAAGCGTTACGGTACCTTCCCAGCTATGTCTGTAGGTTGGGTAGTCAGCGATGAACCGTTCTTTAAGCCTGTCACCAAGGTGGTTAGTTTTCTGAAGCTCCGTGCCAGCTATGGCTTGGTAGGTAATGCCAATTTGAATAATAACCGATTCTTATATACTCCAGACCCTTACGCCATCAACAATGGAGGAGTCTCTGCACGTGATGGTTATGGTTACATCTTCGGAATCAACAATACTACCGTATGGAAAGGAGCCTATGAAAAGTCTCGTCATAATGCAGACATCACATGGGAGCATGCTTACAAGCAGGACTATGGATTGGACATTCATTTTCTGAAGGATAAGCTCCGAGGTTCTTTTGACTACTATTACGAACATCGTACCGATATTATGATGATAGATTATAATGTACCGAGCATTATAGGTTACAAGATGCCATATACCAATGATGGTGAGGTGAATAGTTGGGGATGGGAAGCATCTTTGAAATGGCAGGATAAGGTAGGCAAAAACTTCCGTTATTGGGCTGGTGTAAATCTTTCCTACAACCAGAATGAGATAGTTTATGATGGTGCAGCTACGCTGCCTAATGATTATCAGATGGCAAAGGGACACCGTCTGGGTGCCCGTAGCCAATATCAATTCTGGCGTTATTATGATGAGCAGACACCGGCACTCTATGAGCAGACCTTTGGCGAGAAGTTCCCTACTCAATTAGTGGGGGATATCCAGCCGGGTGATGCCGTGTATGTAGATTTGAATCATGATGGCAAGATAGATGACAATGATAAGACACGTGAGTTGGGCTATACCGATGATCCTGAGTATATGATAGGTATCAACCTTGGATTCAGCTACAAGGGATGGAGTCTGAATACCCAGTGGACTGGAGCTTGGAATGTAAGTCGTATGCTGGATGGTGTTTTCCGTATGCCGTTCTATACTCCGAAATCAAATGTACAAGGTGGCTTGTTGAAATATATTGTAGATAATTCATGGACTGCAAGTAATCCATCACAGAGTGCTAAGTATCCGCGTGCTTCATGGGATGCATGGGATAATAACTATGCCACTTCAACGCTCTACGACAAGGATGCCAAATACTTGCGTTTGAAGACCCTGCAGGTTTCTTATGATTTTAAGGCACCGTTTATGAAGCGTATGGGCATGAACCAACTGCAGTTGGCATTCAGTGGTTACAATCTCTTGACATTTACTCCTTATATCTGGGGTGATCCTGAGGCACGTGCTACCACTGCACCATCCTATCCATTGCAGCGTACCTATATGCTGTCTTTGAAGGTGGGCTTCTAATATATTACACATTAATATATAAAAAAATAAAGACAATGAAAATTAACAGAATATTCAGAGGAATCGTTCTTGCTGCGGTCTGTGCGTCTGCCATAACTAGTTGCACGGAGCAAATCAAGTTTGGTGATTCCTTCATAGAAAAGACTCCGGGTGGTGATATTACCATTGACACAATCTTCAATAGTGCGGAATATACCCAGCAGTTCTTGACCAGTATCTATAAAAACCAGTATTATGGTTTGCCGTTCAAGGCTGGTGACGGTAACTCTCATAGTTACTTTAGTGGTCAGATAGAGGGTATGTCTGATTGCTGGCATAACCCTACATCAGGTATGGGACTCTACAATCTGGTGTATCGTAACTATATGACGGCAGCCGGCAGTAACTCTATTTACGGTTTTGACAAGGAGAACATTTGGGAGATGGTGCATGCCTGCTATCTCTTGCTGGAAAACATCGACCATGTGCCTGATTTGGATGAGGCAACCAAGAAGCAGTATGTGGCAGAGGCTAAGTGCCTGATGGCATCTTCCTACTTTAACCTCTTCCGATTCTATGGCGGTTTACCTTTGGTTACTCATTCATACGATGTGAATGGTGACAAATTGGATGCTCCACGTTCTTCGGTAGAGAAAACCGTGAAGTTCATAGTCAATCTCTATGATGAGGCTATCAATTCAGGAGCTCTTCCTTTCTCCTATTCAGAGGATGATGCTTCGTCTATGACGGGTCATTGGACCAAGGCTGCTGCGATGGCTATGAAGTGCCGTGTATTGCAATTTGCGGCTTCTCCACTTTTTAACGATGACCAGCCTTATTATCGTGGAGCTTATTCCATGGAGAGTGCCAGTCAGGATAGTCTGGCATGGATGGGTGGAAAGAAACCTGAGCTTTGGCAGCAGTGCAAGAAGGCTTGCGAAGATTTCCTGAATGAAAATGCCAGCAACGGCAATCCTTATCATCTCGTGGAGCCAACGGAGAATACCACGGATGCTTATCGTTTTGCTTACCGCTTTGCTTATATTAGCCAGGCAAGCCCGGAGGTTATCTTTGATACCCGTGTTACTGATATTAATCGAAATACAAAGTATTCCTGGGCTGCCAAACAGGCTATGCGTACCAATGTGAATCAGGCTTATTGTCCTACACAAGAGTATGTTGAGATGTTCCCATGGGCAGATGGAAAGCCTTTCAACTGGGAAGAGACTGAAGAAAAAGGCGAACTTGACCACATGTTTGTCAAGGGAGAGCGTGTAGAAGGAAAGCAGGAACTGCAGAACATACAATATACCCGCGATCCACGTCTTTACGAAACAGTCAGTGTAAACGGACAGCGTGATAGGGTAAACGTAGGTAATGGCAAGTCGTACGGTCAGAATGTAGAACTTTATGTGGGTGGTACCAATGCAGGTACTCAGCCAACAACGGGTACAGGTCCTAGTGCAACCGGTTACTTCCACAACAAATATATAGCCGATGGTTTCTCTGGTTCTGCCTATGAGCGCGAGAAACCGCATTGGGTAGAGATGCGTCTTTCAGACATCTATCTCATCTATGCCGAGGCTTTGCTCCAAGCAGATGGTAACAATACCAAGGCTCTGGAATATATCGATAAGATTCGTGCACGTGTAGGATTGAAAGGGCTGGCAGAATGTAATCCTTCTGAGAACCTGACCACCAATAAGGACAACCTTCTGGAAGAACTGCTTCGTGAACGTGCCTGTGAACTTGGTTTTGAGAATACCCGCTACTTTGACATGAAGCGTTACAAGAGAGCCGACTTGTTCAGCCGCACCTTGCACAGACTCGTTATCCACCGCAAGGTGAAGGATGATGCTACGGGCAAGTGGGAAACCTCTACCAACAAGTGGTATAATGGCGACAGAACCAACAAGAAACTGAACAAAGCCAATGATGCCTGGTATGAGCCTTCTCATTTCGAGTATGAGCGTTTACCGATAGTTACAGGTGCCCGTGAATGGTGGAGTGGCTTTGATGTGAAATGGTATTTGTTCCCATATCCTCAGACTGAGGTTATCAAGGGTTATATCATACAGAACCCAGGATGGTAATCCGTACTCTACTCAATGGATTGTTACTTGATTATGGTTACAAAAATTAAAAAGTAAATTCAATGAAAAATAATAAGAATGCTGTATTCATGGCTATGGCTCTCTTGAGCTTGCCTGCTACAGCACAAGTCAAAATAGATTCTATTGCCCCTAATCGCTATGCGGCACAAAGCATCGACGTGGGTGCTAATGTGAACTTTTCCCGCGAACAGTCAACGGCTGCCGTTTCTGTTATTACCAGTGAAAGTACCAATAAGCGTAGTGCCAAGAACATAGGCAACTCTATCCTGGGACAGGGATCTGGACTTATCTCCCTGCAGAACTCTGGCAACTATGCAGGCATCAACCCTACATTCTATATCCGTGGTTTGCAGAGCCTGGATGGAAATACTCCTCTTTTCGTAGTGGATGGTATAGAGCGTGATATCCAGTATATCTCTGCAGAAGAAGTTGAGAGTGTTTCCGTACTGAAGGATGCTGCCGCTTCTGCCCTCTATGGTTACAAGGGTGCTAATGGCGTGGTGCTCATTACCACCAAGCGTGGTAAGTTTAATTCGAAGGAAATCAAGATCAACCTAGACCATGCCATCAACTTCATGGCTCACAAGCCGAAGTTTGTGAATGCCCAGACTTACGCCAAGGCGATGAATGAGGCTTATGCTAATGATGGCTATGAGAATCCAAGATATACTCCGGAAGAAGTAGAAGCTTTTGGCTCAGGTAAGTATCCGTATCTCTATCCTAATGTAAACTGGGTGGATGAAACTTTCCGCAATCATAGTGTCACCAATATGCTCAATGCTTCGTTTTCCGGTGGTGGTGAGAAGTTTAAGTACTATACATTGCTTGATTTGCAGTATGACAATGGTTTCGTAAAGAATCCTGACTATCATGAGGGATATTCTACCAATAATAAATATGTGAAAGGTAATCTTCGCATGAACATGGATATGATTCTCTCCAAGAATACCACGATGAAGTTAAACCTGTTGGGCGTACTCGCTGAGTCGAGTGCACCAGGCAATTCTGCCAATTTGTGGGACATGGTGTATGGTTTGCCTGCTGCAGCTTTTGCTGTCAAGGGTGAGGATGGAAAATGGGGAGGTAACTCTACCTGGTCGGGTACGGTAAATCCGGTGGCACAGTCTATGGATGCGGGTTATAGTCGCAATCACAATCGTGGCATTTATACCGATTTGACCCTCCGTCAGGAACTCCCTGCTGTGCTCAAGGGACTGGCTGTTCAAGGTCGCATTGCCTATGATCATTTCTCCAACATCTATGAGAATTACAGCAAGACCTATTTATATGGCAGCCCTACTGTGTCTGGCTGGGTAGATGGAGCACCTCAATTAGGCAAGGCTTTCTCCAGTGGTTCCGAGGGTGACCTCGGTTCTTCGGCATCAACAAGTACTTTCTCCCGCCGATTCCATCTGGATGCCAGTGCCGATTACCAGAACACCTTTGGCGTGCATAGCATCTACAGTCAGTTGAAGTATGATTATGAGTTCAGCGACTATTATGCCGTCAACAGTACGCTCTATCGCCAGAACATTACCTGGTATAGCCACTATGGATTGCTGGATCGCTATTTTCTCGACTTTGCCTTGGTAGAGTCTGGTTCCAACCGTTTGGCTCCTGGCAGCAAGTGGGCTTTGTCGCCAACTGTATCTGCAGCCTGGGTTCTCTCTAAGGAGAACTTCATGCAGAATCTCAACTGGGTTGATTTCCTCAAACTCCGTGCATCTTACGGCATCATACAAACCGATATCTTGCCTGAGAGCGGATGGATGTACTATATGCAGCAGTATCAGACAACAGGAAGTACTTATCCTTTCAACAGCGGTTTCCAAAGTGATTTCGGAAGCTCGCATCTTGACCGCATGGCTACCACAGGGCTGACTCATGAGAAGGCAGCCAAGTTGAATGTAGGTATAGATGCCACTTGGTTGGGAGGTTTGGATTTCAGCTTTGATGGTTTCTATCAGCGTCGTTCCAATATCTGGGTATCTACTTCAGGTAAATATTCTTCAGAGTTGGGTATGGATGCTCCTTATGAAGGAGATGGTATTGTAGATAGTTGGGGCTGGGAGGCTAGTCTCGACTACAACAAGCAGGTAGGTAACTGGATGTTTAACATTGGGGGAAACTTTGATTATTACCGGAATCAGATCAAGGAGCAGGACGAGGCTCCTGTACTCTATGACAACTTGCGTACCACAGGGCATCGTGTAAGTCAGATTTTCGGCTATAAGGCTATCGGCTTCTTCAAAGACCAGGCAGATATCGATGCTTCTAAGCCACAACTCTTGGGTAGTACTCCACGTCCTGGTGATATCAAGTATGAGGATGTTAACGGAGATGGAAAGATAGATACAAACGATAAGACCGCCATTGGATATTCTATGGCAGCACCTGAGATTTACTATAACATCCACCTTGGAGTAGAATGGAAGGGATTAGGATTGAATGCCATGTTCCAGGGTACTGGCCGTTATAGCGGTGTGCTTTCTGCCAAGAGTATGTACAAGCCATTGGTGGGCAATACCACCATTTCGCAGTATTATTACGACAACCGTTGGACTCCAGAGACGGCTGAAACTGCTAAGTTCCCAGCTTTGAGTTCTACAAGCAATGCCAACAATTACAACACGAACACCCTTTGGATGTTCAATCGCTCATTCTTTAAGCTTCGCAATATTGAGGTTTACTATAACTTCCCTAAGGCGTTGCTAGCCAAAACCAAGGTGCTGAATGCTGCTAAATTGTATGTACGTGGTGTGGATTTGTTTAGCTTCGATCATCTCGACGAGTCTGATCCGGAGGTATATGGTGCAACCAATCCTTTGAACCGTAGCATTGTGGCAGGTTTGTCAGTAACATTCTAATTATCTAAAATAGAACAAAAATGAAAAGAAAAAAAATCATATATGGTCTGTTTGGACTCTTGGCTTTGTCTTCTTGCAGTGATAAGATGAATTACAGCGAGACTGTAGTCAAGGATAAGGCTTACGTTATTCAGACCTTTGAGAAGGTGGGTGGTTTCATGACCTACATCTATGATCTGGTAGATTATGATTATGGTAACAACTATTCCGGAGGCATGCTTGCCTCCGCCACCGATGAGAGTGTTTATTCCGTATCAGGTTCTAGTATCGAGACCTTCTATAATGGTAGCTGGAGCCCATCCAATGCGCAGAGTTCGCTCTGGAGTAATATGTACAAGGGAATCAAGACCTGTAATGTGGTGTTGAAAGATTTCCAGGACTTGAAGTTCGAGGATTATGAGCTCAATGCTGATTACCAGCAGCAGATGTACCGTTACGAGAATTATAAGTGGGAGGCTCGTTTCTGGCGTGCTTACTTCTATTTCAATCTTGTTCGCCAGTATGGTGGTGTGCCAATTATTGATCCTGAGATGGCGGCAGCTGATGTCAACAATCAGCCTCGCAAGTCATCTGATGAGGTATTCCAGTATATCTTCGATGAATGTGACGCCGTGAAGGACAACATTATCAAGGATTACTCCGACCTGGGAAGCATGGCATTGAGTACTGCCGAGGATGGACGTGCCAACAACCTGACCGTTCTTGCCCTCAAGGCTCGTGCTGCACTCTATTGGGCGAGTCCGCTCTTCAATCCTTCTGGCGATAAGGAGCGTTATCACAAAGCTGCTCTCTATGCCAAGGATTTGCTGGATGCCTGCGAGGCAAGAGGCATGAAGCTTACTGATAAGTATGCTGATCTCTGGTCAACCAATAATTATAAGGATGCTGACAAGAAGTGTGAAATCATCTTCGGTCGCCGTATCTATGGTTCCAAGATTTCATCTACCGATCCTAAGGACAATATGGTGGAGAGCTATAACTATCCGCGCGGTATCGATCGCTCTAAGGCTAATTACTCTGCTTCGGGTGTTAACTGTCCTTCTCAGAACCTGGTGGATGCTTACGAGATGAAGGCTACTGGTAAGGGCATCAACGAGGCTGGCAGCGGCTATGATGAGCAGAATCCATACGTTGGCCGTGATCCTCGCTTCGAGTTGACCATCGCCAAGAACGGGGACGTATGGCCTACTGCTACCCGGTACAACAAGGCTAAGTTGCAGACCTATTATGGCGGTGTGAATGCGGAACCATTGGTGGGTGCTACTCCTACAGGTTACTATCTGAAGAAGCTGCTCCATGGTGATGTCGATCTGACTTCCAAGACCAAGCTCCAGGGAGATTATCATACCTGGGTTACTTATCGTCTGGGCGAGTTCTATCTCAATTATGCTGAGGCTGTATTCAAGTATCTGGGCAGTGCCACTTCAACGAGTGCCGATCTTCCTATGTCGGCAGATGAGGCTGTGGATAAGATTCGCCAGCGTGCCGGAATGCCTGATTTCCCTACTTCGTTGAGCAATGATGAGTGGTGGAGCAAGTATCAGAACGAGCGTATGGTAGAGCTTGCCTTCGAGGGTCATCGCTTCTGGGATGTACGCCGCTGGAAGGAGGCTGACAAGTTCTTCAAGAACATTCAGGAGATGAAGATTACCAAGAACGATGATGGTTCCTTCACCTATACCCGTGAAACCGTACAGCGCCAGTGGGATGACAAGATGTATCTCTTCCCAATCCCTACCGATGTGATGCAGAAGCACGAGAAGTATGGAGAGAAGTGGGAGCAGAATCCTGGCTGGTAAATTTAATGATTATTTAATAGTGATTAGTGATTAATAGTGATTAATAGTGATTAGTGATTAATCGTGATTAGTGATTATACAAAATAAAAAAAACTCGTTGGTTAAAGAAGCCAACGAGTTTTTTTGTAATCAGGCAATCTTTACTTGCCATACTTGCTAGGCGCGATTCCATACTTGTTCTTGAAGCACTTGTAGAAATAGGTGGAATCGGAGAAACCAACCTTCTCGCTGATTTCTGATACCGTGTATTCACCTTCCAGCAGGAGCTTGGCGGCAATACGCAGACGCTCGTTCTGGATATAGATGTTTGGCGAAACACCCATGATGCTCTTCGTGCGGTTATATACCGTGGTTCTGCCCAGGCAGAGCAGCTCGGCAAGGCGGTCTACATTGAAGTTGTTGTCGCCGATATGCTGTGCCACGATTGCCTCCAGTTTATCCTTGAACTTCTTGTCGAGGGTAGACATCAGGAGGGTAGGCTCATTCTTCTTGAGCTCCTTCACTGGCTTGATCTGGATAGCTTCTCCGCAGGAAGACTGTTCTAACTTCTCTTGTGAAGCATTCTCCTGCTGGGACTTTTCCTGAAGCAGAATCTTTTCCTGGCAAAGTGCCTTCTCCTGCTTCATTCTCTCTTCAGCCTGCTGCTTCGCCTTCAGGTCCATAGCCACAAACTGCAGGGCTCGGGCGATGAGGAGTTTGAAGTTGCAAGGCTTCACCATATAGTCATCCACGAAGTTCTTGTATGCCTTCAGGATATGGTTGGTATCATCAAAGGCGGTCAGCATGATGACCGGAATGTTCTGCGTTTCAGGATCCGCCTTCATATTGCTTACAATCTCATAGCCGCTCATCTCCGGCAGCTGGATGTCGCTGATGAGCAGGGCAGGCTTGAGCTTCCGGATGTTCTCGTAACCTGTCTTGCCATTCATGAATGTTTCTACATGGAAATAGACAGACAGTTCCGACTTGATCTGCTCCAGCATGTCCGGATCATCTTCTATCACCATCACGGTCACGTTGTTGATGGCTTTCGGAGTCATCTCCTTCACAATCATGTCTATCTCGTCCTTGTCGATGCTGTGGTCATCCAAAGCCTTATTCTCGATAATGTCCTCTGGCTGATACTTGCTGGCATCGTCTGGCAGGGCTAGGCAGAAGCTGCTGCCGCCGAGCTCCTGGGAGCGCTGATAGGTGAGCGAACCCTTGTGGATTCCTGCCATCTGATGAGCCGTGTAGAGACCGATGCCCATACCGCCCTTGGAAGCATAGCCGTGCATGAATGGCTTGAAGAGGTCTGCCTCTCTTTCCGGTTTGATGCCCGGACCGTTGTCTTCTACCGAGAAGAATACGTTGTTGTTCTGCAGATAGAGTCTCACGCTGATGATACCCTTGTCCGGGGTATATTTCACGGCGTTGCTCAGCAGGTTGTAGACGATGGTTTCCACCTTTTCCTGGTCGAAGAGCATCTCGTGCCTGCTGGTCCACGGGGTGAAGCTCATGCTGACGTCCTTCTGCTTGGCTACGGTATAGAAATCATTGTAGATGTTGCGCACGAAACCGATGATTTCTCCCTTTTCCACATTCAGCTTCATATTGCCCGTATTGATCTTGCGGAACTCCATCAGCTGGTTGATGAGTCGCTGCAGTCGCTTGGTGCCCCTGTTGAGGGTATAGATGATGTTCTTGGAAGCATAGCCTTCTCCCTTGGTCATCATCTTCTCCACGGCACTCTGGATGATGGCGAGCGGGGTGCGGAATTCATGAGAGATATGGGTGAAGAAGTTGATTCGGAAGTCAGACATCTGTTTCTCCAGCTCTATCTGCTGGTTCAGCTCGAAGTTTCTCAGCCATGAACGGTAGTAGAGCACGCCGGCTCCGCAGATGATGAGCAGGTAGATGCACCACGCCCATACCGTATTGTACCAAGGTTGGCGGATGGTGATGTGCAGCAGGGTTTCCTCGCTCCACTTGTTGCTGCCTATACGGGTACGGATATGCAGCGTATAGCTGCCAGGGTTCAAATCGCTGAACTCTGCATGGTTGATGCTTGTCATCGGACGCCAACTCTTGTCTATTCCCTCCATATAGTATTGGTATATCGCATTCTGAATATGCGGATAATCGAAATTAGAGAAGTGGATGTTGAGCGAATTCTTGTCGTGTGGCAGGCTGATTTCGCGGGTATAGTTCAGCGCCTTGGTCAGGAATTGCTCATTTTCTGCTTCGTATATCGAGATACCGTTGATGGTGAGGTCGGTGATGACAGCTTTCATATTAGCTGGTGGCATACTGATGGTGCGGGATGGCTGGATGAAGATCATGCCGTCGGCAACACCAAATACCAGTCTGCCATCCTTCAGTTTGGTGGCGCAGTTCTCCGTAAAGTTGTTGCTGAAGATGGTGCGTCCTATCTGGAACGAACGGATATCGTTGGTCTTGGCGTTGAGACGGGATATTCCTTCCTCTGTACCAATCCAGATATTGCCGTAGTTGTCTTCCTCCAGCGAGCGGGTATTGTTGTCGGTGAGTCCCTTGCTGGTATCAAACAGCTCGTATTCCAGTTCCCCGGTCTTCTCGTTGTAGCTGCATTCCAGAACGCCTCCGGTTGCGGCAAACCACAGTTTTCCGTCATGTGACTCGATGCCGCAATTGATTTCGCTTACGGGCAGTTTTCCGTTTTCATTACTGAAGCGGAGGAACTTCTGGGCTGTAATCTTCCTCTCAGCGGTATTCACCATCAGGATGCCATTGTTGCTGCATATCCAGAGTCTGCCTTTGCGGTCCAGAAGCAGATCATGGATTTGGGCTTCCTTGCCGTCTGCATTCAGAAACTGCTCGAATTTCCGTGGCTGCTGACCCGTTGTCTGTGGGGTGGTGAGCAAGCCTTCCCCCCAGGTGGCAATCCAGGCTCTTCCCTGCTTGTCGAAGAGGGTCTTGTAGAAGAATACGCCCGGAGCATAGTGGTCCTTCTCATATTTCCAATATCTCACATTGTCAATGTAGATGCCGTCGCCCTTGGTAGATATCCATTTCTTGCCCTGCGGATCGATGGCATAGTCATAGACGCAGGCGTCGGTCTGCTTTTCCACCGTTCGCTGTTGGGTCCTGGCATCATAGATATAAGTCATGTTGGCGCGGGTAGTGACGGCGAGCCTGTCATTACCTATGTTGCTGATATGGCGCACGTAGTTGCTCCATTCCCGATTGGCGTCTGGTTCTATCTTGACATGCTCTGTGTTGAGATCCTTCAGTTCACGGCAGCAATATACGCCATCGCCGGTACAGATCCAGATGCATCCGCTACGGTCGATGAATACGTTCAGCAGGAAGTTGGAATGGAAGAGTGGATCCTTGTCAGCAGTAGAGAAGTGCTGGAGCTCATCTTCCTTCCGGTTGTAGATGAAGAGTCCGTTGCCATAAGATACGATATATACATTTCCGTTGGCATCTTCAGCAGCCACGAAGTTCTTGTCTCTGCTGTTGATATATGTCTTGTCGTCCAGCAGATGGAATTTCTTATAGAGTTCTCCATTCTTGCTGAACAGGTAGGCGTTTCCCTTCTTGTCGTAAAGAAACTCATAGGATTTGAGAAAACTTTTCGACATGGCATTCGGTATCTGGATGGCTGGCTTGTGGAAGACGCCGGTCTTCAGATTCATGGCGAAAGTTTCTTCCTGGGTAAAGATATACCATTCTCCCTGCCAGAAGAAAGAGGCGCGCGATTTACCCGCAAATCCCACCATGGATGGGAGAAGGGATTTCCGGATGAGTTTGCCCGAGTTGTCATAAAGGAAGGCATCGCCCTTGTCGGTCAGCACGGCGATATGGTTGCCGTCTGTAGTCAGGGTGATGATATGCTGGTTCTTGAGCATCAGCTGGCTCTTGCCGTCAGGGGTGATTCGGTTGAGTCCTTTATCGGATGCTATCCAGATATCGTGTTTGAAATCTTCCAGCATCTGGAGCTGGTGGTCGCCTATCAGTTTACCGTTTTGCGTGGTATAGTCTGTGGCGTGAAACTTCCCGTTGCTATAGGTTAGGTATCTGGCTCCAAAATCTCCTGAAAAGAGCCACATTCCATTCTGGCTCTTGAATCGTTTCTTCAAGAGCGTAGCATTCTCCTTATCGAAATAATCGGAGAAATGAGCCGTTTCCTGGTCGAAGCAGCAGAGAATGTTGGATGGATTGTAGCCCCAGATGAGTCCATGTTTCTCGTCGTTGATGAGCTGTGAGATGGAGTGGTGGGTCTTTTGTCCGGAGTTCTTGCTGAGATTGGTGAAGTTGATAAACTGATAGCCGTCATATCTGCTCACTCCGTTCGGTGTTCCGAGCCAGATGAATCCATCTCTGTCCTGGATGATATCGTTCACGATATTACACGACAAGCCATCTTTGGCCGAGAGTCGTTTCCCGTCTAGCCTGATGCTGCTGGATGCCTGCATAGGCATCAGCCAGAAGCTGATAAATCCTACGAAATGTAATAAGGCGTAGAATGTCTTTTTGTTTCTTTTCATTTGATAGGTCATTTATTTTTCTGCAAAATTACACAAAAAAAATCATTATACCTTATTCTACATGATAAAAAGTATTTATCCTTGGCAGAAAATAGGAAAATTTCATGAA
Organism: uncultured Prevotella sp.; assembly: GCA_934196725.1. GTDB lineage: Bacteria > Bacteroidota > Bacteroidia > Bacteroidales > Bacteroidaceae > Prevotella. The sequence continues at coordinate 15,951 of CAKPWR010000014.1, forward strand.
AATGATGTGGTATTTTCTGTTTGTTGTTTTTCTGATGCCGTTAAAGGCATGCAGCTGGTCACACCCAAAGTGGTGACAAGTGCAGTAAGGATTGATATCGCAATCTGAATGATAGTTCTCCAAGTTTCCTTTTTTCATAATGATTATTTATTAGTGATTAATGATTAATGTTAATAATTCTCTGATTCATCTTTCTTCCGATTGCCGCCTATATCTTCCGATTGATGCTGAAAGGGAGAGGTTGATATCTTGTCTCCTAATCACGGTGCAAAGATACGACTTTTTTTTGATTCCACCAAATTTCTGGTAGCGGTAATGGCCGATTTTCAGCAGCTTTCAAATTGTAAGTTGATTAATAATCCTAACTCGTAGTTTTGAGGTAAGAAAAACATAGAGTTGTTGGACAAGAAACCTAGAGTTATCGTTCATGAATTATATATTTTGAGATAAATGACTTGAAATAAAAGATTTAGAAAGATATATTGCATGTATCATATCTTGCCTCCGATAGTACTCAATTACTCAGTTACTCAATTACTCAGTTTCTATCTGACCCCTATCTTTTCCATATATAGATAGGATATTATATATATAAATATATTTATATATATAATATAATTTTTATACTTACAAATTTTAATCATATTCGGGGTGTATACGGTCAAAATAAAACTGAGTAACTGAGTAATTGAGTCAAATTTGCTCTTTTGAGCAGTTTTTTCGAGAGTAACTTTTTCTTATAGATTTCTTCTGAAAGAGAGTTGCTTTCATTTAATTCTCAAGAAGAAAGAACCACTTTCAAACCTGTTCAATAATATTCTGCTTTGTAAAATAAATATCTGAAGTTTCGCATGTGGTTCAAGTACGGGCTGAAGGCCCAAAAGCTCTAGGAACAGCACGCCCTGAAAGGGCAGAAGCTCCTAGCCCAGGGCAACGCCCTGGGTATAATGGCAATAAGCAAGGCGCCCTGTAAGGGCAAAAGCTATATGTATTGCCTGGAGTTTTTAAAGCTTTTGCCCTTACAGGGCGACAGGTTTTGCGTCCATAAACACCCAGGGCGATGCCCTTTACCTTTCCCTTCGGCCGGTGACCGTTGGTTCAGGGCGTGTGGGGCTTACTTGCGAAACTTGAGTTCCCTAACTTCCCTTAACTTCTTGGAAGCTCTCAACTGGTATATCGTGGAACGCGAAACTTGAGTTCCCTAACTTCCCTTAACTTCTCCACATGCAAAAGTTCAGTAAAATATTGTTTTTAAGTGTAAAATAACACATTTTTAGGTTTGTTGTCAAAAAGAAAAGGTTAATAATCAAAATTTGGGGTAGCATAAAAAAGCTATTAACTACTTTTGCAACCAGATTTATGTTATAAGTTTGGAAGCAACTATAAATTATAAACCTACACGCCTAAAAAACGAATAATTTCTATTATCAATTTTTATGGCGTAAAAATTAAAATATTGACAACAAACCTATTTTAAAATATGAGTAAACAAAACAAGAAGATGAAACAGTCTGTTTTGCCATTCTTTCTGGTATGCTCAGCCTTGATGCTCAATCCTGTTACCGCAGGGCAAGCGCATGCTGAGGTGCTGAATGTGCAGCAGGCCAATGTAGTCAAAGGTACAGTGGTCGATGAGACTGGTGAACCTGTGATAGGTGCTACAGTGCTGGTTGTCGGTGCAGGTGCAGCTAATGGAACTGTAACCGATATGGACGGTAACTTCAGCCTCAAAGTGAAGGCTGGTGCCAAACTGAAGATTACCTATATCGGTTGTGATGAAATTGTTGTTGCTGCCAAGAACGGTATGAAAGTTCAGTTGAAGAGCGCTGGTGCCGTTTCCTTGAATACAGTAGAGGTTGTGGCATACGGTGTTCAGAAGAAGGTAACCATGACGGGTGCCATCTCCAGCGTGAAGAGTGAAGACCTGGTGCGTACTTCTGTGGGTTCCGTCAACAACATTCTCGGTGGTCAGCTTTCAGGTGTGACAACCGTTCAGTATTCCGGTGAGCCGGGTAGCGATGCCGCAGAGATTTTCGTTCGCGGTAAGGCTACTTGGGGTGATTCTGCTCCTCTTATCCAGGTGGATGGCGTGGAGCGTGCCATGGGTGATATTGACCCGAATGAAATCGAAAGTGTTACTGTATTGAAAGATGCTTCCGCGACTGCCGTATTCGGTGTGCGTGGTGCCAACGGTGTTGTCCTCATCACTACCAAGCGTGGTGCTCAGGGCAAGGCCAAGATCAGTGTGTCTACAGCCTGGACCGCACTTTCTCCTACCAAGATGGTAGAGCAGGCAAGCTCTTATGATTATGCCAACTTCTACAACCAGATGAGCTATAACGACTATGTGCAGACAGCTACAGACAATGTGGCTAAGGGCAAGTATGCTACTGTAGATGCCTATATGTCTGCCAATCCGTTTACCCCTAGCTTCTCTGCCGCCATCATCAAGAAATTCAAGGATGGCTCTGACCCTATCCGTTTCCCATCTACAAAATGGGCTGATTACATCATGAAGGACGTAACCCTCCAGCAGCAGCACAACCTGAATATTTCGGGCGGTACCGACCGCGTGAAATACTTCATCTCTGCCGGTTTCTATTCTCAGGGTGGTCTCTTCAAGGAGTTTGACCGTGGCTATGATTACGGTTACCAGTATAAGCGATTCAATTACCGTTCCAACCTCGACCTGAAGGCTACCAAGACTACCACCTTGTCATTCAATGTGGCTGGCAACGTGAATACAGCTGACAAACCATATACCGGTCAGGGTTCTGGCGGTATGATCAAAAATATTTACTATGCAACACCATTCTCCAGTCCGGGTATCGTAGACGGCAAGATGGTGTATTGTACCAACGACTATACCGACGGCTTGAATCTTCCATTCCTCGGAAGTGGCGGTATGGCATACTATGGCAATGGTTTCATGCAGACCAATGTCAACAAGATTCAGATGGACCTTGTGCTCGACCAGAAGCTCGATTTCCTGACCAAGGGTCTGAGCGTCAAGGCGAAGGGTTCCTACAACTCTGCCTTTACCGTCAACAAGCAGGGTAACTGCGGAGTGGCTACATTCAATCCGCTGGTGCAGTATCAGACCGATGAGAACGGCAATTATCTATATGATGCCGACGGCAACAAGATGATTATGCTCAATGCTGACGGTACACCTTATCTGCTGTACCGACAGAACGGAAATGATACCGATCCTGCCTACAAGTCTTCTCAGTTCAAGGCTCGTGACTGGTATCTGGAGGGTAGCCTGAACTACTCACGCGTATTCGGCAAGCATACCGTGAATGCGCTCTTGCTGTACAACCAGTCTAAGCAGTATTATTACTCAAACATATCTTATAAGGATGTACCTCGAAGCTATGTAGGTCTGGTGGCTCGTGTAACCTATGACTATGCCAACAGATATATGGCAGAGTTCAATATGGGTTATAACGGTTCAGAGAACTTTGCTCCAGGTCGCCGCTTCGGTACCTTCCCTGCCGGTTCGCTGGGTTGGATTATCAGCGAAGAGAAGTTCTGGAAGCCAATCTCAAAGGTTGTTTCATTCTTCAAGCTTCGTGGTTCATGGGGTCTTGTAGGTAACGACAAAACCATTGATACCATGCGATTCATGTATCTTGCCGACCCATTCATCACGGGTTCATACGGTTTGATTTCCAACTGTCTGACCTCGCCTTATACAGATACCTATGGCTATCTCTTCGGTAATGCCCAGTCGGGTACTACATCGGGTACATCGGGTATCGCTGGTGCCTACGAGTCAATGAAGAACAACCCTGACGTGGGTTGGGAGAAGGCATTCAAGCAGGACTACGGTTTTGATATGTACTTCCTGGGCGACCGCATCAAGACAACCTTCGACTACTATCGCGAGCATCGTACCGACATCCTGGTGCGTGATGCAACAGTGCCTTCTACCATCGGTTTTACCATGCCATATACCAATGCCGGTGAAACCAAGTCATGGGGTTATGAGGTTTCCGTAGGTTATAACGACAAGCTCAGCAAGGATTTCCGTCTCTGGACAAAGTTGAATATTTCTTACAACCAGAACGAAATCATCGAGATGAAGGAAACTCCTCAGAAGAACGATTACATGCTGGCAAAGGGCCACCGTATCGGAGCCCGCTCAATGTATAAGTTCTGGAAGTTCTATGAGGGCGACCAGACCAAGGCAGAATATGAGAAGACATTCGGCAAGCCATTCCCTACACAGCTGAAGGAATTCCTCATGCCAGGTGACTGCGTATACGTAGACCTGGACGAGGACGGAAAGATAGACCAGAACGATATGACCCGCGACAACGGTTATACCGATGATCCTGAGTATATGTTAGGTTTCAACCTGGGCTTCAACTACAAGCGTCTTACCTTCAATGCCCAGTTTACCGGTGCATGGAACGTGACACGTTATATCACAGACGTGTTCAGCCAGCCATTCTACTGCTCATCCAACACCACCCAGGGTGGTCTGCTCTCATACCATGTGAATAATACATGGACACCGGGAGTATATGAGTCGCAGAGTGCGCTCTATCCACGTGCCACATGGTCAAATGCCGTTCAGAACTATGCAGGTTCCGATCTCTGGGAGAAGGATGCCAAGTATCTCCGTCTGAAGACCATTTCGTTGTCTTACGACATGATCAATCCTGCGTTCAAGAAGATTGGTATGAACAAGTGTGAGGTTACATTGTCAGGCTACAACCTGTTTACTCTGACTCCTTACAAGTGGGGTGACCCGGAGACCAGAGCTTCTAACTCACCTTCATATCCACTTCAGCGAACTTACACCATCAGTCTGAGTGTAGGCTTCTAATATATATAAGGTATATACAATCAAAGAAACAAAGAAATGAAACACAATATATTATTACATAGTGCAGTGGCAATGATTTTGGCAGGTTCGGCAATGACCGCCTGCACAGATACGATTGCCGTTGGCGAAGCATCGCTCGACAAGGCAACGAGTTCTACTGCAACTATCGATTCCGTATTCGAAAATGCAGAATACACCCGCCAGTTTCTTGTAGGTATCTACTCTAAGCAGTATTATGGTTTGCCATACGCCAATGGTGGTGCCAACATGCCACATGCCGGTAATCCATACGCAGGAAAGTTTGATGCCTTGACCGACTGCTGGCACCAGTTCTGGAACGGAGCAGCTGTCTACGGACAGTACTATACCGGTTCCATGACAGCAACCACCAACCGTTCCGACGGTTTGGATGGTCCTCTCTATTCCTACGACAAGGAGTTCCAGTGGTATTCCATCCGTGCATCCCATATCTTCCTGGAGAACGTGGACCGTGCTCCTGAGGCAGATATGAAGCAGGACGAGAAGAACCGTCTGAAGGCTGAGGCACGTTGCCTGATGGTAGATGCCTTCTTCAATACATTCCAGCATTTTGGCGGTATTCCTATCATGGACCATGCCTTGACAACAGCAGAGACAGCAGGCCAGTTCCCTCGCGATTCTGTGGATAAGTGTGTAGACTGGATGGTAGGCGAGCTGGACAAGGCTATTGCTGACAGCGATTTCCCTTGGCAGACCTCTAATCCATCCCTGATGAACGGTCGCTGGACCAAGGCTGGTGCCATGGCTCTGAAGTGTAAGATTCTTCAGTTTGCTGCATCTCCTTTGCTGAATCCTAAGGACGGTCAGCCATATTACAAGGCTGCATCTGACGAGGTGAAGCCATTCATCATGTATATGGACCCATCCAAGTATCAGGAGCGTTGGGATGCCTTTGCCAAGGCTTGCGATGACTTCTATAATGCCTTGCAGGCAAACGGCGTATACAAGATGGAGACTGTAGACATTCCTAAGACTGCCAACACTGCAGCCAAGAAGGTGCCTTACTACCGTCTGGCTTACCGTCGCGGTTACTATCTGAATGCTTCTACCGAGATTCTCCACTCTGTACGTGTATACGGTAACGACCCTATGTCTACAGCCCGATATGGCTGGCACGAGTGGTATTCAAAGGATGTGCCTAGAAATGCCTACTGCCCTACACAGGAATATGTTGAGAAATTCTCATGGAATGACGGTGAGCCATTCAACTGGGAGAATGCTGCAAAGAAAACCTACAAGGGTGGTGCAACAGAGCCTGAGCTGAAGACTGCGACAGACGAGGAAGGCAACACGAAATATACCGTTACCAACTACGTAACCAACACCATAACAGGTGCGATTACCCGTAATGCCAAGTCGCTGCATACCATGTTTGTGAATGGTAATGTTCCTTCCGGTGCCCGTCAGATCAATACAACCCTTACCCGTGACCCACGTCTCTACGAGGAGTGTATCGTAAACGGACAGAACCTGAACCTTGACTGGACAACCGCGTCTATGTCTGGTTTCCCTTGGGAGCTCTGGGTAGGCGGTAACGACGGTAAGACAGGTGTGCTGACACAGCAGAACACCATGTTCGGTTCCGGTTATGGCTTCAACAAGTACTATATGGGAACCGGTGTCTATTCAGGAGATGCTGCAGCCGATTCCTACCGTTTCCCAACCCAGTGGGTGGCTCTCTCTCTGCCAGAGTTCTATCTGCAGTATGCCGAGGCGCTGGTAATGCGTTCTGCCAAGGATGTAGACAAGGCGGTAGAGATGATCAACAAGGTTCGTTCTCGCGTAGGTCTTCCATCTGTAGCCAGAATGTGGACCAATTCAACCTATCGCAAGGCTAAGGGCTATAAGGCAACATCTGCTGCTGCAGCTCTGACTACTCCGGTAGCGCTTGCAAGTGGCGAGGAGTCTAATGAGTTTATGGAAGAATTGCTCGATGAGCGTGTACGCGAGTTGGGTCTTACCAATGCCCGCTGGTTTGACATGGTTCGATTGAAGAGAACCGACTGGATGACCAAGCAGCTCCATGGCATCATGCAGTATCGCATGATCCAGAAGGGTACTGTATTCGAAAGCCGCAATGCAGCATGGGTTGGTTCCGACCGTGATAATGACCCATCATCTACACAGCCTCTCTTCTTCCTGAACACCATCAAGAACATCACCGGCAACAGCCGTTATCTCTGGAACAAGAATGCTAACAGTGATGAGGTAAGACAGTGGCTGCTCGACCCACTGCCACAGGCAGAAATCAACAAGAAGTATGGTCTTGTACAGAATCCTGGCTGGTAATGGAACTATCGGGAATAGAATGATAATGTAATTAAGAATTCGTATATGAAAACTAAGAATATATATATGTTGTCGTTGCTGGCAGGCATGAGCCTGCCTGCGATGGCGCAGACAGACATTGTGGATTCGGTGGCATATAAGGATCAGCTCGTTGACATAGGTGCCAACCGCCTGTTTACCCGTGAACAGTCAACTGCCGCAGTGAGTGTCATCACCAACAAGGATGTCAATAAGCGTGGCGCACGCAACATTGGCAACAATATCCTGGGTCAGGGCTCAGGACTCATCGGACTGGATGGGGCAGGACTTTTCCATGCCCAGAATCCTACCTTCTATATCCGTGGCGTACAGTCATCCAGCGGCAGCACTCCACTCATCATCGTGGATGGTGTGGAGCGTGCCATAGAGAATGTCGTTGCCGAGGATGTTGAGAGCGTGGCTGTATTGAAGGATGCTGCTGCAACAGCTCTTTACGGTTTCAAGGGTGCCAACGGTGTGTTGGTAGTTACTACCAAGCACGGTAAGTATAACACCAAGTCGTTTAATTTCTCTTACGACCATGTGTTCTCTTATCTCACCAACAAGCCAAAGATGGTGGATGCTGCCACCTATGCATCGGCTGTAAACGAGGCTTACCGCAACCAGAACGGTTCGGGTATCTATAGCCCGGAAGTGATTGAAGCCTATAAATCGGGCTCTAATCAGCTTTATTATCCTAACGTGAACTGGGCTGACGAGACCTTCCGTGACGTAGCTCACAACAACCGTTTCGACTTCGAGTTCAAGGGTGGTACCAACAACTTCCGTTATTTCACCAACGTACAGTTGCTTACCAACAAGGGATTCGTCAAGAACTTCAAGAACGACGGCTATTCTACACAGAATAAGTATACGCGCGGTTCCCTCCGTTCGAATATGGATATCGACTTAGGTCCTAAGACCAAGATGCATACCCATCTGTATGGATTGCTTACCGAGCAGTCGCAGCCAGGTGCACAGGCTGATCTCTGGGCTATGGTATATAAGGTTCCTGCCAATGCCTTCCCTGTCAAGGTAACAGACAAGGTTTGGGGTGGTAATACTGTATATACAACCAATAACCCGGTAGCTCAGAGCCAGGGTGCAGCCTACTATAAGAACCACCAGCGCGCACTCTATGCCGACCTGGTGCTGGATCAGGACCTCTCTGCCATCACAGAAGGATTGAGCGCCCAGGGACAGATAGGCTATGATACATGGTCTAACGTATACGAGGACCATTCCAAGACCTACCGTTACAGCTTCTACGAAGTATCCAACAATGGTGCTGTAGTAGCTCCGGGCAGCGCTTCCATGGCAGCTATCCAGGGCACAGACTCAAACATGGGTACCGATGCCAACAACAATTCATGGATTCGCCGCTGCGTATGGAATGCTTCTCTCAACTACGAAAGAACATTCGCCGAGAAGCACAGCGTTTATGGACAGCTGAAGTACGATTATGAGTATAACGACAAGACGGGTACCAATACCACCGTATATCGCAACAACTTCTCTTTCCTGGCACATTATGGCTTTGACAAGAGATATCTGCTGGATGTAGCCCTGGTAGAATCAGGTTCCAGCCGTCTGGCTCCTGGCAGCAAGTGGGCATTCTCGCCTAACGTGTCAGCAGCTTGGAATATCTCTAACGAGGCTTTCATGAAGGATGTGAAGTGGGTAGACTTCCTGAAGCTGCGTGCTTCATGGGGCAACAAGGTGCTGGATGTGCTTCCTGGTAGCGACGTATGGACCTACTACAATCAGTTCTATCTGATGGATGCAACCACTTATCCTTTCGATGCTACCTTTACCGGTACTCAGTGGGGTAATACCTATATCGGTACAGCCAAGACCCAGTCGCTCGGACATGAGCAGTCAAGCAAGTTGAACGTGGGTATCGATGCCACTCTCTTCGGAAGTCTGAATATCTCTGCCGATTACTACTATCAGCATCGTTATGATATCTGGTATTCTACAGCAGGCAGCTATTCCAGCGTATTCGGCTTGACAGCTCCATACGAGAATGTAGGTATCATCAACCAGAAGGGTTTTGAAATCTCTGCCGATTACAGCAAGAAACTGAACAAGGATCTCACCATCAGTGCAGGTGCTTCGCTTACTCTCAACAAGACCGTAGTAAAGGAACAGGCTGAGGTTCCACAGCTTTTCCCAAATACCTCTTCTACAGGCAAGCGTTACGGTCAGGCTTTCGGCTATGTGGCTAACGGATTCTTCCAGAAAAGCGACGACCTGGATGGTGACGGCGTGATTTCTGCAGCAGAGATGAAGCAGCAGGGTTATCCGGTACAGAACTTCACCACAGTTTATCCTGGTGATGTGAAGTATGTGGACCTGACCGACGACGGCAAGATTGATTCCAACGACCGCAAGGCGATAGGCTACAGCACTACAGCTCCTGACCTTTATTACAACTTCCACCTCGGTGCAGAGTATAAGGGCTTTGGTATTGATGCCATGTTCCAGGGCGTAGGCAAGTGGACCGGTTTCATGACAACCAACGGCTTGTACCGTTCGGCTGTAGCAACTAATACCCTGTCAGAGTATCTCTATGAGAACTCATGGTCGGAAGAACGCAACAATACAGTGAATGCCAAGTTCCCTCGTCTTTCAGCTACCGGCAATGCCAACAACGACGTGAACAGCACGCTGAACATGTTCGACCGCAGCTATCTGAAGCTCCGCTATGTAGAGATGTACTATTATCTCCCACAGACCCTGCTCAAGAAGCTGAATATCATCGAAAACGTGAAGGTATATCTCCGTGGTACAGACCTTTTCACAGCTGATCATCTCGACGAGGCAGACGCTGCATCATACGGCGTAAACCAGCCTCTTACAAGAAGTCTCCAGCTTGGTGCTGCTGTAACATTCTAAATATAAGGAATTACAACTATGAAACTGAATAAAAACATATTGTGCTTTGCATTGGCATCCATGGTATTGTCTTCATGCAACATGGACTACAATGAATATACAGCATTCGACAAGGAGTATATCCAGCGCTCATTCACCTATGTAGGTGGATTGATGACCAAGATATACAATGGCATTGATACCGACTGGGGCAACCTTTCGGGCGCAATGCTCTCATCGGCAACCGATGAGTCGGAGTATAGCCACGATGGCAATTCGGTAGAAGATTTCTACAATGGAAACTGGAGTGCATCCAATCCGCATCAGACCATCTGGGCTTCTGCCTACGAAGGCATCACTTACTGTAATGAGGTGATAGACAACTGGACCGGTCTGACCTTCGACCAGTTCAAGCTGAACCTCGATTACGAGAAGCAGATGTATCTCTACAACAACTATGTGAATGAGGCTCGTTGGGCTCGTGCTTATTTCTATTATACCCTGGTTCGCCAGTATGGCAGTGTACCGTTCAAGGTTCACAATACCACGGGTACAGAGGAAACAGCCCTGCCTTGCACTAGTTCTGATGAGATTTTCGACTTCATCGCAAATGAGTGTGACAGCATCAAGGATAAGATTATCGATGATTATTCTGCTGACAAGGAGCATATCCTGGCAAAGGCTGAGACCGGTCGTGCCAACAAGTATGCCGTTCTTGCACTGAAGGCACAGGCTGCCCTCTATCATGCTTCTCCTCTCTTTACACAGGGTAAGACAGCTGAGGAAAAGAAGAATCTGTGGGCTAAGGCGGTTGCTGCCAACAAGGAGCTGATTGATGCTGCCGAGGCTAAGGGTTACGGATTGGCTTCATCCATCGATAAGCTTTGGGACAAGGAGTTCTATTCTAACACAGAGAGTACAAAGGAGATCATCTTCGCCCGTCGTACTGCTTCGGCTAGTACCTTCGAAAAGAATAATTTCCCTGTAGGTTATTCTTCTGGTCAGGGTGGTAACTGTCCTACACAGGACTTGGTTGACGCCTTCGAGTGCACAGACGGAAAGAGCATCTCTGAGAGCAGTCTCTATGATGAGAAGAATCCATACGCAAACAGAGACCCACGTCTGACATATACTGTTGTTCTCAACGGTGATGCCTGGCCAACCGACTTGGCTGCCTACAACAGCGAGCATCCAACTGTCGAGACCTATACCGGCGGTTATCATTCGCGTACAGGTAATGCAGCAGGTAAGTCGTATGCTACAACAACAGGTTATTATCTGAAGAAGTTCTGTAACGCAGACCAGATTCTCCGTGCACGTTCCGGCTATGCTGCAACAACCTCTCCTCACGGTTGGCTGACCTTCCGTATGGGTGGTATGTATCTGAACTATGCAGAGGCTCTCTATCAGTACTTCAAGGCATGCGGCAACAGCAATGCGGCTGATGCAAGCGGTGTGGTAGAATATACTGAGGCTAATGGTAATGTGCAGAAGATTACAGTTCCTGCTTCTCAGACAGCAGCCAAGATGGCTAGCAAGACCCGTGAGCGTTCAGGAATGCCAGCCTTTGCTGTAGGTATGACCAACGATGCATTCTGGGCTAAGTACAAGAATGAGCGTCGCGTGGAGCTTGCCTTCGAAGGTCACCGTTTCTATGATGTCCGCCGCTGGATGGAGGATGGTGATAAGTTCATGCACATCCACCGTATGGAAATCACCAAGAACGAGGATGGTACCTTTACATATAATAAGGTGGCTGTAACCCGTGGCGATGGACAATGGCAGAGCAAGTGGAATCTCTTCCCATTCAACCAGACAGAAATCATGAAGTCGGGTGGTGCTATTGTACAGAATCCGGGATGGTAAATCCGGGGACTGGAACAGGCAACCGTAAAAACAGAAGTTTGAAATCCAGGAAGAAATCATCTCGTTCGCCTTCGGGTGGACGGATGATTTCCGAAAGGAACAAAAATATTGAAATCATTAAAATCATTTATTAACAACTAAACATTTTAAACAATGAAAAAGTTTACTTTTATTGCAATGCTTTTGGCTGTATTCGCTATGACAGCAAAGGCTGAGTTGGCAGACAAGTACTTCTTCAAGGTGCCAACAGACAAAATGGCTGATGGCTGGGTTATCCAGGATGCAGGCAATTTTGCTTCAACACCAGGTAAGGATTATCTTGAAGTTCAGAACAAGAAGAATGGTGGACGTATGCTCAACTATTTCTGGAATGAGGACGCATGGGCTGGTGTAGATCCTGCTACTCTTCCTAACAGCACTTACAAGTTCACTATGGACTTGAACATGTCTAACATGGCTGCCCGTGCCGACATGGAGTTTACACTCCTTCCTGTGGGTATCTGTACTAAAACAGACAACCGTGTAAGCACTCACAACTATCACTGGTACAAGGTGAATGAGGGTGATGATTACTTCTTCCGCTGGAGAGTAGGTGAGAAGCCTGCTGCTGCTAATGGTGACTTCACTATCTGGATTAACGAGGAGCCAACAGCTAAGAACGACTGGAATCAGACAACAGAGGAAACTCTTACCATCTCAAGCCAGAAGACTTACAAGTTTGCTGTAGAAATCAATACAGCTGAGAAGACAGCTACCTATACCATCGCAGATGCTGAAGGTACTGTATTGAAGACAGGTGTTCATAAGTATGTTTGCGAAGAGAATCGTGCCGGTATCTTCGTATTCGGTATGAACGGTACTTCTACACACCAGCTCTCTAACATCGGTCTCTGCTATGCTGCTGAAGGTCCTTTCGCAACAGAGCCAAATGCTGACCTGCTCGCTGCTCGTCTTACAGAGCGTGACTACTATGTAAACTTCGCTGAGGGTAATACACTCCACTGGATCCAGCTTGGTAATGCTACAGCTGCTGATGGTACAGAGTATGTTGATGGCGAAGAGTATACCGTAACTTACGAAGAGGCAAAGGATACACGTGAATTTGAGACTAACGAGGATTATCTCGGTTCAAAGATCATTTACTGTTCAAAGCCTGGTGATTTGAAGATGTGGACTGTGCTTGATGAAAATGAAGCTAAGTCACAGGATGTTGTTGTTCCTGTTACATGTGAGGCTATCACTATGCCTACTCCTGTAGCTACTATCACAAACGTAGAGGAAGGTTTCGCAAAGGAATATACCATCTCTGTTGATAACTCAAATACACTCCTTAAGCCAACTGTTACTATCAACTATGTAGTAAAGAATGCTGCTGGTGATGTGATTGCTTCTAAGGAGGATGCTATGACTGGCGAGGTTGTCAAGATGGCAGAGGCTGGTACTCTCGAGCTCTATGCTTACGATGGTACACACCCTGATCCTTGGTATTTGCCATCAGAGACTGTTGTCCAGAATAACAATGCTGAATATATTGTAGCTGAGACAAAGAACTATGCTTGGTCAAAGGCAGATTGTGATGCTTCTAAGCCAGGCTTCACAGTAACAGAGATTGTTGATAATGCCAACAAGTCACACTGGGATCGTATCTACTCTGACCAGAAGTATGGTTATGATGCTAATGGTAATGCTTCTGTATGGGCTGATGGTACAGAATATGCTTCTGTAAAGGAAGGTTTCGGTTTCTATCCTGGTACATCTATCGGTACTGATGACGCTAAGTGGAATGTTCAGGTTCCTGAGGATGCAACAACAGCATTCGCTCCTCTGGCTCCAACAGAAGATTTGCTCGCTAATTCTAAGTATGTTGCTTCTGCATGGGGTATCTTCCCTAACGAGGGTATCGTTTACTACAATACAGCTATCACAAATGCTCCTGTAACTCTCGATGCTAAGTATACTTCTGACGATGCTAGCAAGCCAAACTTCTACATCGTTCACACTCGTGGTGGTTACGACCGTCCTGACAAGGGTGATTGCAACGCTACTACTGTTTGCGTAGCTGGTGAGCCATACAACCTCTATCGTTATGATACAGCTATCTGCGACGTAAAGGTTTTGACCTACAAGGGCTTTACTCCTGGTACATCTGGTATCTCTTCTGTAAACGCTGCTGAGGTTTCAACTCCTGCAGTCAAGAAGATGATGACAAAGAATGGTCTCGTAATCGTTAAGGGTGACAAGACATTCTCTGTTGCTGGTGCTCAGATCAAGTAATAGGAATCTTCCTATTTACAGGAATGAGTTCTAGTTTTATATAGAATATTTTAATCGGGGCAAAGTTTATGCTTTGCTCCGATTTTTTTATTCTATCTGAAAAAAATCTCAAAAAATATAGTAATAAATCAGATTTTATGGACGTAGCTTCATTTTTTATGAGTAATTTTGCCACATCAATTAATAATCAACATTAAACCAGTAATTATATGAACAAAAAATTACTTGCAACATCTGCTTTGGCTATGTTGGTAAGCATGGGTGCCAATGCCCAGAGATTTACCGACAGGCTGGATCGTGGATTGGTGGCTGTACAAACCACCAAGGGCGTCTACTGCTCATGGCGTATCCAGGCGGATGAATATTATGACGTGAAGTACAATCTCTATCGGGATGGTGCGAAAGTTAACTCAGAACCTCTTGATGTTTCCAATTTTACAGATGCTTCCGGCTCTACGGGCAGTAAATATACCGTAAAGGCGGTAGTAGGTGGGGTTGAGCAGAAGGAATCCAAGACAGCTTCTGTGTTTGCCAGCAACTATAAGGAAATCAAGATTCTGCATGATAAATCGCTCAAGGCAACTTATATTCCGAACGATGCCTGCTGCGCCGATGTGGATGGTGACGGCGAGGTGGAAATCCTGATGAAGTTCACCAATAAGGAGGAGGGTGAACAGCTCTATCCAAAGAATGGACCAACCATCAACGGTGTGGAAACGAAGGAGTATTCCATGCTGGCTTGCCTGAAGCAGGATGGTACCGTGCTCTGGTGGGTGAACTGTGGTCCTAACATGGGTGACTTCCAGAACAACGAGCAGAATATCGTAGGCTACGACTGGGATATGGACGGAAAGGCTGAGGTTGTGATGCGACTGGAAGAAGGTTCTACCGTCCACATGGCGGATGGCACTACCTATACCATCGGTGCTGATGGTAAGAATGGTACTTCCTGGACCAACTACCGTGAGCCTAAATCTTCTGGTTCCGTAGAATGGTTTACTCATTATGGAAAGGAATTCCTCTGGTATTGCGAAGGTGCTACCGGAAAACCATACCAGTGTGTTGATTTCCCTTTGAAGCGCCTGGAAGATGGAGAGAAAGATTTGAAGGCAGCTTGGGGTGACGGATATGGTCATCGCAGCAGCAAGTACTTCTTCGGTGCTCCTTATCTGGATGGCAAGCATCCTAGCATCTTCCTGGGACGTGGTATCTATACCCGCCATAAGTTCATCGCATACGATGTGGATCCACAAACTCACGAACTGAAGGTCCGCTGGAAGTGGACCAATAATCAGCCTGGTTCTCCTTGGTATGGTCAGGGCTATCACAACTATGTCATTGCCGATGTGGATTGGGATGGTCGTGATGAAATCGTATGGGGTTCTATGGTGATCGACGATAACGGAATGGGACTTTCTACTACAGGTCTCGGTCATGGTGATGCCCAGCATATAGGAGATTTCAATCCTTATATCCATGGTCAGGAGATGTTTGCTTGTAATGAGGATAATCCATCCAACAACTATCGTGATGCTACAACCAGCAAGATATATTACAGAAAGACTGATACCAACGATGACGGACGTTGTCTGGCTGGTAATTTCTATAATGATTTCCCTGGAGCTGTAGGTCATAGTGCACACGATACTCCTATCTCTACGGTTACAAATAACCATGTGAGTACCAATACAAACGGACTTAGCATGAACTTCCGCATCTATTGGGATGGCGACCTTCTGGAGGAGTGCTTCAATGAAACTGAGGTAACCAAACCGGGAGTAGGAAGAATCGCCAAGATGGAAGGTGCCTATTCTAACAACAGTACCAAGGCTACACCTTGCTATCAGGGTGATATCTTCGGTGACTGGCGTGAGGAAGTGATAGAGCGTACTGCTGATAACAATATCCGTATCTATACCACAACAGAGCCAACCAAGTGGCGTAACTACTCTTTGTGGTATGATCATCAGTATCGCAATGGTATGGTATGGCAGCCTTGCGGCTACAATCAGCCACCTCACGCATCTTACTTCCTTGGCGAATTGGAAGGTATCACCATAGCACCTCCACCTCTTACAACAACAGGACGTGAAGAGGTTACTTCTTCTATCTCCAAGTCTTTGGATGGTAAACATGCTCTTCTTTCTACAACTGGCGATGCTACCGTAAGCGTAGCAAACGGTGCTGCTCCTGCTATCTTTACTGATAATGCTCCATCTTGGGTGCAGGGTACGGCTGCGAGTGAATGCAAGACGAAGGATACGGAAATCAAGTATACCTATTATACCCATACCTTGACCGGTGGCGCCTTTGCGGGTAGTATGCGTCTGGTTAAACAGGGTGATGGAACTCTGGTTCTTCCAACTGTTACGCAGACTTATACCGGTAAGACGGATGTCTGGGCTGGTACCTTGCAGTTTGACGGCATCATGGAGAGCAGTCCTGTATGGCTCAATCGCTTTGCGGAGCTGAACTCTAACGGCGGTAACTTCAAGGGTGGAATCAAGGCAGATTATGGTTCTGTGATTCGTCCTGGAGGCAAGGAGAATATCGGAACATTGACCACTTCTTCGCTCGACCTGGGCTTCGGCGCACGTGTCGTATTCGATGCCAAGGATGGCAACGTTGATAAGTTGGTAGCTGGCAAGATGAGCATCGAGAAGAAGACTTGGGAAAATGGTCCACAGTATAGCGCTCCAGTCTTTGAGTTTACTGCTGTTCCTGTATCGGGAACTTATACCTTGGCTGAGGTGGGCGAACTGACAGGCAATCTTTCTGACGTTACTGTAGAGGGACTTACAGGACATAAGTATAGCTTGGATTATAAGAATGGCAAGATTATCTTGACAATATCTGATGTCCGTACTGGAGAGAACAGTGTCTGGACAGGTGCTAATGGTTCTGTCTGGGACTTGATGACAACCCAGAACTTCAGTTCTTCTGACAAGTTGTTTGTTACGGGTGATGAGTTGACGTTCAATGATGATGCAACAACAACTGATGTTACTATCGCAGAGGATGTGACTCCTGGTAATGTCTTCTTCAAGAATGACAAGAAGACTTATAACCTTTCGGGTAACGGAGCTATCATGGGCGAAGGATCTTTGAACGTAGCCGGTACTGGAACCGTAAATATCAAGAATACCAATAAGTATAATGGTGGTACAAACATCATGGGTGGTACTTTGGTTCCATCTACGCTTGCCAATAAGGAAGGCTTGGAGTTTGGATCTTTAGGTGCTGCGGATAATACCATTACTTTGAGTAATAATGGTACTCTGAAGACTGTTGCAGGTATGACAGCTTCTCATCCTATCGTTATTGGAGAGAACGGTGGTGTGCTCAATACTACAGGAACTCTGATTCTGAATGGTGGCATCACAAAGTCTAATGCTGGTAAGGAGCGTAATCTCTATAAGGCAGGAACAGGTACTTTGCAGCTGAATTGTAATGCTGACTATGATGCACTTTATATCAATCAGGGTACCGTCTATGACTTCCAGGATGCTCATTTCGCAGGAAAGACTGTAGTGATGAATGGCAGCAAGGTTGTTTTGCAGGCTAGCAATAGCATCTATAGCAGCAACTCTGATAATGTAAATATCGAAGTTCCTAAGGGCAAGTCGGGTATCTGGTATCCTGACGGTCGTTGTGATTATACTGGTAAGTTGACCGGTGCTGGAACCATCGATATCTATGCTACCTGGGTACGTTGCCAGTTTAAGGGCGATTGGAGTAAGTTCGAGGGAACCATCAATGCCAAGCGTGGTAACAAGAACTCGTATGAGCCAGTGTTTGACTTCAATAATACCAAGGGTATGCCTTTGGCAACCTTGAATGTAGATGCTCGCTTTACCAAGGACTATGCGTTCTGTACAAACGGCAAGAACTTTGCTATTGGAGCCTTGACCGGTAGTGGTTACATCAGTAATGGTGGTAACTTCGGTTCAGGAACCAATACATTGACCGTTGGTGGAAAGAATACTAACTTCGAGTTCAAGGGTTCTATCAATGGTAGTAATGTGGTGAAGAACGGTACCGGCGTATGGACTATCTCTAATGAGAATGTTCTTGCCAACGCCAAGTCTTTGAAGATTGTAGATGGTGCAGTGAAACTGAACAAGGCTGCTGCTACCTCTTCTATGACTTCTCCAACAGTTCTCTATGTGCAGGATGCAGGTGAACTTCGTGGACAGGGTTATGTATATGGGGTGAATCTCTTGGCTGGTGGTATCTTGCGTGCAGGTAACAATGCAGCTGCATCTCAGACTAATAATGTTGGTTTCATAACCATCAAGAATAATCTGAACGCTTCTGAAGGTTCTGCCATCTATGTCAATAAGACCAAGGCTGATTCGCTTGCTGTCAATGTGGTGACTGGTGCTACAACCCCAGCTTGGGCATTCTTGAAGGTTGGTGGAAATGCTGTTCTGAATGGTACAATCTATGTTACCTATAAGAATACATGGACTCCTGCTGTTGGCGACTATGTTCGCATTATCGACTGTGCTGGTAGTATTACTGGTAATCCTACCTTTGATCTGCAGCAGCTTCCTACAGGAATGGGTTGGGATACTTCCAAGTTCCTCTCCGAAGGTGTTGTATATGTCATCAATACTACTGGTATAGAAGAAATCCTGGGTGCTGGTACATTCAAGGCTGATGTTTACACCCTTTCAGGATTTAAGGTGACAACTATGCAGACTACAAAGGCTTCGTTGATGAACGACCTGAAGAGTCGCGGTCTTGCAACAGGCACATATATTATTCGTACATCACAAGGTGGTATGAAGGTAACACTCAGATAGAGTGTTACTCCTCCTTATATATTATAAATGAAAGGTATATTCTCTCTGTAGAGTATACCTTTCTTTTTTAGACATCCTGCCCAAAAACTATAGTCAAATAAACAAATAATGAAGGAATGATTCTATCCTTTTTTCTACTTTTGCAAAATAATAAAAAATGCTAGCATCTTAATGGATATGACTAATACGCTAAAATATATATTTTTGTTTGGGTTGGGCTTATCACATTTACCCAATCAAACAGTTTATGCTCAAAAATCTTCCATTTCTCAAATGGAACATCTTGACCGTGGGTTGGTGGCTTTACCTGCTCAAGGTAAAGGCGTCTTCCTCAGCTGGCGATTGCTGGGTACGGACAGCAAGAACGTATGCTTCGATATAGAAAGGGATGGGAAAATTATCGCCCATCAGATGAAGCTGACCAATTATACAGATCCGAAAGGTTCTTCTGCCAATACCTATCGCATCATCACTTATCAGAACGAACCCAGGATGGATGCTCCGGCTGAAAGAGAAGTTTCGAAGGTGATAAAGCCATGGAACAATCTCTATCGCTCGCTGCTCATCAACCGTCCTGCCGGTGGTGTTACTCCCGATGGAAAATCCTACGAATATACTCCCAACGACTGTAGCGTGGGCGATGTGGATGGAGACGGAGAATATGAAATCATCCTGAAATGGGACCCAACCAATGCCCATGACAATTCGCATGACGGCTATACGGGAGAGGTTATCTTAGACTGCTACAAGCTGGATGGAACCCAACTCTGGCGCATCAATCTTGGTAAGAATATCCGTGCCGGTGCTCACTATACCCAGTTCCTGGTCTATGATTTCGACGGTGACGGAAAGGCGGAAATGGTCTGCAAGACTTCGGCAGGGTCGGTAGATGCCAAGGGAAAGTTTGTGAGCGATGCGGCTACGGATGACGGAATCAGCTCCATCGACAACCATGCCGACTATCGCAATTCGCGAGGTCGCATTATGACAGGTCCCGAACTGCTTACTGTCTTTAATGGTGAAACCGGAAAGGCGAAGCATACCATCTGGTATCAGCCCAATCGTGCCTTCGGTACCGGCAGGCAGGTGGAGGAGGGAGAGCATCTGGAAAACGGATTTCCTGCCTACTCTTCTGTATGGGGCGATAAGGACAACTATGGCAACCGTGGCGAGCGATACCTGGCTGGTGTGGCTTTCCTGGAGGGTGCCGACAAGAAGCCGAGTGCCGTGATGTGCCGTGGCTATTATACCCGCTCTTATCTCTGGGCGGTAGATTTCGACGGGAAGGAGCTCAAGACCAAATGGCTCCATGCTTCGATTACTCCAAACGACTGGAAGGTGACTGATGCCGATGGGAAGGTACTGAAGGAAGCTCATGGATGTAAGGCAACAGCCTATGCCCAGGGAGCGCACAGTCTGGCTGTAGGCGATGTGGATGGGGATGGATGTGACGAGATTACATACGGTTCGGCAGCTATCAACCATGATGGAACCTTGTTGTATTCTACCGGATTGGGACATGGCGATGCACAGCATCTTGCTGATTTGGATCCCGAAAGACCGGGATTGGAATATTATATGGTACACGAAGAATATCCATACGGTTCTGATCTGCGGGATGCGAGAACAGGTGAAATCCTGTTCCGTACGCTCGATAAGGATGATACCGGAAGAGGAGTGGCTGCAGATATCGATGCCAAGCATCGGGGATATGAACTTTGGTGTTCGGATGCTCCTGTTGTAAGAGACATCAAGGGTAAGCCTGTTTCGGCAGAGACATCTTTCTCCTATAAGAAGAATCATGATGCTGATTATTTCAGAAGTAATGAGAAAACGAGTTTCAGGGCTGTATCCGGAATGCCGGCGATGAACTTCCGAATCTATTGGGATGGCGACTTGCAGGATGAACTTCTGGCAAACGGTCGTCCTCCTCATTTCCCTCCTTATCTCCAGAAATGGAACGGCAGCGAGGCGGTGGCCTTGCCTTTGAGCAATGGCAAACAGCTCTACGAGATGGGAAACTCGGTAAGCTGCAACTGGTCGAAGGCAACCCCTAATCTCCAGGCTGACCTCTTTGGTGATTGGCGAGAGGAAGTCATCTATTGGGATGAGAGCGATGCCTCGCATCTCAATATCTTCACCACCAATATCCCTACCGAATATCGGGTTCCAACCCTGATGCACGATCATATCTATCGTATGGGAGTGGCTTGGCAGAATGTGGGATATAATCAGCCTCCACATCTGGGATATTATCTGCCTGATCATGCAGAGAGGATTAAGTGAAGAGTGAAGAACGAAGAGTGAAGAAATCTCTTGTATATAATATAACGATAATAATTTGATAAAAAAACGTAGCTAATGAAAAGAATATTATTCGCCATTTCATTGATGGCGGCAACAACAGCTTCTTTTGCCCAGGTGGCAAAACCAATGGAAGATGTCAACAAGGTTATCGACAATACTGCGGACAGTCTGAACAAGGCGATGACCGCACGAATCCAGCCGGGAACCAGCAGAAAGGGCAACAACCCGGTGCTCTTCCTGATAGGTAACTCTACCATGCGCAATGGTACCCTGGGTAATGGAAACAACGGTCAGTGGGGCTGGGGATACTACGAGCACGAGTTCTTTGATGCCAACAAGATTACGGTAGAGAACCAGGCGCTCGGAGGTATGAGCAGCCGTACTTTCTACAACCGTCTGTGGCCGGATGTGCGCAAGGGCATCAAGGCAGGCGACTGGGTAATCATCTCCATCGGTCATAACGACAATGGTCCATACGATAGCGGCAGAGCCCGTGCCAGCATCCCTGGCATCGGCAAGGATTCGCTCAATGTCACCATCAAGGAGACGGGTGTGAAGGAGACCGTTTATACTTACGGTGAATACATGCGCAAATACATCAACGACTGTAAGGCGCTGGGTGCTCATCCTATCCTGATGTCGTTGACTCCACGTGATGCCTACGATGAGAATGATAAGATAGTTCGTGTCAACAAGACTTTCGGCTTGTGGGCAAAGCAGGTGGCTGAACAGGAAGGCGTTCCTTTCGTAGATTTGAACGAGATTTCTGCAGCCAAGCTCGACAGCTATGGTCATTGGAAGGAGAAGTATCATTTCTTCACCGACCATATCCACACTTCCCGTTTCGGAGCGATGATGAATGCCCGTTCGGCAGCCGAGGGATTGGCTGAGAGCAAGGACCCAAGTCTGGCTCCATTGCAGGCGATGATGATCAATGTGGCTTTGCCTGTAGAGAATTTCAAGCGTGAGCCGGGCAAACCTGTTGTCTTCTTCACAGGCGACAGTACCGTGAAGAATGCCGATAAGGAAGAAGACGGCATGTGGGGCTGGGGCTCTCAGGCTTACACCATCTTCAACCCAAAGAAGATTACCTGCGTAAATGCAGCCAAGGCTGGTCGCAGTTCCCGTTCTTATCTTAATGAAGGAAGATGGGAGAAGGTGTATAACAGTCTTCAGCCAGGCGATTACGTGCTTATCGAGTTCGGTCATAACGACATCTGTTCTATGACTGATAAGAAGATGCGTGGTTCCATTCCTTGTGCCAAGGATACCTGTCATGTTTATCAGATGGAAGAGAGCAAGCAGTATGAGGTGGTTTATTCTTTCGGATGGTACCTGAAGAAGTTTATCCAGGATGTGCGTGAGAAGGGTGCTACCCCAATCCTCGTTTCGCTGACTCCTCGCAACGAGTGGCCTCATGGCAAGATGGAGCGCCGTAACGACACCTACGGCAAGTGGTATCGTGAGGTGGTAGATGAGACTGGTGTTGCCTTCCTCGATCTCCACAACATCGCTGCTGATTCTTACGATAAGATAGGGAAGGAGAAGGTGAAGGCTTATTACAAGAAAGATCATACCCACACCAGTCTGAAGGGTGCCCAGCACAATGCCAAGTGTGTGGCTAAGGGCTTGAAGAAAATGAAGAGTCCTTTGGCGAAGTATCTTAAATAAAAAATAATATGAAGCAAATAGCAATCTTGGGATTGATGGCGAACATGGTTTTGCCGATGGTTTCTGCGGAGGTTGTCCGTCAATCCTCCTATTATCCGGAAGGCAATGCCTTTGTTTGTGTGAATGGTAACAATCGCTATACCCGTGCTCTTTATGGGAGTACGGCAGAATGGCGAGTGGAGACCAGCGACCGTCCTATCTTTGCTACTTACAAGAAAAACCAGACGGGCAATATCCGATTCCGAATTTCGGATGGGGAACAGACGATGTGGCTCGATGAAGCTGAATATTGCAAGGCGAGTTATGAAGCAGGACGTCGTGACTATCTCTTGAAAGACAAGCGATGGGATAAGGGAGAGTTGATTGTTTCTCTCTTGGCTTTCCCCGATGCAGAAGGTGCCATCTGGCGTTTTACGGCTCGTGGATTCGGGGCAGGAAAAATGAAAGTAGAGGCGGTACTGAGCGAAACCGCTGTGCCTAAACCTACACGTTCGGGCGACATTGGAAGCTTCCTAAAGCCGGGAACCTTTGAGCCTGCAATATCGCAGACGGCTGTTCTGGGAGCGGTTTCGAAATCTCTTCCTGCTGCTCATTCTTCCCGTTCATCCTCTTCTTCGGAGCAAATCTTCTATTTCTCTATAGATGGAGCAAATGGACTTTCTACGGCAGAAAATGCCCAGATGCAGCCACGGTTTGATGCTGCTGAGACGTGGAGAAACAAGCTGGCTTCTTCCGTGGTCTTCAAGACTCCTGATGCCTATCTCAATACGGTTGGAGGAGCTTTGGTGATGGCTGCTGATGGAGCTTGGGACGGTAAGGTGTGGCAGCATGGGGCTGTGGGCTGGCGCATGTCGCTGCCAGGGTGGAGAGGTGCCTATATGGGCGATTTCCTCGGCATGCAGGATAGACAGCGCATCCACTTCGAAGCCTATGCCAAAAGTCAGGTAACCGCTGTGCCTGTTACCGAACCGCACCTCATGGACGAAAAGAACAACCTGGCTCGCGGAACCTACAAATGGGGTACTCCTATGTATAGCAACGGTTATGTCTGCAGAAATCCGGAGAAGAATCATCAGTTCCATCATTATGACATGAACCTGGTTTATATAGATGAACTGCTTTGGCACTTCCAGTTTGATGCAGATACGGCTTATATGCGCAAGATGTGGCCAGTCATCCAGCGTCATCTGGCTTGGGAGAAGCAGGCTTGGGATCCCGACAACGATGGTCTTTATGATGCCTATTGCTGTATCTGGGCAAGTGATGCCCTGCAATACAACAGTGGTGCCGTGACCCATTCTTCCGCCTATAACTATCGGGCTAATCTTCTGGCAGCTCGCATCGCCGGAATCATCGGTGAGAATCCGCAACCTTATCAGGAGGAAGCCGATAGGATTCTGAAAGCCATGAACGAAAGATTATGGCTGAAGGATGCCGGACATTGGGCGGAATATCAGGACTTCATGGGACTGAAGCGTGTGCATCGCGATGCGGCGCTCTGGAGCATCTATACCCCGATAGACTGTGGGGCAGGAACTCCTGAACAGAACTATCGGGCAACCCGATATATCGACCGGCATATTCCGCATATCCCTTATATATATAATAAGGTGGAATATCAGACCCTGAGCACTTCTGATTGGGCTCCTTACGAATGGAGCATCAACAATGTGGCAATGGCTGAAGTGATGCATACCGTTCTGGCTTACTACCAGGCGGGCAGAACGGAAGAGGCTTATCAGTTGCTGAAGGCAAATATCCTCGATTTCATGTATCTTGGTTCAAGTCCTGCCAACTTCGGACAGTTATCGAAGATGGATGTTGCCACAGGTGAAGGCTATCGTGATTTTGCCGATGTTACCGGCATTTCGTCCCGTGCCCTTATCCAAGGTTTGTATGGTATAACGCCTAACGCTTTGGAGGGTGAGTGCATCATCCGTCCGGGATTCCCTGCAGCCTGGGATAGTGCTTCGGTGCATACTCCTTATCTCGATTATTCGTTCAAGCGGGTGAACGGGAAGGAGATTTTCGATATCAAACAGAATTTCAAGCAGCCTTTGAAGATTGTGATTCGTCAGAATATGGGAGAAGGAAAGTATCTGGATACTGCTTTCTCTACCGAAAAGGTACAGCATATCGAATTGCCGGTGGTCAAGTTTGAGGAAGAAGAGAAAAGAACGTTGGATGGGAAATATACGTTGGCGGAAAGTATCGCAGAGCAATCGGTGGATGTCTGGGCTTCTACCAAGGGCGTGGGCAACGACTTTGACGAGCTGAAGCCGGAAGAGTGCCGATGGGTGAACATGGACAAGGCGTTTAATGCAAACGTAAGCGACATCTTCAAGAACCTGTATCTCTCGCCTCGTTCGCCATATACTACACTCTGTGTGCCAACCCAGGGCATCGGCGACTGGTGTTCTACCAAGAAAACGGCAAACATCGATGATACGAAGTTCAGAAGTCTTATCAAGGACGGGGTGTTCATGGCGAAAATAGATGACGATTTACCGTTCCGTTCTCCAAAGGAAGGCAGGAATATCGCCTATACTTCTCTCTGGGACAACTATCCGGATAGCATCTCCGTCATGTTGAAGGGCAAGGCTTCTCATGCTTATCTCCTGATGGCAGGTTCTACCAATCCGATGCAGTATGCTATAGAAAATGCGGTGGTAAGAGTAGAATATGCTGATGGAACCAGGGATGAACTGATGCTGACTCCACCGGTTAACTGGTGTCCGATAGAGCAGGATTTTCTGGAGAATGCCACTGCCTTCCCGCAGCCGGAACTTCGTCCTTATCGCATAGGTCTGGCATCGGGCAAGGTGAGTCGTCATCTCTTCCATGATCTTCATCTGGAAGTCAACAGAAACATGGCTGATGTGCCGGGTTTCAAGAAAGCTGTGGCTGAGATAGATGGTGGAGCTGCGATATTGCTCGATATGCCGTTGGACGGAAAGAAGAAATTGAAGCGTTTGACTTTGAGGGCGCTCAGTAATGAAGTGGTTATTGGATTGATGGGTATTACCTTGCAAAAATAGTTATAAAAAAGCGTTTTTGAACTATATTCAGATTAGAAGGACAAAAAGCATAAAAAACATAGTGTCTTTTTTCGTATCTTTGCCCTCGAATTTAATAATAACCATAACAATAATAAATTAGGATTCGATAAACAAAATGAAGACAAGAAATTTTTTATTCACCAGTCTGCTGGTGCTGGCTTCTTCTGTAGCTGCCAATGCCCAAACTTTTGATATTGATATGTTGAAGGCACAGCCTGTTTATTCCGCTGAAAAGGGCCAGGGATATGACATCTTGGCTGCTCCAAAGGCAAAGAGCAATGCGCCTTTCTTCTATTCCGTGAAGGTGGCAGATGGCAACTATAAGGTGACCGTGGTGCTTGGTTCCAGGAAGAAGGCGGGCAAGACCGTAGTTCGTGCAGAGAACCGTCGTTTGATGCTCGACGAGGTGAGCACCAAGAAGGGTGAGTTCAAGACTTACTCTTTCATCGTGAACAAGCGCAGCCCTTATATCAATGAAAAAATGAAAGTGAGAATCAAGCCTCGCGAGAAGGATTACTTAACCTGGGATGAGAAATTGACCCTGGAGTTTACAGGTGCTGCCCCTGCGGTGAAGAGCATCAAGGTGGAGCCTGCTTCGGCAGAGACCACCACCGTGTTCCTTTGTGGCAACTCTACGGTAGTTGACCAGTTTACGGAGCCATACGCTTCATGGGGACAGATGGTGACCCGCTGGTTTGGGCCTGAGGTGGCTATCTCAAACCATGCCGAGAGCGGATTGACTGCCGGTTCCTTCCTTGCCTCCAACCGCCTGGACAAGGTGTTGGCGATGATGAAGAAGGGCGACTATGTGATTTGTGAGTTCGGTCATAACGACCAGAAGGAGAAGTCTGCGGGCAGTGGTGCCTGGTATAATTTCTCTTTCAATCTGAAGAAGTTCATCGACGAGGTCCGCAAGAAGGGTGGCAACATCATCTTTGTAACTCCTACCCAGCGACGCTTCTTCGATAAGGCTACCCATAGCAAGATTCAGGAGACTCATAAGGATTATCCTGATGCCATGAGAGCTGTGGCGAAAAGAGAGGGTGTTCCGGTTATCGAACTTCACGATATGACCCGCACTTTCTTCGAGACCTTGGGTTACGAGAACAGTAAGAAGTCGCTGGTTCACTATCCGGCAAATACTTATCCAAACCAGCCTAAGGCTTTGGAGGATAACACCCACTTCAATCCATACGGTGCCTACGAGGTGGCTAAGATGGTAGTGATGGGCATGAAGCAGCTCAATCTGCCTATCGTGAAGTATCTTCGTGCTGACTGGAAGGACTTCAATCCTGCGCAGCCAGATGATTTCAACAAGTTCGTATGGTATCCATCCGTAAACCAGGATGTGACCAAGCCAGACGGAAATTAATACTTTAAACATTGAACTTTGAGCTTTGAACATTGAACTTTATGATTAGTTCTTATGCTTCAAATCTCATATAAAATGAATTTGGAATGAATAAAAAGACAATACTTTTCGCCTCGTTGCTGCTGGGCGGTTTGCCTTTGGTGGGAACCCTTTCGGCTGATGCGGCGGTTCGCGATACCATCAGCATCAACCAGGGATGGCAGTTCCATCGAGGTGATGTGAAGAATATCTCAGAGTTGAAATCAACCCAGAGCGGGGATGATGTGGTGAATCTGCCACATGATTTCCTGATAGGACAGGATTGGGTGGCTCCGGATGCCAGCGAGCGACCTGACAATAGCGATGCGGGCAGCAATGTGCGCAGTCGATTGAGTTCCCGTGGATTCAAGGAGATGGGCATCGGCTGGTATCGTTATGAGCTTACGCCTAAGGATGAATGGAAGGGAAAGCGAATCGTGCTCGACTTCCAGGGTATCATGCTGGTGGGCGATGTCTATCTGAACGGTAAGCGAATCGGTGGTACCGACTATGGATACCTGGGCTTCGACATCGATTTAAGCAAACTCTTGAAATGGGGACAGCCTAACGAAATCGCAGTCAAGGCGGATACGCAAAATCCAAGCAACTCCCGTTGGTTTACGGGTGCCGGTCTCTATCGTGATGTCAACCTCATCGTTACCAGCAAGGATCTGTTCTTCCCTCGCCATCCGCTCTTTATCCGTACACAGGGCAACAAGGAGGTGAAGATCAAGGCGGAAATCATCAACCAGCAGAAGGTGGCTAAGGGACAGACGGCTGCCAAGATGCCGGTGGGCGTTCGCATCCTCGATGCCGATGGCAAGGTGGTGGCTGAGCAGAAGAACGACATCCACTTCAATGCCAAGTGGAGAGACAGAGAGTATGAATTGCCAAGTATCTCTTTGGAGAATGCCAAGTTGTGGTCGCCGGATTCACCTTATTTATATACTGCCGAGGTGACGCTTTATGATAGCGAGGGCAATATCGCCGACCAGATTAAGGAGCCGTTTGGTGTTCGTACCATCGAAATCGTTCCGCAGAAGGGCTTGCTGGTGAATGGCAAGAAGGTACTCCTCAAGGGCTATGCTAACCATCATACCCTCGGTGCCCTGGGTGCTGCAGCCTATCCGCGTGCCATCGAGAAGCGATTGAAACTGATGAAGGAATTCGGAATGAACCATATCCGCACCTCTCATAATCCATACAGCGAGGACTTCCTGAAACTCTGTGATAAGTATGGCATCCTGGTGGTGGATGAACTTTACGACAAGTGGCTCACCCAGTATGCCGGTGGCAGAGTGGATTGGGAGAGTCTCTGGCAGAAGGATGTTCCTGAGTGGGTGAAGCGAGACAGAAACCATCCTTCGGTGGTGATGTGGAGCTTGGGAAATGAGTTGCAGCAGTATAGCAACCTGCCTTTCAACGATTGGGGCGTTACGGCCTATAAGCTCCAGAAGGAGTTGCTGCACCGTTATGACGATACCCGACTCACCACCGTGGCGATGCATCCGCGCTATCGAAACCTGGAGACGGATTCCATTCCTGCCGATCTGGCAATAGAGACAGAGGTGAACTCATATAACTACCGCTACATGTACTTCCCTGGTGACAGCAAGCGCTATCCGGAGAAAACATTCTATCAGAGTGAGGCGAGTGTGGCTGCCATGGGAC
The DNA here is from genome assembly GCA_934196725.1 of uncultured Prevotella sp. GTDB lineage: Bacteria > Bacteroidota > Bacteroidia > Bacteroidales > Bacteroidaceae > Prevotella. The sequence goes on from CAKPWR010000014.1 coordinate 45,057, forward strand.
CAAACTTCTACGAGATGGATCTCGACAAGGTGATAGGTCTTGCCTATTGGGGCGCCATCGATTACCTGGGCGAGAGCATGGGATGGCCGATTAAGGGTTGGAACCAGGGTGTGTTCGACCTTTCTCTTCAGCCAAAGCCTGATGCCTACTTCGTGAAGAGTATGTTTAGCGAAGAGCCTGTCGTGCATATCGGAGTCATCGAAAAGTCGGGTGGCAACATCCAGTGGAATGGCATCAATGTTTCTGCCGGAAAGCTTTCTGAAAACTGGAACCGTGAGGCTGGCGAGAAGGTTTCGCTCTATACCTATACCAATGGCGACGAGGTGGTACTCTTCCTGAACGGCAAGAGTCTGGGTGTGAAGAAGAACAGTAACGACCCTAAGCTCCGTGCTCGCATCAAGTGGGACAACGTCGCCTATGCTCCAGGTACTTTGGTGGCCGTGGCTAAGAAGAACGGTAAGGTGGTGGCTCGCCATCAGATAGAAACCACGGGCGAGGCTGTGGCTCTGAAGCTGGTTCCGGACGTAGAGACCTGGCATGCTGATGGTAAGGATCTGATGCATGTTCGCATCTATGCCGTAGATAAGAAGGGCAGAAGAGTGCTGAACGTGAAGGATGCCAAGGCATTCGACAAGTTGACTTTCGCCGTAAAGGGCGATGCGAATATCGTGGCGGTGGATAATGGAAATATCGCTTCTGATGAACTTCATATCGGAAAGACCCAGTTGGAGAAGACCATTCAGCGCAATCTCTTCCAGGGTTCCGCCCTCGTGATATTGAGAGCCGGTGATAAACCTGGAAAGATAGAACTTTCGGTAGCTGGTGAAAAGATGAAAGCCAGAAAGCTGGTTCTGAATACGAAATAAACTGTTTGATAAGAATACTTAATAAACTATTTGATAACAATAAAGGTCGCCAAAATTGTGGCGACCTTTATTATTGTTGGAATATCTTGGATTATTTTCTGAATCTCTTTTTAATCCATTGGTTAAATGCGACATAAGCACTAATTTCCTCCTGATGTTGAGGTTCGGCGAATGTCAGATTATTGCCAGAGGAGTCTCCATGCTGGTCTGGGAAGATAATCATCAGATTGGTACCCAGGAAGAAGCGGGTGATTTCTTCCGGTAAGCGTTCGAGAGCTGTCTTGTGAGATACAGTTCCCTTACGGGCTGTGATAATCACCAGCATGTGATCTTCCGCTATCTGGGAAGCTATTCGAGGCATCTCGTTCCAATGATTCATCAGGGTGTAGTCTGCACGTACTTCATGATGACGGTTGGTGATATATTCATTGATGAGTGCCAGGGTTTCCTCGCGACCGTGGAATTGGATACGGCAATCCAGATTGCCTGCTAGGCGGGCAAGTCGTTCTACCCATCTGTAGAAACCTGGTTCGAACTCAGCTCTGGACGGTACTGCCACTTCTATGCGACGCAGGGTATTGAGCGGTTGCTTGATGCGCGCCATGATAATCTGACGGCTCAGTCCGTTGAACAGACTCTGATGGAATTCTCCCCAGAACTTAGGTGAAACCTCAGGATGCATGTGCATGCCGATAATGATTTCTGAACATTGGAACTCGTTGAAGGCATGCTTGATGCCGTTGGCGATATTGGCTGCGATGCGAACCTGCGTCTGCGTCATCACGTCTGTGGCTGCCGCAAGTTGGCTGCAATGGTCAAGAAGCTGGCGTCCCTGTTCCTGCTTGTATCGCATATCATTGTCATCATAAACAACATTCAGGCAAACCAGTCCTCTGTTCAATTTCTGGTTTCTTACCAGGAAAGCAAGGCTCATCAGGTTGTCTGCATATTCCGGATATTTCACAGGAATGAGAATCTTCTCATCGCTTGCTTTCTTGTCATCTTCTGCATCTGGAAGTTCCTTGTCGCGGAGGATAATCTTACGTGAACTCCAGTCGGTGAGCAGGGAAGAGATGATGCAGGTGCAGAGAATCATCATCACCACTCCGTTCAGCATGTCATCGTTTACCAGATAAGTATTCGGTCCTATGAGGATGTTCATGCCCACCATCACCATGGCGATACTGCCGGCGGCATGGGCTGATGTTAAACCAAACATCATGTGACCAGACGACAGGGGCAGTCTGAAACCGAAGCAGGCTGCATAGGCGGCGATGGCTTTTCCTAATGTTCCGAAGAAAACAATGCAGAATACTACCCATAGAATATGACCTCCCTGGAAAAGTAAACCTACATTGATGAGCATGCCCACACCTATCAGGAAGTAAGGAATGAAGAGTGCATTGCCCGTAAACTCCAGACGGTTCATCAAAGGAGACACGTGCGGGATATACCTATTTAATATAAGACCCGCAAAGAAGGCACCGAAGACACCTTCGATTCCTACCATCTGGGATAAGGCTGCACTCATGAAAAGCATCGCCATCACAAAGATAAACTGCATTACGGCATCGCTGTATCTGCGTAGAAACCATCGCGTTAGTCTCGGAATCAGAAATATCATGAATCCGCAATATGCAGCAAACTTAGCTGCGAAAAATAGCCAGAAAAGGATACCGTCGTGTTTGGAGAATGAAGCTACGAGACCCGCCAGCATGATGAGGGCTATCAAAAGTGAAAGCATACTGGAACCCACACTCAACGTAACGCTTGGCTTCTGTTGCAATCCATAGCGTGCCACGATAGGATAGGCTATCAAGGTGTTGGATGCCATGATACAACTTAGCAGCATGGAAGCCCTGAAGGAATAATGAAGTAACCAGATACTCATGCCGAATGTAAGGAAAAAAGGCACGAAACAGGTAAGAAGACCATAAATGAGTAGTCTCATCTTGTTCTTCTTCATGCCTTCCATGTCCATTTCCAAGGCGGCTAGGAACATGATGTAATAAAGCCCCACCTTTCCGAACAGCTCGAAAGATGAGTCTCGTTCCAGGATATTGAGTCCGTATTTACCGACCAGTACTCCCGCCAAAACCATTCCTATGATGTGGGGAATTCTTAATTTACCCATGATGATTGGGGCAAATAGAATGATGAGGAGTACTACGAAGAATATCAACGTAGGGTCAGTTATTGGGAAATATTCTGCAATATGTAACATAGGCTTATTCTAATTTTATTTTTTGAGTGCAAAAGTACAAATAATTCTTGAAAAGAGCAAAGCTTTTGTCTTTTATGTGCATTTTATCACAGTAGAAACCGCTTTTGTCGCTAAAAGGATCATGAGAATGACAAGTAGAAATTGCCAAACTGTATTTTGAATTTATTTCTTATAAATATATTAAGGTATAAAAGGATTTTTGAAAGTTTAAAATGTTTACGGATGTTAAAAATGACCTGTTTGTCGAACTTTTTTGCCGAATAATTTGGCGGAATGGAAAATAGTTAGTACTTTTGCACTCGCTTTTGAGAAATCAAGCATTACTCAAGGCAATAAAGAAAGAGTTC